>CAJBCQ010000228.1 GCA_903951595.1 uncultured Hyphomicrobiales bacterium | reverse complement strand
CTTATCTTTGCCAAGGTTCCCACTTTGATCACTCCTGTTGTCTCCTGTGCATAACTTCGAACGCACAGGGCTTCTAACAGGGGTCAAATTTGGATGGAAATAATCGCCTCTAAGGGGTCAATTCTGGGTGGCATTCAACACTGTAACCGCTGTGATGAACAAAGATAACCAGACAATTGCATAAATCCACGATTTTGCGTACACCTGCAAGCACAATACCCATGTCCTTACCCGAGTTTTCGTCGGTATTCGGAGTCACGGCGTTGAAGGTGTCGATGAAGATCACATCTGCAGTGTCTTTCAAAGTTGCTGCCAGCATGTCAACGTGATTGGCATCGCAGAAATCTATGGACTCCCTCATAAATTTAAGGTTTTGTGGCAGTGGTTGCCCAATCTGAGCCTCGATTGCCTCCAGTCGTAGACGCAATCCTTGCCAGCTTTCTGCCGGGAAGTACACGACCCTGCTTTGAGTAGTGGGATAGCCAAACCAAGGCTCCCCTAGCGCAAGCTTAGTTGCTAGGTCAAGGGTAAGGAAAGATTTACCAATCCTTGATTCCCCAAATATGGCTCCAGTACCAATTTTCGGAAGAACACCGGGGATGAGCCAATCGTAGGCAGGCCACGTCTGCACTTGGGCGCTGTTATACAGCGGAAATTTTTTCTCACTCATAGTTACTCCTCAAAGAGGGCGGTTCGCGCCTCTGCGTTACCAGTTGCGAACCGTCCAGTACCTTGTAGGAGCCGTTGGGATTTCTGTAGCCTACTTTTGACCTATCCTTCATTTAAGAAGGCCCCAAATTAACGTCCCGTATCCATCTCGGAACTGCACAGTAGTCTTAGGTTCATCTCAACTACCGGGCTGGAAAACGCCACATGTAACCGTGAGCAATATGTTACCCAAATAAGCTATATTTGCATCAGGATTTTTTAATATGAAAACCCTAATATGTTTAAACATAAAACATATTGTTTAAACGTTTAAATTCTATTTATTTGGGTAAGGCCATTGGCGTTTAAACGGTATGGAAAGGGGTCTTAGCCTAGCTTCAAAGCAAGCTCCGAGGGACTCGGGTGGTAGTACCGCTGCAACATCTTCAGGCTGCGATGGCCCGAAACGGCGGCAAGCTCAATCAGGTTGGGTAGCCGCTTAGAGAGTTCGGTAACTGCCATATGCCTGAGGTCATGGAAATGGAAGTCATTTATCCCTGCCCGTTCCAACGCCCGGTCAAAGGCTGCGGAGACGGTAAAGCCGTTGATCGGGAATACAACCCCGCCAATGTCCCTAGGCATGGATTGAAGTACCGCAATGGCCCGGCTGGACAGCGGAACAACTCGCTTGTCACCGTTTTTGGTCTGCCATAGCGTGGCTGTTCTGCCAGATAGGTCAATGTCCGACCACCGCAGAGAAAGTAGCTCCCCCCGGCGCATGGCAGTCTCAAGGGCCAATTGCACCAACGGCTGCATCCAAGGGTTACGTCTGCCAGTGGGTTCCAAAGCCCGCAACAGGCGGGCTAGTTCATCGGCAGATAACAACCTGTCCCTGCCTTTGGGAGCAGTGGGCTTTCGCACCAGAGGGATGGGATTCGCCACTGTTATTCCCCATTCCCTGCGAGCATGATTGATCACGCTTGAGATGTATGCAAGGTTTCGGATAACAGTTCCGGCAGCCACTGTTCGTAATCTTTCATCTCTGTACTTGCCGATCGCCTCTGGCGTAAGGCTGGCAAGCGAAAGCTTCGCAACGCTATTTCGTTTCATAGCAGCCAGTCGGATACCGTCTTCCTTCGCCCCCTTCATAGCGGGCAGCACTTCCCGGATATACCTATCGATCAAGCCTCCCAAAGTAATTCTTTGTGCCTCGACGGGGTTGACGTAACTACCCCTGTCCAAATCTACCTCTGCCGATCTTGCCCAGCGTTCCGCATCTTGCCGGGTAACAAAGGTTTTTGTTAAGTCTGGGTTGCCTTTACGGCGAACCCGAGCCTGCCAGCGGTTGGCACGAAAACGAAAAGTAGCCATTTCATTCCTTCAGTGGGACAGGAATGGGACAGACTCCAATAATCAGTTCTCTTTTTGGAAACCCCGTCAGGCATCAGCGCAGAAGCATTCGTTTTTCCAACTCAAAAAAAGTCTTTGTAAAACAATAGCTTATTAACGATTGACAAAACTCCCGCTCTTACCCCCATGCTTTTCCAAGAGCGTAATGCCTTGCATCACCATGCCCCGATCCACGGCTTTGCACATGTCGT
>CAJBCQ010000227.1 GCA_903951595.1 uncultured Hyphomicrobiales bacterium | reverse complement strand
ATAGGCGAGGCAGAATACCCAGAACTCTTGCGCCATATCGATGCTGCCCCGCCACTTTTGTGCGTCAAAGGCCGCACCGAATTGCTCGCCGCCCCCGGCATCGGCATTGTGGGTGCGCGCAGCGCCTCCGCCGCCGGCCGCCGCTTTGCGCGTGATCTAGCGGTGGAATTGGCAAGTGCGGGCCTCACCATCATCTCCGGCTTGGCGCGCGGCATTGATACGGCCGCCCATGAAGCCTCCTTGAGCCGTGGCACCGTGGCGGTGCTGGCAGGCGGGCTGGATGTGATCTACCCGCCCGAAAACGCAAATTTGCATGAATCCATCGGCAATGAGGGCGTGCTCGCCACCGAAATGACCCCCGGCACCATTCCCAAGGCCGAACATTTCCCGCGCAGAAACCGCATCATCTCCGGCATGAGCTTCGGGGTCATTGTCGTGGAAGCCGAATTGCGCTCTGGCTCGCTCATCACAGCACGCCTTGCCAATGAACAAGGTCGCGAGGTATTCGCCGTTCCCGGCTCCCCGCTCGATCCCAGAAGTGCTGGGCCAAATAAGCTGATCCGCGATGGCGCGACCCTGATCACCAGTGCAGCGGATGTGCTGGAAGCCTTGGGCCCGGTTCTATCCGGCCAAATTCCAACCCTTCCCGAACCCTTCATGGCACCCATCTCTCATTTCGAGGATGGCGAGGGCTTGGCCGAAACCCTGCGCGACCGCATCATCAGCCTGCTCGGCCCCACCCCCATCGAGATCGATGATCTCATCCGAGAAAGCGGAGCCGGAGCTGCGGCGGTGATGACAGTCCTTTTGGAGCTAGAACTCGCTGGCCGCCTCAGTCGGCACGGACGCCAGCGGGTGTCTCTGAATCCAGGGGGGTGAGCGTGCCGTTCACGCTGGTCATAAATGCCTCGCGGAACGACATTTCGAGCAGATAAGCCAAAAACGGCAGCTGGCAATCCTGCGCCGTTTTCCGCAGCTGCAACAACTGGTCGGCAATGAATTGGGTCGCTTCGGCCCGGTTTCCGGAAAACCGATAGGCTAAGGCAGCACCGCCCGAAGCATTCAAGGCCGCGGCAGTATTCTTGACGATATCGTTCATTTTTTACTCCCCACATTGTCGCGTTTATAGAAACTAGCCTTCAATAAATCGCACACACCCTAGCGGGAAAGCTTACAGAAGATTACATGCGGAGGTGGTAAAAATGGTTAATTTTTCCCTAATAAGTGGCAAAATGCCAATGAATACAACCGATTAATTCTTCACCCTGCCTGAATCAAATTTTTTCAAATCTTCCACTTTTCGGGCAGAAGCATTGAAGGCTTCCTGAAAAGCCATCTCCAACAGATAGGTCAGGAAGGTCAATTTTGGGTGCGCGCTGGTGATATTACGCAGCTCTAACAGCAGGTCGGTCGCATAGACCGCTGCCTCTTTGGCACTCATGGCCGGAACATCTTCAGATGATGGTAAGGAAGGTCGCGGTTGGTCCATGCTTAGTCCCACTCCCTGAATGAAAGTGATGCAGCCTCTCTCGTCTCCCCGCCCAAAACCTATTCACTTGCGGTTGCGATTTCAAGTTAATTTGCAATTAGAACGCGCGGTATACTTTCCGCCGCTACAATTCCTACCCTTGCGGTGCCAAACCGATGCCTATATGACGCGAAGCCTGCCGTTACAGGTCCTTTCCATTACGCGCGAAGATTGAAATGAACGTCGTCGTCGTCGAATCACCGGCCAAAGCTAAAACGATCAACAAATATCTGGGCAAGAACTTCACTGTTCTGGCCTCCTTCGGCCACGTGCGCGATCTGCCGGCCAAGGATGGCTCCGTGAAGCCGGATGACGACTTCTCGATGTCTTGGGAGATGGACGCCAAGTCCGCCAAGCGCGTGAACGATATCGCCCAGGCGCTCAAAGGTGCCGACAAGCTGATCCTCGCCACCGACCCTGACCGCGAAGGCGAAGCCATTTCATGGCATGTGCTGGAAATTCTGAATCAGAAGAAGGTGCTGAAGGGCAAGCCCATCGAGCGCGTGGTTTTCAACGCCATCACCAAATCTTCCGTTCTGGAAGCGATGGAAAACCCCCGCCAGATCGATGCCCCGCTGGTAGAGGCTTATCTGGCCCGCCGCGCACTGGATTATCTCGTCGGCTTCACCCTCTCGCCCGTTCTCTGGCGCAAGCTGCCGGGCGCGCGTTCGGCGGGGCGTGTGCAATCGGTCTCGCTGCGTCTGGTCTGCGACCGCGAACTGGAAATCGAAGCCTTCCGCGCGCAGGAATATTGGACCATCGAAGCCGCCATGGCGACCGCCAAGGATGAAAACTTCGAAGCCCGCTTGGCCGCCATCAATGGTCAGAAAATCGGCAAGCTCGACATTAAAGACGAGGCTTCCGCCAAAGCCATTGAAGCTGCTCTGAAAGGCCAGCGTTACACGGTGGATCAGGTGGAAAGCCGCCCCACCAAGCGCCACCCTTATCCGCCCTTCACCACCTCCACCTTGCAGCAGGAAGCCTCGCGCAAGCTCGGTTTCTCCTCATCCCGCACCATGCAGATCGCCCAGCGTCTGTATGAAGGCGTGGACATTGGCGGCGAAACCACGGGCCTCATCACCTATATGCGTACCGATGGCGTGCAAATGGCCCCCGAAGCCATCGCTGCCACGCGCAACGCCATCCAAAAGCGTTTCGGTGAACCTTACGTGCCCGGCAGCCCGCGCATTTACAAATCCAAGGCCAAGAACGCGCAGGAAGCCCATGAGGCCGTGCGCCCGACCGACCTTTTCCGCTTCCCCGAAGAAGCCCGCAAATATCTCGATGCCGATCAGCTCGCCCTTTATGAACTGGTCTGGAAACGCACCATCGCCAGCCAAATGGAAAGCGCCGACATCGAGCGCACCAGCGTGGACATCATCACCACTGGCAAGGATAACAAGAAATACACCCTGCGCGCCAATGGCTCGGTGGTGAAATTTGACGGCTTCCTCAAACTCTACACCGAGGACCGCGACGAAACCGCTACCGATGGCGAGGATGACAGCAAGCGCCTGCCCGCCATGGCCAAGGGCGACTTGGTAGGCGCCCGCTCCATCGCCGCCGTGCAGCATTTCACCGAACCGCCGCCGCGCTATTCAGAAGCCAGCCTCATCAAGAAGATGGAAGAACTCGGCATTGGCCGGCCTTCCACCTACACCTCCATCATGACCACGCTGCGCGAGCGCGGCTATGTGCGGATGGACAAAAAGCGCCTCATTCCCGAAGACAAGGGCCGCATCGTCATCGCCTTTCTGGAAAGCTTCTTCCGCAAATATGTGGAATATGATTTCACGGCCAATCTGGAAGAAAAGCTCGACACCATTTCCGCAGGGGAAGCCGACTGGAAGCAAGTGCTGCGTGAATTCTGGGTGGATTTCATCGCCGCCATCGACGGCACCAAGGAACTGCGCGTTTCCAACGTGCTGGATGCCCTGAACGAAATTCTCGCCGCCCATCTGTTCCCGCCGAAGGAAGATGGTGGTGATCCGCGCGTCTGCCCCTCTTGTGGCACCGGCCAGCTTTCCTTGAAGCTTGGCAAGTTCGGCTCCTTCGTCGGCTGCTCCAACTATCCCGAATGCCGCTTCACGCGCCAGATTTCGGCTGATGGTGAAGGCTCCGCCGTTCCCGCCGAAGGCCTGCTCGTGGGTACAGACCCCGAAACCGGAACCAACGTCACCCGCCATGATGGCCGCTTCGGGCCTTATGTGCAGTTTGGCGCAGCGGTGGAAGGTGAAAAGCCCAAGCGCGCTTCCATTCCCAAATCCCTGAAGCCGGAAGATATCGACATCGAAACGGCGCTCAAGCTCTTGAGCCTGCCGCGCGAAGTGGGCCTGCACCCGGAAACCGGCAAGCCCATCATCGCCAATATCGGCCGCTTCGGCCCCTTCGTGCTGCATGATGGCAAATATGCCAATCTGGACAGCCCGGACGAGGTTTACACCGTCGGTCTCAACCGCGCGGTGGATGCCCTCGCCCAGAAGAAGGACCGCGCCCCGCGTGGTGCCACAGCACTCAAGGAGCTGGGCGAACATCCCGCCGGTGGCCGCGTTTCCGTCATGTCAGGCCGCTATGGGCCTTATGTGAAATGGGACAGCGTGAACGCGACCATTCCCAAAGACATGAGCCCGGATACGATCACCCTTGAGCAAGGCTTGGCCCTGATTGCCGAACGCGCCGCAAGCTCCGGCTCCAAGGCCACCGCCAAACGTGCCGCCAAGAAAGCGCCTGCCAAGAAGGCCGCCGCCAAAAAGGCCGCACCCAAGAAAGCCGCCAAGAAAGCGCCAGCCAAGAAGGCCAAGGCCTAGTGGCGAAATCCCCAAAGGCCGGAGGCAAAGAGCGCCGCCTGCCAAGCGAAACGGAACTTCTGGAATTCATCCGCTCCGCCCCCGGCGTGGTGGCCAAGCGCGACATTGCCAAAGCCTTCAATTTGAAGGGCGCGGACAAGATCACGCTGAAGCAGATGCTGAAGGATCTGGCCGATAAGGGCCAACTGGAAAAGCGCGGCCGCCGCGTGCAGGATTCCGCAGCCCTTCCAGCCATCAGCGTGCTGGAAGTCTCATCCGACAAGGACGGCGACCTCATCGGCACACCGGTTGAATGGGATGACGTTTCCCACGGCAACCCACCGCGCATTCACATCATCATGCCGCGCGCCCACGGCCCCTCTGCCGCCCAACAGCCGCCAAAAACCGGCGACCGCGTTCTGGCCAAAATGGAACGCACCGGCGACGGCAGCTATCGCGCCCGCGTGATCCGCAGACTTACCGACCGCGGCAACCGCCAGCTCGGCGTATTCCGCATCTCCAAGGGCCACGGCATGCGTGTCGTTCCCGTGGACAAGAAAGCGCGCCATGATTTCGCCATTGAAGCTGGTGGCGACAAGGGTGCCGTTGATGGCGAGCTTGTCGAAATTGAAGTGACGAAAGACCGTGGGCGCGGCTTCCTCGTGGCCCGCGTGCGTGAACGCCTCGGCTCCATCACCGACCAGCGCAACATCTCCCTCATCGCCATCCACCAGCACGGCATTCCGGTGAAATTCCCCGAGCGCGTGCT
>CAJBCQ010000226.1 GCA_903951595.1 uncultured Hyphomicrobiales bacterium | reverse complement strand
GTGGCAGGGGTAAGCAACATGCCGCCGGGGAAAATGTAACGCTGGATGAAATCCACCTTGCGGCGATAATCGGCAAAAAACGGTTCTGCAATGGTGATGGCCTGCACGGCCGCGAGCCCACCAGGTTTCAGCCGATCATGAATGGTGCGGAAATAAGACGGCCAGTGACTTTCCCCCACCGCCTCGATCATTTCGATCGAAGCCACCTTGTCATATTGGCCTTGCGTATCGCGGTAATCGCGAATTTCAAATTCGGACCGATCGGCAAGCCCCAACCGTTCCATGCGCGCGCGCGTGAAAGCCAATTGCTCTTGTGATAGCGTGATGCCATGAACATGGAGCCCCTTTTGCGCCGCCCGCTCGGCAAATCCGCCCCAGCCACAACCAATTTCCAAAACCCGGTCGCCTTGCTTGGCATCAATGGCCTTCAACACATGATCATATTTGCGCAGTTGAGCCTTTTCGAGATCCTCATCCGCAGTGGCGAAAATGGCCGATGAATAGGTCATCGAAGGGTCAAGCCACAGCGCATAAAAATCATTGCCCAGATCATAATGGGCTTCGATATTTCGCTTGGAACCTTTGCGCGAATTGTCCCGCAGCAAATGCCACAGCCGGTCAGGAAGCCGCATCTTGAACAGCGAGCCGCCAGCCGCGCGCAAGGCTTCAAAATTGCTAATGAAGAAATCAAAAAGCTTTGTCAGGTCGGGAGTATCCACGCGGCCTGCCATATAGCTTTCCGCAAACCCCAGCCCGCCGCGTTTCAAGCCGGCCCGAATAACCGAATAATCATGTAGGATCAGCTTGGCCTGCGGTCCGGTCGCTTCATGTCCAAAGGTAATTTCGCGCCCGCCGGGGATGCGCACGGTAAGGCTACCCGACAGTGAACGGGGCGCAAAACGGTCAGCCATGCGCTGGAACAGATTATCAAGCACGCGGGCTGATCGGGAACGCTTCAAACTTTCATCACTCACGGTATCAGGACTCTTTACTGCGGGGCACGTGGAAAACAGGTTTCGGTGGTTTGGGGCGGCTGACATAGGAAAGCCCCTTCAGCCAAAGCTTTATGGCCTGCCAATGAATGGCAAGCACAATTTTGAACGTCAACAAGGGCATACGCACAAAAAGGCGCAACAGCTCACGATCCGTGAACCCAACCCGGCGCGCGCGGAACCAGGCTTTGAGCTTGGGCCCATCACTGTCTTTCAGGCTCACCCCCAGCGACAGGGTTTCACCGGGGCAATTGCCGTGGAAGCCATATTCGCCTTCTACTTTGTTGAAAGGCGAAACCCACATTTGCTTGAAGCAACTCTGGTCGATGGATTGGGCATCTTTCTCTACCGGAATCACATAAGTGGTGCGGTTGCCGAAGGTGTTCGTGACCTCATAGATCATCACCTTCAATTGGCCAGAGGCATCATAGGCATAATAGGTCGTGATGGGGTTGAACACGAAACCGAGAATGCGCGGATAGGCGAGCATGAAAATGCGCTTCACATCGCGCGCTTGCGCACGGTCCTTCAACAGGTCACGGACATAAAGGCCGAGCGGCCTGCCATCCCGCGCCCCGTGGTCGCGCTCATATAGGCTGAACAGGTTGAAGCGGTTCAGGCTGAACCATGTGAGCTTGGCGGCTATTTCCGGCAATGCGTCAATGTCAGCCAGCAGGGCAAACACATCATAGCCGAGCGCGTGGGTCACAGGTGTCACCCGCCGGTGTTCTACCCGGCCCACATACAGCGCGCTCTGCGGCAGGCCTGTCACTCGGCCGCCTCCAATTCGTGCAGGCGCGTTTCCGGCCCAAGGAAAATGCGTCCTGACTCTTCGGCCACATTCCAAGGCCTGCGCACATTGCCCATGGCTTCCGCCGCCGCAAGGCCAGCCTGTATGCCATCCTCATGGAAACCAGAGCCGCACCAAGCTCCGGCAAACCAAGTGCGGTTCACGCCTTGAATGCGCCACAGGTTTTTCTGGGCAACAAGTGCGCGCGCGTCAAAATTGGGATGCTCATAGGTAAACCGCGCCACCTCGCCTTTCGGCTTGAACCCCGGCGGCGGATTGAGGGTGACAAAGAATTCGGTTTTCGTGGCAAGCGGTTGCAAACGGTTCATCCAATAGGTGACGGTGACCGGATTTTCCGG
>CAJBCQ010000225.1 GCA_903951595.1 uncultured Hyphomicrobiales bacterium | reverse complement strand
ATGGGGGGCGATGGGCCGAGTGCTGCCGATGTTGTCAATTCCTACGAACCGCGTGATCTGAAACGGATTTTTGCCATTCTGGGCGAAGAAAAGCGGGCCTTCAACATTGCCCGTGGCATTGTCAAAGCGCGTGAGGTGGAACCCATCACCCGTACGCGCCAATTGGCGCAGATCATTGAGAAATCCTATGGCTTTGTGAAGCCCGGTTCCATTCACCCTGCCACCCGTAGTTTCCAGGCGCTTCGCATTTATGTGAATGGGGAATTGGATGAATTGGCCTTGGCGCTTCAGGCAGCTGAGCCGTTGTTGAAGCCTGGTGGTAGGCTCGTGGTGGTGACTTTCCACTCGCTGGAAGATCGTATTGTGAAGAAGTTTCTGATGGAGCGGGCGGGCAAATCCGGCCGGCCTTCGCGTCATCAATTGGCTGATGACGGCCTGCCGCCTTCCTTCAGCCTGCCGTATTCCGGCCATATCGGTCCGACAGATGCCGAAACGGCGGTGAACCCGCGTGCCCGTTCGGCCAAATTGCGGGCTGGCATCCGCACGGATGCGGCCCCTCATCCGTTCAGCATGGAAGCCTTGGGCGTTCCGTCTTTGGAGGCTGCATGATCCTGCAATTTGTGAATGCACTTTTGGTCGGTGCCATTCTGGTGAGCGGCTTTTTCATCTACAGTCTGGAGCATGAAATCCGGGCGGGTGAGCGGCGCATTTCGGAGTTGCAAACGGCGATTGCCGAGGAAGAAGAATTCAAGCATCGGCTGACGGTGGAATGGGCGAATTTGTCCAATCCGCAGCGCATTGAACGCTTGGCGCGCACGCATTTGCCGCAATTACAGCCAATGAAGCCGCAGCAGGTGATCCCGCTTTACGCCCTGCCGCAGCGCCTGCCGGAGGCTTCCCAGTCCACACCGGTGCTGGGTGCTGAAGACCCGATCGGTGACATGTTGAAGGTGATTGAATGACACAGCCGCTGATGAAAGGCCAAAAGCGCCTGCGCCTTGTGATGACGCTGTTTCTGGGCTGCTTTGTCGCCATCGGCGTGAAGCTTTCGACGCTTGCTATTTATGCGCCGGAGCCTTCGGCACCTGCGCGCGGTGAGGAAGTGGCGCGCATTCCGCGCCCTGCCATTGTGGACCGCAATGGCGAAGTGCTGGCAACCGACATCCGCATTCCCGCGCTTTACGCCGATCCGCGCAAGATCATCGATGTGGATGAGGCGGCGGAACTGTTGACGGCCACCTTGCCAGAACTCAATTCAGGCGAAATTCGCCGCAAGCTCAACCAGAAGCGCGCCTTTGTTTGGTTGAAGCGGGAATTGACCGAAAAACAGCGCGATTTGGTGCATAATCTGGGCATTCCCGGCCTGTATTTTCGGCAGGAAATCAAGCGCATCTATCCCAAGGGGAAACTGGCCGCGCATGTGCTGGGCTATACGGATGTGGATAGTCGCGGGCTTGCGGGGATCGAGAAATATCTCGACGGGCAGGGCGCGCTGTTTAAGGCTTCACTGGCCGAACCGAATGCCGAAAAGGCATCACCTGCCCAGCTTTCCATTGATGTGCGTGTGCAGCATGCGCTGACGGATGAACTGAATTCCGCCATGGCCCTTTATAAGGCCGTTGCGGCAGCGGGCATCGTGATGGATGTTCATACGGGCGAAGTGGTGGCCGCGGTTTCGCTGCCCGATTACAGCCCCAATGATCCGCGCGACGCGCAAAAGCCGGAATATCTCAACCGCTTCACCGGCGGGGCTTTCGAGCTTGGCTCGGTGGTGAAGGCGGTGACTTTCGCTATGGCGCTGGATGCTGGAACGGCAAATCTGGACACGACCTATGATGTGCGGTTTCCCATTTCTGTCGGGCGTTCCAAGATTGACGATTTTCATCCTGAAAGGCGCACGCTGACGCTGCCGGAGGTTTTCACCTATTCGTCCAATATCGGCACGGTGAAAATGGCGTTGGATGTGGGCCAGAAGGGCCATGAGGCTTTTTTGCGTAAGATTGGCTTTTACGACAAGCTGCGAACGGAAATGCCCGAAGCCGCAGGGCCCATTCTGCCGCAGCGCTTTACGCGGGTGAGTTCGATGACGGTATCCTTCGGTCACGGCATTTCCATCGAGCCCATGCAGTTCGTGGCTGTTGCGGGCGGATTGATCAATGGCGGCATGATGATCGAGCCGACATTCCTCAAGCGTTCAGCCGAAGATGCAGCGGTATTTGCGCGGCCCATCATCTCGCCCGAAACCAGCGAAAAGATGCGTTATCTGTTCCGGCTCAATGCCACAAATGGCACGGGTGCCAAGGCGGATGTGCCGGGTTATCGCGTCGGCGGCAAAACGGGCACGGCTGAGAAAGTGGTGAATGGCAGCTATTCGGGCGACGCGCGGCTGAATAGCTATCTTGCTGCGTTTCCGATGGAAAATCCGCGTTACATCACACTCGTCTTGCTGGATGAACCCAAGCCCACCCCCGATAGCCACGGCTATGCAACGGCGGGCTGGAATGTGGTGCCGACATCAGGCCGCCTCATCGCGCGCATTGCGCCTATTCTTGGCATCCAGCCTGAATTGACGCTGGCCGAGCAGGAAAAGCTTGCCAAGGAAGATGCCAAGGAAGCCGAACGGCTGGCACTGGAAGAAGAAAAGCGCGCGGCAGCGGCTTTGCAAGAAGCCAGTGCGGTGCAGGGAAACTGACATGACGATGCTTCTGGGCAGGCTCTTAACGGAATTGAAGCCGCCGCAAGAAGCGGCGCGTATTCGCGTGACGGGCGTTGCCGTCGATAGCCGTTTGGTGAAGCCGGGGGATGTGTTTTTTGCCATTCCCGGCAATGCGGCGGATGGGGCGAAATTTGTGGGCGACGCGGTGGCAAAGGGTGCCGTGGCGGTGGTGGGTGTGCCGGGGGTTTCGGCAGCGGTTCCCGTCATCCACACGCTCAATCCACGCCGGGAATTGGCATTGGCGGCGGCGCGGTTTTTTGAGGTGCAGCCGCGCGTGATGGGTGCGGTGACGGGCACGAATGGCAAGACCTCTGTTGCCGCCTTCACGCGCGAGATCTGGACTGCCATGGGTTTTCGCGCCGCGAGCTTGGGCACCGTTGGCATTGTGGGGCCGCAGGGTGAGACATCGCTTGCCCATACAACACCCGATCCGGTGACGCTGCATGAAGCCCTGGAAGGCATGGTGAAGGACCATGTGAGCCATCTGGCCATTGAGGCCTCCAGTCACGGGTTGGCGCAGCATCGGCTTGACGGTTTGCGGTTGACGGCGGGCGCTTTCACCAATCTGACGCGCGATCACTTGGATTATCACGAGACACCGGAGGCCTATTTTGAGGCCAAGATGAGATTGTTTGATGAGCTTTTGCCGCACAGTGCAGGGGCGGTCATCAATGCGGATGCGCCCTTGGCT
>CAJBCQ010000224.1 GCA_903951595.1 uncultured Hyphomicrobiales bacterium | reverse complement strand
CCGGCAAGCCTGCCCGCGTGCTTTCTGATGGCACCGTGGAAGCTGAAACGGATGAAGGCTGGATGCGTTTTGAGAATGTCGAGCATCTGGAAGAATATCTCGACGCCATGCGCGGCTGAAAACCGGTCGCAATTGGGCCATCAGGCCCGGTTGCCCGCGTGCTAAAGCCCAAGCTGGAACAGTTTTGAACGGAGTTTTCGACCCATGATGCAGCGCCTTAGCCTTGCTGGCCTAGCAGCTCTCGGCTTCACCGCCCCGGCCTTCGCCCATGCGGGCCACGGCCAGGATGGCATCTTCACGATCATCACCCACAATTTCACGCAAATGGATCATCTGGCGGGCATTTTGGCCGCCGGTGTTCTGGCTGTGGCGGTGATTGCGGTGGCGGTTGGCCGTCAGCGTACGTCCAAGACGCAAGTCCGCGCCCCGCGCACCACATCATAAGCCACAGACCCGCGCAGCAAACGCTGCCAGGTGCTGCGGCCTTCGTCGGTCACCACGATGATACGGTAATCAGAACCCGCCGCGATAATCTCGCTGGCGGGTTTTCCTATGCTTACCCGAATTTCCGCCGCCTTGATGCCAATGGCTTTCAGAAGGGCGCGGGCATTCTCCACATTCTCCTCCGCCGCCCCACGCCCAGCCTCGCTGGTGGCGACAGAAAACAGCGTGATGGGCTCGCCCACCGCCTGCGCGAGAACCGCCGACCGCCGCACCGCCTGCATGGAGCGTGATGTGCCATCCGTGCAGATGAAGAAGCCGCGCTTTTTCGCACTCCCCTCACGCGCCACAAGCGCCGAGCAGGGCGACAACATCGTGACCTGCTGCACAATGCCAGAGCCAAACACCGCCTTGAAATTTCCCCGCCAGCGCGATGGTTCACCTAAGATCATGAGATTGTAAGGGCCAAGCTCATACTGGTCGAGAATGCCCGAAGCGATATCCGGCGAGGTCTTGAGCTTCAGCACGACATTGCGGCCCTTGGGGCTTTTATACTCAACCTTATTATCGCCAGCCGCATCCCACGCATCCTGATGACCGATCTCAGTGGGCCAGCTTTCCGCGTCAATGCCTTCTTCCTTCAGCACATCGAGCGCGCGCTTCAAATCGCGAATACCGGGAAGATCAAAGCCCGCCTCCAGCATGTTCTGACGCGCCAGCTTCACCTGCAATCCACCTGACCACAGCCCCTGATCGGTAGGCCGAACATAAAGAACGATAATGTCGCAATCATCCGTGGGTGCCAGCCGTGCTGCCATACGCACCGCTTCATAGCTTTCATCCGTGCCGTCAATGCAGGCCAGAATACGGAAACGCGCGCGACGTTGCGCGCGGATTTGCTGGAGCGTGCGCTCAACCGCCCGTTCCTGACGGTCGGAAAGCTGCGTGCGGCGGAAAAAGTTGAACATGGGTGCCCGTTTCCTATCGCGCGATGAGCGGCCAGTAGAAGGTCGCCAGCATTAGCAGCAGGATGAAAGATAGCAGCATCATCTTCCAGCCAATGCGTAAGAAGTCATTGGCCTTGAGATAGCCAGAGGCATAAATGATGGTGAAGGCAGGCTGGGCCGCCGCCGTCAAATAGCCAAAGGCCGAGGAAATGGCCGTGATGAAACCGAGTGTGAGCGGATCATCCCCCGCAACCGTTGCCGTGTTCAAAACCACCGGCCCCAGCACCGCCACCGCAGCCCCCGCCGTCATGGTGTTGGAAACGGCAATGGTGAGAACCGACATGGACGCCCACAGCCCCAAGCCCTGTGCGGCCCCGAATTGGCTGAGCATCGCGAGCATGGAATTGGCCAGCCATTCCGCCGCCCCTGTGGCTTTCATTTCGACACCGAGTGAAACCGCCGCCGCATAAAGCAGCACAACACCCCAGTTCACGCCGGAATTGATATCCTCCCAGCGCACCAACCCCGCCACCAGAAACACCGTCGCCCCGGCAATCGCCACCGTTCCCAGCCCCAGCGTTCCCGACCAGAACACCCAGCCCAGAATGACGATGAAGAACAGGAAGATCGCCTGATAATCCGAAGGCTTCAACGGCCCATCCCGCTCAATCTGCGTGCGTAACCGCGCAACCGCGCGCGAAAGATCGGTTGTTTCCGGCTTAAAGGTCAAAAACAGAAGGAATGTCACCAGCGGCAGACGCAGCAAGAACATCGGGAAAGCATACCACATCCAGTCAATATAATCGACCAGGAAGCGCCATGTCGCAGGGTCCGCCGGGTTATAATAGAATTGCTGCCAGTAATTGATGATGATGGCATTGCGCGCGCCCCCCGATGGCGTGGCAATCCCTGCGATTGAGCAGCCATAGGAGATGGAAAACAGCAGCACGGCCGCCACATTGCGAACCTTCTTGGGATCATTGGATGTAAGGCTGATGAGCGTGACACCCACGGGCAACATCATCGCCGCCACCGTATGCTCACCCACAAAGGCTGCCAGAATACCGCAAACCGTGGTGATGCCGAAGCTGATCCAGAACAGGTTCGTTCCCGTGAGGCGCACAATCAGCCACGCAATGCGCTTGTCCAATCGCTGTTTCACAATGGCCACCGCCAACATGAGCGAGCCCAAGATGAACAACACCGAATCCGACATGAGCGATTGCGCCACCTTATTCGGATCAAGCTTCAACAGCACCACTTGGCCCACAATGATCAGCAAGGGAACTGTGGGCAGCGGCACGGGTTCGGTGACGAAAAGAATGGTAGCCACAAGCGACATGGCCAGCACGATCTGCCCTTCATGCGAAAGCCCCGGCGGGGTTGGCATATTCATGAAGGCAAAGCCCGCGAGCATCGCGATGAAGAACCACCGCTTTTCATAAAGCCACGCTAGGCTGAAATAGGAACGCAAAAGCCGCCAGCGTTGATAGCCCTGCCGCCGGATGCGCGAGAGCCGATGCGCTGGCTCATGGGCCTGCAAACTGTCACGCGCGAGCGAGATTTTCTGCGCCATCACGCCCCCCTTGCACGAGGGCTATATGCCCCATAGGACTGGTTCAGCAATTCAGGAGATAGCGCATGGATGTGAAACCGGTTCTGGCGGCGATCGACAAGAATTTCACGGCCAGCCTTGAAAGGCTGAAAACCCTGCTGCGGATACCCAGCATTTCCGCCGACCCCGCCCATGATGGCGACTGCGAAAAGGCCGCGCGCGCCACTTGCGCGATCTTGAAAGAGATGGGCTTTGCCGCCGACCTGTACGACACACCCGCCCACCCCGTCGTGATCGGCAGGCTGGATGCCAAGCAGGCGCAAGGCCCACTTCCCCATATTCTTTTCTATGGTCATTACGATGTGCAGCCCGCGACCCCCCTGGACCTTTGGAAAACGCCCCCGTTTGAGCCTTCCGTGCGCCGGGATTCTGATGGTGTTGAGCGCATTTACGCCCGTGGTTCCAGTGACGACAAGGGCCAGTTCATGACCTTTCTGGAAGCCACACGCAATTGGCTTTCCGTGCATGGCAGCCTGCCATTCCACCTTACCGTGTTGATCGAGGGCGATGAGGAGAGCGACGGCTCGCATCTGGATGCTTTCCTGCGTCAGCACAAAAAGCGGCTGAAGGCCGATCTTGCCATGGTCTGCGACACCGAATTATGGGACGCCAAAACCCCCGCCATCACAACCCGCCTGCGTGGCGTTCTGGCCGACGAGGTGGTGATCACCGGGCCATCGGTGGATCTACATTCGGGCGCCTATGGCGGGCCAGCCTCGAACCCCATCCATGT
>CAJBCQ010000223.1 GCA_903951595.1 uncultured Hyphomicrobiales bacterium | reverse complement strand
GCTAGGATGACATTTTCCACATTCTGAGCCAAAGTGATGCTGACATAGGCGGTGACGGTGTCATTGCCGCCGCCTGCGGTTTCTACCGTACTGTCGCGGGTCGAATTGAAGATGTACATGTCATCGCCCACGCCACCTGTCATGGCGTCGTTGCCCCTGCCACCGTCGAGCGTGTCATTGCCGCTGCCGCCGTCGAGCGTGTCATTGCCGGAGCCGCCGAATAGCTGGTCGTTGCCTTCACCGCCAAAGAGGTAATTGGAGCCTTTGGTGCCGATGATCGTGTTGTTGAGTTCATTGCCCTTGCCGGATTTGGCGGAACCGGTGAGGGTGAGGTTTTCGAGATTGGTGCCGAGGGTAAAACTGATGCCTGCGATGACGGTGTCGGTATCGGTGTCGGTTCCGGTTTCGGTGATCACATCGCTGCGGCTATCGACGACATAAGTGTCGTTGCCATTGCCACCGTCCATCTGGTCGTTGCCGCTGCGGCCATCGAGCCAGTCATTGCCGTTGCCGCCATAGAGGGAATTGGAGCCCGTGGTGCCGATGATCGTATTGTTGAGGTCATTGCCGGTGCCGGATTGGGCGGAACCGACGAGGGTGAGGTTTTCGAGATTGGTGCCGAGGGTAAAACTGATGCCTGCGATGACGGTGTCGGTGTCGGTGTCGGTGTCGGTTCCGGTTTCGGTGATCCGATCGGTAAGGCTATCGACAATATAAGTGTCGTTGCCATTACCACCGTCCATCTCGTCGCTGCCGCTGCCGCCATCAAGCCAGTCATTGCCGTTGCCGCCAAAGAGGGCGTCATCATTGGAACCGCCGTTCAGAGCATTGGCGGCGTCGTTGCCGATAAGACGATTGCTGGATCCGTTGCCGGTAGCGTTTAAGGCGCTGCTGCCAGCCAGAATGACATTTTCTACATATCGAGCCAAAGTGATGCTGACATAGGAGGTGATGGTGTCGTTGCCGCCGCCTGCGGTTTCTACCGCACTGTCGCGGGTCGAATTGAAGATGTATATGTCATCGCCCGCGCCGCCTGTCATGGCGTCGTTGCCCCTGCCACCGTCGAGCGTGTCATTGCCGCTGCCGCCGTAAAGCCTGTCATTGCCAGCACCGCCTGACAGCACGTTGTCCTGCGCGTTTCCGGTGATGGTGTTGTTCAGGCTATTGCCTTGCGCGTCGTTGGCGGTGCCACTGAGGATGATGTTTTCGACCTGTGCGCCAATGATCTCATAGGTAATGGAAACAGTGCTTTCCACGGTATCCGTGCCACCCTTGGCGATTTCCAAAATCCGGTCATCGCTTGAGTCCACGAGGTAACGATCATTGCCGGACCCGCCATTCAGCGTGTCATTGCCAGTGCCGCCATATAGCCGATCATTGCCAGCACCGCCGAACAGCCGGTCGTTGCCTTCCAGACCGTTGAGCACATCTGCGCCGGCATTGCTGATCAGAATATTATCCGCGCTATTGCCGCTGATGCTATCGTTGCCGGCGCCTGTGGTGGCATTTTCGATGATGACATCGCGCGCGATGGAGATGTTCTTGGTCATCTTATCGCAGGATGAGAATGTGCCGGGCTGAAGATTGACGCTGGAGTTGCTGGAGAAGCCTGAAAGGTTCAGCGTATCGATGCCGTTGGTGTCGTAAATGCACAGCACGGGGTGCTTGTTGATGCTGAAATTGTAAACGCTGTTCAGGCCGCTGGATGCGTTGAAGCCGTAAACGGTATCGGATTCGCGCGTGGCTTTCTTGCCATAGATTTTTTGAATGGCCGCGATGTCGTTCATCATCGGGGTTTGGCAATAGTACATCTTGCCATCCGACGCGCGCCAATCGGCCTGCTTGGTTTCGTCAGGCGCGAAGTAAGACATGATGGAATATAGCAGCGAGTCCTCAGCGCAGGAGGCGTGCGTCTTGTAAGTAATGGTTTCGCCATCACCTGCATCATAATTGCCCATATGCTCGAGGCCGAGCGCGTGGCCGATTTCATGAATGAAGGCAAGGTTTCCCCAAGATGCGGCGTCGCCATTGAGGCTGGGTTTCTGCAAACTGGAATAGTAGGAATTAAACCAGACGGAGCCTTTCATAGAGTTGTTTTCGTTGACGGGGTAATAGGCCCAAGCATAGCCATCGCCCATCTCGGTCGAATTCTGGAAGGTAATGTTGGCTGGCTGATCGGTTCCGACGCGAACAAAGTTAATGTTGGCTACATCAGACCACAGAGACAGGCTTCGCGCGGCAACGGCGGTTTGCGTGGCGTTGAGTTTTTGCAGGCCATATATCTCATCATTGCCGAAAGACTCTTCATCATAATACCATCTCGTCGAAGGCGTGCCCCATGTGATGGTGCCGCCCGGTGCCACGTTCCATTTCGTGCCGCTGTCGAGTTGATCGATGATTTGATCGAGCGTCCAATTTTGCTTTACCATTGTTTCACAACCTTAACGAGATGTTAAAGATAGATCACTCGAAAGGCGTGCAGAGTCAATAACCCAGCTCAGCAAAATGGGTTTTTCGTCGAATATGGTTTCCGTTGGTCTTAGGCGGAAGCGGGGCGTCGGTGGGCTTTGGCACCGCCGAGCTGCATTTTCTTGGCGGCTTGCGAGCGGGCCTGCGAAACGCTGGGGGCCACCATGGGATAGCTTTCCGGCAGGCTCCAGCGGCGGCGATATTGTTCCGGGCTCATGGCATAGCGGCTGCGTAAATAACGCTTGAGGATTTTGCAGCGCACGCCGTCTTCCAAACAGATAATGAAATCAGGGCTTACCGATTCTTCGACAGGCACGGCAGGATCGCGCGGCTCGCGCAGTGGCAAATGCATGGTTTCACCGCCGCGGGCGTGCCGCTTGCCATCCATGCCGCCGATAAAATCGCGCACTGACTGCATGACGGGAATGAGTTCGGCAGGACTTACGGAGTTATTGCTGACATAGGCCGCGATGATGCGGGCAACGAGATCTTTTTCATCTGCGGCGGCAGCAGCGGCGGCTGGAACAAGGCTTGCCAATTCTTTGTCGATTCTTGGCTGGCGATCTGAAGCAGATTTCGTTCCCATGGTTATCGTTCCCCAGTTAACGGTAGATCAGAACAGTTAAATTGTAGGATTTCTTCTGCTAAAATCAATAATAATGCAGCGGAACTGGGGCGGGACTTTGAAAATTGCCTTGATTCCGCCCTTCGAAAGCCCCGCACAACCGGGTTTGCTGAGCAATTACAATTTTAAAGCTGCATTTTTTGCGTCAACTCGCGTTCCGGTATGGGTTGCCTGTGGATTACCGAGGCGTTTCTATATTTTGCTGATGAATGCTCTAAAATGCTGTTTATTTTCGAGAATTTCTGTCAATAATCTTCTATTTATTGCATATAACAACTAAAATTGCTGTTCCCAAAAAGTCACGCGGGGCTGCAATCGGCTTTCTAAGCCCTGCTACAGCTTGCAGAAAAAGCTCCCAATCCTGATAACCAACCATGCGATCCCAAATCGCAGAGTTCATAAGCCGTGGCGGCCCCTGCAAAACCGGCCGTGCGGAAAACCACTAGATGGAGATTATAACATGACCAACACGAAGTGGCTCTCCGCCCTTCTCGCCGGCACGGCGCTTACCGTTGCCAGCACGGCTGCAATGGCCGACACCTCGCTCGTCACCATGACGCGCAATGCCGCTGGCGAAGGCGTGACCTTCTCGGTCGCCCCGACCGCTGACATGCCCGCTTCTGCCACGGAAATCACCGTCGGCGGCCGCGTGCGCACTGAGTTGTGGAATGAAGACTACCAAAGTACTGGGCATTTTGATGGCGATCGCTTTGGCAACGATTCCGAACTTTACACCGATGCTGCGTTGTTCATGTCTGGAAAGACTGATACATCGGTGGGTCAGGTTCGCGCATTTGTGAATATGTACTTCACAGATAACAATACCTCGTCCATTACTTATGCGGGTGAATGGGACTTTGCCCCAGGCTTCACTTTGGTTGGCGGTTATACCACAACCCTAGACGGCGGCACGATGGGCTATGGCGCAGACATCGGCACTTGGCTGGCTGGCAGTTACGGTACGGCAGGCGCTGGTGACCATGCCAACGAAATTATGGGCGTTCGTTACTCCACGGGTCCTGCTTCATTTGCGTTGGGCATGAATTCTGGGGAAGATTCTGGCGAATATGATGTGACTGGCCAAGCTAAAATGGATTTTGGCTTTGGTTCAATTGGTGCATCTTTCATTTCGGGTGAAGAATCGGATGGAGACGAAGGCGACGATGGCTACACTGCCTCTGTTGGCGCTATGGTAATGGCCGGCGAACAGCTCTCATTTAGTGGCGCTTACACGATGAGTGATGGCCGAAGTGACTACTATTCGCATTTTGGTTCGTGGAAATGTGATGACGAAGGCGAAGAATGCTCTGCCGTATCCCTCGGTGCTGCCTACACTATGGGCGACGTCAAGTTCAGTGCTGGCTACTCGCTGCAGAGTGATCACGATGACGATAGCTACACTGAAATGCGCGCTTCCGTTGCTTGGTCCGCAACGCCGAAGCTCACGATTGTTGGTCAGCTTGTTAACCAGACCAACGACTATGACTCGGATGAAACTAACGTGGCCGGTGTCGGCGCTTGGTTTAGGTTTTAAGAACACGGCCCTTCGGGGCTGACGATAGGGCCCGGGGCGTTGCCCCGGGCCTTTTTTTTGCCGGACTTCGTCTATTCCCTAGGCATACTATTAAGTTACGGATTTAGACAGACATCTTATCAGAGGCAATGAGGCTCATGGCAATGAAACCCCTCGGCTCTACTCTCGCAACCGGCCTTGCAGCCGTGATGCAGAAGGCCCGTGGCCTGCTGGCGGCGAACCAGCCGATGGCCGCGCGCAAGCTCTTGAAGGACGCCCTCACGTCCAACCCGCGAAATCTGGACCTGCTCATTCAATATCTGACATTGCTTCACGCCTCAGGTGATTATCAAGAGGTAATCGATCAATCCAACGATGTAGTGATAGTCCGTGGCCTGCCTCCCTTTATGATGGTCGGCATCTTGGAGCTTCGGGCGCTTTCGTTATTTCGCATGAAACAGGTCGATCCGGCCTGTGCGGCTCTAGATGCTGCGTTGAAGCTCATGCCGGACAATCCAAAGCTACTCTCGCATTTAGCGGGAATTCTCGTTTATATACATAAGGATTTTGAAGCGTTGGATGTGATGAGCCGATCTTTGAAGCTCAGTCCAAACGATCCGCAGATACTTGTCAATATGAGCCACGCACTGCGTAATCTAAACCGATCTGAAGAAGCGCTCGCCTATGCTATGAGGGCAAGCGAGCTTGCGATTCAGGATGACAATATCAAATTGTCGCTTGCGACCGTGTTTTCTGACCTTGGCAAATTTGAACAGTCAAACCGGCTTGCACAAGAGGTGCTAGACAGAAACAGGCTGCACCCGCGAGCCCTTGCCATCCTTGCGGGCGCAGAGATTGAAAACCCTGGCAAATATGCCGAAGCTATCGAAAAGGCGCTCAAAAAGCAGGATATTCGTCCGCCACAGCGAAAAACTCTGCTTTTTACTAAAGCCAATATGCTTTTGAAGCTCAAGCAAGATGATCAAGCGTTTGAAAATCTGAAGCAGGCGCACAGGGCTATGGATCATCAATTTGACTATGCTCGCCACCGTCAGATTAATGACATGTTGATCCATACTTATACGCGCGAATTCTTCGAGGGGCGCCGCGATTTTGGCGATGAGGCAGCCCGTCCGATTTTCATCGTGGGGATGCCGCGAAGCGGCACGACGCTTCTGGAGCAGATGCTTGGAAACCATCCAGAAGTTTACGGAGCGGGTGAGCTTTCATACATGGTACGTCATGAAGGTCTGATGATCTCACAAGCTGATGACATTGGCCGGATATCTGGTGAGATAAAGTCGCTGGATCGGACCATCGTCAAAAGACATGCTGAGGAAGTATGGTCCAACATGCAGCGCCACAGTCCATCACATCGCTTTATACTCGACAAGCTTCCACATAATTTCCAGCGTCTCGGATTAATCCGGTTGTTGTTCCCCCATGCCAAGATCATCCACGCCATCCGTGATCCGTTGGATGTGAGCCTATCGATTTATCAGCTGCCCATGTCGGAAGGGCATGCCTATTCGAATGACCTTGCCAGTTTTGGGCAATATCTTAATGAATATACCCGGCTCATGAAGCACTGGTATGACGTATTTGGAAACGATATTTATTCACATGTCTATGAAGCCTTCGTGGCGGATCCAGAGAAGGGCATGCGGGATTTGCTCAATCATCTGCAATTGCCGTGGGATGATCGCTGCCTTCAGACCGACAATGAAGGTCGTTCGGTGAAAACCTTCAGCAAGGCGCAGGTGCGCGCGCCGGTGACGACAACGGCTGTGCACAAATGGGAGCGCTATGAAAGGCATTTGCGTCCGCTCATCAACGTGGCGGGTCCAGCCATCGCTTTCCATGCTGAGAAACTGGCCTCCAAAAGCGCCAGTTAATGAAGGGATTTAAGGATTAGTTTGGCCTGCTGGATGTTGGCGGTAAACAAGGTGGTGAGTTTGTACCGCTCAATCTTGCCTGATTCTGTGCGGGGAATGAAATCGACCTTGGCTAAGAACTTCGGGGCATTGTGCCCTAGTCTCTCGCTGCAGCGCTTCATCAGGTCCTCAAAGTCAACATCATCCGCGCACACAATCGCGCCGTAAAGCTGATCGGCACCGACTGTGTCGGGCACCAGAAAGACCGCGGCATCTGTCACGCCATCAAGTGCCAGAAGCAATTCTTCGCTTTCTTGAATGGAGACTTTCACGCCACCCAGATTGATGCGCTCATCCGTGCGGCCTTGGATGATGAGAAGCCCGTTTTCATCCACCTTGCCAACATCGCCCGGATGCAGCCAGCCATCGCGCAGAAGATCAGCGGCAGCGGTCATCTCTGGAGTTTGGAAGCGGATTTCGCCCATGCCGGAATCACCCGCGGCATCGGGAATGACCGCGTGGCGTACCCAGGGTGCTATAAAGCCAACCGCATATTTGTTGGCCTTGCGGATGACATCCACATCACCCGTGGCGACGGGGCCCATTTCGGTAGCCCCATAGGACAGGAACAGCTTGGCCTTGCTGTGTTCGCGGAATCTTTTGATGGAGGCTGCCGTCAGATGGCTACCGGCTACCAGCACGCTCTGGATGGTGGGGAATTGAGCCCCAAAGCGCAGGCGTTTCAGGGCCGTGTTGAATTGCGACACGGAGGCGAACACATGCTGGGCACCGGATGCATCCGCGCTGATGAAATCCGGCTCGCAGAATACCAGCGTGCCGCCGCGCACCAGGGTTGAGAGATTGCAGCCAAGGCCAAATTCGAAATTCGGGCGTGCAAAACACGCCACGCGCGCGGATGTGATGGGTGTGCCATAGCCGATCTGATGGGCAAGGGCGCGGTTGAGAATATTGGCTTCTGAGAGCGGAATGATTTTCTTCTTGCCCGTCGTGCCGGAGGATTGGGCGAGCATCCACGGATTTGGCACGGCACGCATTTCAACGGCGGGGGAAGGTTCAAACCAGCTCTTGTCAATCATGGCTGTTGGCGTGCCATCGCCAGG
>CAJBCQ010000222.1 GCA_903951595.1 uncultured Hyphomicrobiales bacterium | reverse complement strand
CGCATCCGCCCCAGCACGAACCTGTGCAGCCAGATATTGTATAGAAGTATCAACGAGTTGATCAATCAAAAGCCGGAACCAAGGCGCATTCGCATAAGCCGCACTTCGCGATAAAATGCGCTCGTCAGACCCGCCACCCTCAATCATATAGCTCGCAACCGTCCACGGTGCGCCGCAAAAGCCGATCAATGACACATGGTCTGGAATTTCTTTTTTGACCCGTGCGACGGTTTCAAATACCGGCGCTAGCTTTTCCAAATAGCTTTCCCGATCCAACCCCGCGACCGCCCTGTCATCCCGGATCGTCGATAAATGCGGTCCTTCATTTTCGCGGAAGCTCAGCTCGCAGCCCAAAGCCTGTGGTAGCAACAAAATATCGGCAAACAGGATGGCGGCATCCAAATCAAACCGCCGCAAGGGCTGCACCGTCACCTCACAAGCGCGCACCGGATCATAACAAAGCTGCAAAAACGAACCAGCTTGCGCCCGTAATTCGCGATATTCAGGCAAATAACGACCCGCCTGGCGCATCAGCCACACGGGCCTGCGGGAAGGAATACGACCCTCCAGCACATCCATCAGTGCCTTGCCTTTCACCGTCATCCTAAGCCTGCCTTCTTCCATCTAATTCTAAATAGACTCTTTCTGTTGAGTTTGTTGGTCCTGTGGACAGCCACAATCAATGCCAAAACCACCTCATTTCCACAGCCTTGCCCGTTTTGCGCCCCATCAACAAGCCCACACCCACATTCCATAAGCGCGCACCCGATAAGGTAAATAATTCGTTAACTTACGGCTCCTCCACCCCCCATCATTCCACAAAGCATCCACAAACCTCTCCACAGCTTCCCCGATCTCAACCGCAAACCCTGCCCCGCACGCGGTTTTCATTCACAACCCCCTCATCATTGGATAAGAAATACGAAGAACGGCAGGAAAACCCGGCGGCAGGCTGGTTTTCCACATTCATGCACAATTCATCCTGCCGAGCTTGGATAACCCTGTGGGAAAACTGCCGCGTCAATTCTTTCATATGCATCTGGTCTCAGATGCCACCGGCGAGACCCTGAACACGGTGGCGCGCGCGGCTGCGGCCAATTATGCCGATTACGAGCCGCTGGAACATATTTATGCGCTGGTGCGAACGCCCAAACAGCTATCCCGCGTTCTATCCGAAATCGAACGCCAACCCGGCATCGTCCTGTTTACCTTGGTGGACCCAGAGCTACGCCGCCAATTGGAAACCCGCTGCGCGGAATTGAACGTGCCGTCCATTTCCATTCTCGACCCCGTCATCACCAGTCTTGCCAGCTATCTGAACGCCCAATCGCGCCCGCAAGTGGGCGCACAACATGCCTTGAACGCCAGCTATTTCCGCCGCATCGATGCGCTCAATTTTACCATGATGCATGATGACGGCCAGCATACAGGCAATCTCAATCAGGCCGATGTTGTGCTCATCGGCATCAGTCGCAGCTCTAAAACACCGACCAGCATCTATCTTGCCAATCGCGGTATCAAAACGGCTAATGTGCCAATCGTTCCCGGCGTGGCTCCCCCCACAGCCTTGATCGAAGCCAAAAACCCACTGGTCGTCGCTCTCATCGCTAGTGCTGAACGCATCGCCCAAATCCGCCGCCACCGCTTACTCAGCCTGCATGAGCAACGCGAGACAGCCTATGTCGACCGCCAAGCGATCACAGCTGAACTCGTTCAAGTGCGCCAGCTTTGCCAAGCCCATGACTGGCCCATGATTGACGTAACGCGCCGCTCTATCGAAGAAACAGCCGCTGCCATCATCAATCTCTTAAGTGCCCGAAAAAGCGGCGCGCCGCCGGAGGCTTTACCATGAGCCGGATCATCCTTGCCTCCGCCAGCGCAGCCCGCCGCGCTCTTTTGCAACAAGCCGGAATTATTGCGGAAACGAATCCACCCACATTGGACGAAGATGCCCTGAAAGCCGCTTATCTGCGCCAAGAGCCAAGCGTCACACCCGCACACATGGCGGCAAGGCTTGCTGCCGCCAAGGCCATTTCGGTATCGAATCAACATCCCGACAGCTTGGTCATTGGTTGCGATCAGGTGCTGGCGCTCGGTACAACACGGTATGATAAGCCCAAATCCATCGAAGAAGCGCGCACCCACCTGCGCCAATTGCGCGGTAAAACCCATCACCTTGAAACCGCCATCGCCTGTGCGCGCCAAGGTGAAGTGATCTGGTCAACCCTCACCCGCCCCGCTCTGCACATGCGAAACCTTTCGGATGCGTTCATCGAATCCTATCTCGATCGCCAGGGCACAAATGTGATGCAAACCGTTGGCGGCTATAAGCTGGAAGGCGAAGGCATCCAGCTTTTCAGTGCCATCGAAGGTGATTATTTCTCCATTCTCGGACTGCCGCTTTTGCCGCTCCTCGAATTCTTGCGCCAACAAAATGAAATCGGGAGCTGAAGCATGATCCGCGCCTGTGTCATTGGCTGGCCCATCTCACATTCCCGCTCACCGCTCATCCATAATTATTGGCTGAAGCAATATGCCATTGCCGGGGCTTATGAAAAGAAAGCCGTGGAGCCTGAGCAACTCGAAAACTTTCTCAAAAACCTTGAGCCTCATGGCTATGCGGGATGCAACGTCACCATTCCCCACAAAGAAGCTGCGTTCAAACTTGCCAAGCCCGATGAGATTGCGCGCAAACTGGGTGCCGCCAACACGCTTTACATCCGCGACGGCATCTTGCACGCGACAAGCACGGATGGCGAAGGATTCATCGCCTCGCTCAAGGCAGATGTGCCGACCATCCAGCTTGCCGCCAAATCAGCCCTTGTTTTAGGCGCCGGTGGAGCCGCGCGCGCCATCATCCAAGCCTTGCTGCAAGAAGGCGTTGAGCGCATCGAGCTTGCCAACCGAACACCCGAGCGCGCGGCAGACTTGGCCCGTCATTTCGGCTCGCGCGTGAAACCGCTGGCTTGGCAAAACATAGATGACGCCATGCGCGAGCAAGCCTTGCTTGTGAATACAACGAGCCTCGGCATGAAAGGCCAACCACCGCTCATCGTGGAGCTGCGCAAACTACCCCTCACCGCCGCTGTTGCCGATATTGTTTACGTGCCGCTTGTAACGCCACTTCTCCAAGCAGCCGTCCAACGCGGAAACCCTGTTTCGGGCGGCCTTGGCATGTTGCTGCATCAGGCGGTGCGCGGTTTTGAGCTTTGGTTTGGCACGCGCCCTCACGTCACGCCAGAACTGCGCGCCCTCGTGAAAGCAGATGTGGAAAAATCCTGATGCGCGTCATTGGCCTTACCGGTTCCATCGCCATGGGCAAATCCACTGCCGCCCAAGCCTTTCAAAATCTGGGGCTTCCTGTTTTTGATTCAGATGCCGCCGTCCACACCCTTTATGCCAAGGATGGAGCCGCGGTTGGTCCCCTGCAGAAGCTCGTGCCGCAAGCCATTGCGGGAGGGGCTGTTGACCGCCAAGCCCTCTCCGCGCGCATCCGGCAAAGCCCGGAGCTTCTGGCCGAAGTCGAAAAAATCGTGCATCCGCTGGTGCGCCAGCAGCAAGAACATTTCCTGAAACAATGTGAAGCCCAAGGTGCCGATCTGGCGGTTCTCGATATCCCCCTTTTGTTTGAAACAGGCCGGGATCAGCAAGTGGATGTCATTGTCGTTGTCAGTGCCCCTGCCGAAATCCAGCGTGAAAGGGCAATGGCGCGCCGTGGCATGACCGCCGAAAAACTCGATCAGCTGATCGCCCGCCAAATGCCCGATGCCCAAAAACGCCAGCGCGCCCATTTCATCGTGGATAGTTCAGGCCCACTCGAAGCCAGTGCTCAACAAATTGCGCGAATCGTGGCTCAATTACGAAATGCGTGAAATTGTTCTCGATACTGAAACCACAGGGCTTGATCCGGCGCGCGGCGACCGTGTGATCGAAATTGGTGCGGT
>CAJBCQ010000221.1 GCA_903951595.1 uncultured Hyphomicrobiales bacterium | reverse complement strand
GGTGCCAACGGGGCCGTCGATGTGCGCTGGGGCGGCAGGCTGGCGGGTCTGGCCGGCGCAATGGGGGCGCGCTTGGCACGGTTGACCTCTTCGGCAAAGCTGAAACGAGGCTGAGCCGATGCAGCGGCAACTGGAGCCGGTGCCGATGCTGCCGGCATGGCAGGGGGCGTGGCAGGCGGCATGGCAGGCGGCGTGGCTGTTCCATGGTCCGTCTCCGCAGGCGCGGCAATCCGGGGGGCTGTTGGGATTTGGGCTTCCTGAACGCGGGCGGCGGCGCGTTGGCGGGCCAGTGCCAAGCGTTGTTCGGCCATCCGCTCTGCGGATTCACGCTGCAAGCGCAGACGCTCGGCCAAGCCTTCAGAAGCGGCAGAACGCGCCGCCGGGGCCATAGCCCCCGCCTCGGTGCGGCCACTGAGCGGCGCGGGACGGGCGGGCTGGAGCGGGGCTGCGGGTGTGAAACCGGGTGGTCGGCTGGTGCCCTGTGTCATGGGCGCAGCGGGCGGCAAAGGCGCGCGCGGGGCCATGCGGGGGGCTTCTGGAGCCAGCCGTCTTGCGGCTTCGCCGGCATTGCCTTCGGCCTCGTCCTTGGGAATCCCCAAGCGATCACGCCAAGAGCTTTTGCCGCCGGATGCTGAATCCTGATCCATTTGCTTGCCCCTGCTTACATTTCTTCGACCGGCCGCACGCCGAGGATGTTCAGGCCATTACCCAGTACATACCGGATTACCCGCAACAAAGCGAGCCGTGCGACGGTCAATTTAGGTTCATCTTCTACTATGAATCGCAATTGCGGCGAGTCTTTGCCTTTATTCCACAAGGAATGGAAGTCTGAGGCAAGTTCATAGAGGTAAAATGCGATGCGATGCGGTTCATGTGCAAGTGCCGCCGCTTCCACCATGCGCGGATACTGGGCAATGCGGCGGATGACGTCCAATTCAGCCGGATCGGTGAGCAGGCTGAAGTCCGGTTTTTCATGGGTCAGGCTCTCGCCAGCCTTGCGGAACACGGAATTCACACGCGCATGGGCATATTGCACGTAACAGACGGGATTTTCGCGCGATTGCTCGGTGACTTTCTGGAAATCGAAGTCGAGGGCGGCGTCATTCTTGCGGTAAAGCATCATGAAGCGGACCACATCGGGGCCGACTTCTTCCACCACATCCCGCAGGGTCACAAATTCCCCGGCCCGCTTGGACATCCGCACAGGCTCGCCCGCCCGGAACAGCTTGACGAGCTGGCACAGGCGCACCACCACATCCACCTTGCCGCCGGATAGGGCAGAGGCAACCGCTTGGAGGCGCTTCACATAGCCGCCGTGGTCGGCACCCAGCACGAAGATGAGTTCGCTGAAACCGCGTTCGATCTTATCGCGGGCATAGGCCACATCGGCGGCAAAATAGGTGTAGCTGCCATCAGATTTCATGAGCGGACGATCAATGTCGTCGCCGAAATCCGTGGCCTTGAATAGGGTTTGCTCGCGGTCTTCCCAATCTTCCGGCACTTCACCCTTGGGCGGCGGCAGGCTGCCTTGATAAACAAGCCCACGCTGGCGCAAGCCATCCACCGTCTGGGCGATGGCGCCGGAATCGTGGAGGGATTTTTCAGAGAAGAACACTTCGTGGCGGATTTCCAGGGCGGCAAGGTCGTCGCGGATCAGGTCCATCATCATGGCGATGGATTTGGCGCGCAACAATGGTAGCCATTGGTCGTCCGGCATCTGCAACAGCGCGCGGCCATGCTCGGCTGCCAGTGCCTGCCCCACGGGGATCAGATAGCTGCCCGGATAAAGGCCTGCGGGGATGTCGCCGATCGCATCGCCCAGTGCCTCGCGGTAACGCAGGAAGGCGGAGCGGGCGAGCACTTCGATCTGGCCGCCGGCATCGTTGATGTAATATTCGCGCAGCACGTTAAATCCGGCCACTTGCAGCAGGTTCGCCAGTGCATCGCCAAACACCGCGCCCCGGCAATGGCCGACATGCAGCGGCCCAGTTGGATTGGCTGACACATATTCCACGTTCACCTTACGGCCAGCGCCGAGTGCCGAGTGCCCGAAAGCATCGCCCTGCTCCAATGCAGCTTCCATCACGCGCGGCCAGAAGGCCGGGGCAAGGCGCATGTTGATGAAGCCGGGGCCAGCGGCTTCGGCACTGGCGATATCAGAATGGGCGGCCAGACGGACGGCCAGCGCATCGGCAATGGCGCGGGGGGGCTTTCCGGCGGGCTTGGAGAGCACCATGGCGGCATTGGTGGCGACATCGCCATGAGAAGCATCACGCGGGGGTTCCACCATGACGCGAGACATGTCGAGGCCTTCCGGTAATTCACCGGCTTGGGTCATGGCTTTGAGTGCGTCCGCCACAATGTGCTGGACGTGGGAGAACAAATTCATCTTTGCACCTGAAGAACAGGGGTGCGGGATTAGCGGAAAAGCGGGTCTAGGTCAAACAAACGCTTATGCTGCTCAATGGCATAGCGATCGGTCATTCCGGCAATGAAATCACATACCTGACGGGCCGATTGGCGGTCACTGCGGCCCACCGCCTGCTCTTGCCAGCCCGGCGGCAACAAAGCCGGGTCATTCATATAGGCCTCAAACAGATCGCGGATAACGCGCTGGGCGCGGTCCATGGCTTCGCTGACACGTTCATTCCGGTACATGCGGCGCGACAGAAAGGATTGTAATACCTTGTTTTTCTCGGCCAATTGGGGTGACAAGCCGGCCATCTGGCCATCCAGTGCCCGCACTTCGGCCGCGCTGACAGGGGCGTGCTTTTTCAGGCGGCGGGCGGTTTCGGACACGACATCGGCTACCATCCACGAAATGACCCTTCGGACGGTTTCATGGATCACCCGGCTGCGGTCGAGCTTGGGCCAGGTTTTCAGCACATCGGCCAGAGCCTCGCCCGCCAGCGGCACATCGCCCAGATCGATTACATCAAACAGGCGGGCACGCAGGCCATCGTCCATGTCATGGGCGTTATAGGCGATATCATCGGAAATGGCGGCAACTTGGGCC
>CAJBCQ010000220.1 GCA_903951595.1 uncultured Hyphomicrobiales bacterium | reverse complement strand
GCCATGCCGAGCCTGCACAATGCGACGTCATTGCTGTTTGCGCTGGCTGCATTTCAGGTGAGCCGGGGCTTCGGGTGGGCGATGACCATTTTTGCAGCGGTGATCGCTGTCGGCTCGGTTATTTTGGGCTGGCATTATGCGGTGGATGCTTATGTGGGTTGGATGATTACCTATGCCATTTGGAAAGCCATGGGGCCGATCTCGCGCACACTCACAAATGCAAATTCAGACTAGCGTTCAATGTTTATCAACCTACGACTGGCATTTTTCCAGCCATGAGCCTTTCAAAGTCCTTATCGCCTGTTTTGGCCCCATCTCGGATTCTGCCGGTGTTGACCGACAGCTTGCGGGCCAATGCACCTTTGTGGGTGCTGCTTGCATTCTACTGGGCGGTTAATCTCGCTATCGTGTGGCAAGTGCCGGAAATCAACAAGACGCCTTCTACGAGCGACCAGATCGTGCTTCTGTTGGGTGGGATTTATTTTTTCCTCTATCTTGTGGGACGGACCGTTCATCTGGCACTCACGGGCAACAAGGCACCACTGCATGCACTGGCGAATGAAATCTTCGATCTCAAGCGCTTCTTAAATGGTTTTCATGTCATCTTCGCCTTTTTACCCTTCATCGCCCTATTCTCTGAAATCAAAGTAGCCATTCCCTATTTGCAACCATTTGCCTGGGACATGGCCTTCTATCAGGCTGATCTGGTGCTGCATGGCGGGGTGTTGCCGCATGAATGGCTGTCGCCGCTTCTGGCTTGGCCGCGCGTGATGAGTGGCATTAACTTTGCCTATCATCTGTGGTTCTTCATCATGTGGGCGCTGCTTCTGGCCTTTGCGTTCCAGCGAGAGGCGAGCGCACTGCGTATGCGGTATCTTTTATCTTTTTTTGGCCTCTGGATCATTGCGGGAAGCTTCGCAGCCATCGCGTTTTCGTCCGCAGGCCCGTGCTATTTTGGTTTGATCGGCCTGTCGCCGGATCCTTATGCGGGCCTCATGCGGGCTTTGCATCAGATCCATGCGGTTGAGCCACTCATGGCCCTGGATTTGCAGGCAAGATTGTGGGAGGGCTATGAGGACAAGCATTTCGATCATGGCATCTCGGCCATGCCGAGCCTCCACAACGCGACCTCTATTCTGTTCGCGCTTGTCTGTTTCCGCGTGAACCGCTGGCTGGGATGGGCTTTCAGCCTGTTTGCGCTGATCATCGCTGTAGGCTCGGTCATTTTGGGCTGGCATTATGCGGTGGATGCTTATGTGGGCTGGATGATTACCTATGCCATTTGGAAAGCCATGGGGCCGATCTCGCGCCGTCTCACAACGCAAGGCGCATTGCCTTGAAGCCTGCTTTCTGGTTGGCTGACGGCCACATCAGATTCCACGGGAGACATCGCCATGGGGGCCAGTGCCTATGATATTGATTTGGGTAAGAATCCGGCGAATTATCAGCCGCTGACGCCCATTCATTTTTTGGAGCGGTCGGCCAAGGTTTACCCGGCTCATACGGCCATCATCCACGGGAACCAGCGCATTTCTTACGCTGATTTTTATGCCCGCAGCCGCAGGCTGGCTGGCGCGCTGGCGCGGGCGGGGATCAAGCGGGGGGATACGGTGGCGGTGATGCTGGCCAATTCGCCTGCCATGCTGGAATGCCATTATGGGGTGCCCATGACGCGCGGCGTGCTCAACACGCTGAACACGCGGCTGGATGCCGCCATCATCGCCTTTTCGCTCGATCATGCGGATGCGAAAATTCTCATCACCGACAAGGAATTTTCCAAGACCGTAAAGGAAGCATTAAGCCTGACCACCAAGGCCAAGCCCATGGTGATTGATTATGAAGACCCGGAATTTGCCGTCGAAGGCGAGCGTCTGGGTGGCATTGACTATGAGACATTTTTGGAAAGTGGGGATGCTGAATTCGCGTGGTTGATGCCGGAAGATGAGTGGGATGCAATTTCGCTGAATTATACATCCGGCACTACGGGCAATCCCAAGGGTGTCGTCTATCACCATCGCGGGGCCTATCTTTTGGCGCAGGGCAATGTGCTGACCGCTTCCATGCAGAAGCATCCAGTCTATCTGTGGACGCTGCCTATGTTTCACTGCAATGGCTGGTGCTTCACCTGGTCTATGTCGGTGGTGGGGGGAACGCATGTCTGTTTGCGCTGGGTGCGGCCCAAGGCCATCTGGCAGGCGTTGGCGGAACATCGCGTGACGCATTTATGCGGGGCGCCCATTGTGATGTCCACGATCCTGGGTGCGGATGCGGGTGATAAGCGCAAGCTTGAGCAGCGGGTGGAATTTTTCACTGCCGCCGCACCGCCACCCGAAGCGGTGCTGGCGGCCATGGCGGATTCAGGTTTCAACGTCACCCATCTTTATGGCCTGACCGAAAGCTATGGGCCTGCTGTGGTGAATGATTGGAAGTCCGAATGGGACAATCTACCGGGGCCGGAACGGGCAGGCAAAAAGGCGCGCCAAGGTGTGCGCTATGCAGCCCTTGAAGACCTGAATGTGATGGACCCGGAAACCATGCAGCCGGTGCCTGCGGATGGGCAAACCATTGGCGAGGTGATGTTCCGTGGCAATGTCGTTATGAAGGGCTATCTTGCCAATAAGGCGGCAACGCAGGAAGCCTTTGCGGGTGGCTGGTTCCATTCGGGCGATTTGGGCGTGATGCATGAAGATGGCTATATCCAGATCAAGGATCGCTCGAAGGACATCATCATCTCCGGTGGGGAAAATATTTCCTCCATCGAGGTGGAGGATCGTCTCTATAAGCATCCGGCTGTGCAGGCCGCTGCTGTGGTTGCAAGGCCGGATGAGAAATGGGGCGAGACGCCTTGTGCTTTTGTGGAACTGAAGGCTGGGGCCACGGCAACGGTGGAGGAAATCCTCTTATGGTGCCGTGAAGGGCTTGCTGGTTACAAGGTGCCGCGCACGATCCTGTTTGAGGAAATCCCCAAGACCAGCACGGGCAAAATCCAGAAGTTCAAATTGCGCGATCGCGCTAAGGCAATGTGATCCCGCCCGATAGCGGCTGCAACACGGCTTCGGCGAGAGCCACATAAAGCGGAATACCGAACAGGATGTTGAAGGGGAAGGTGATCGACAGCGATAGCGGCAGATAGACGCCGGCTTTGGCTTGCGGCAAGGCAAGGCGCATGGCGGCGGGCACCGCGATATAGGAAGCACTGGCGCATAGCGCCATGAACAGGGCACCGGTTCCCACATCCAGGCCGATGAGCCAGCTCAAGCCCAATCCGACAGAAGCGCCTGTGAGGGGCATGTAAAGCCCGAACAGGGCCACGCGCCAATTAAGCTC
>CAJBCQ010000219.1 GCA_903951595.1 uncultured Hyphomicrobiales bacterium | reverse complement strand
GAGCGCACGCGGCTCTTGCGGGCCTGGTTGATGAGCATGCGACGCGCGGAAACGCGGGTGGCTTTCTTTGCCGAGCTGGTATTGGCCATCGATGAAACTGCCTGATCCGAGGTTTACGGGCAAAAGCCCATGCGACGGCCCGGGTGGTCCGGGCCATTTGTTGGAGGGCTTATACGCTGAGGCCTTTGCCCGCGTCAACCCGAGTCATCGCTGACAGGACGCACAATAGAAAGTAGAGCGCCCAGCCTGGACAATCCGGCGGACCGTGCCCGCGCATGCGGGCCTGAGGCAAGGCTCGTTTTCGCGGCCATAGACGGCAAAAACCTGCTGGTAAGAGCCTTTGGCCCCATCGGCCCCGGCATAATCGCGCAAGGTGGAGCCGCCGGCGCGGATGGCATCTTCCAAAATCACGCGGATGGCGCGGATGAGACTGTCCACAACCGGTTTCGGCCCGCTTTTCAGAATAAGGCTTCCCGCCTGCCTTTTGGGCGACAGGCCCGCGGCATGCAGCGCCTCGCAGACATATATATTGCCAAGCCCTGCGATATTGGCCTGATCGAGAAGGGCGGATTTCAGGGGCGTTTTGCGCCCCTTCAGCTTTTCAGCCAAAATTTCAGCCGACAGGCCATTGCCCAAGGGTTCCGGCCCCATCGCCTTGAAATATTTGTGCGTTTCAAGGTCGGCCGCCGCCGCCAGATCCATAAAGCCAAAACGGCGGGGATCGGAATAGACAAGGCGGATGGACCCTTCGAGGGTGAAGACGACATGATCATGAGGCCCATCGGCCCCGGCACCTGCCGCTGCCTGATAATAGAAGTCGCCAAGCCCATCGACGGCCCCGGTTGGATCGAGCACCGTGAAACGGCCCGTCATGCCCAGATGGACAATGAGCACGAGGCCCCCTTCCAGATGGATGAGGATATATTTCGCCCGCCTTGTCAGGCGTTCCACCCGGCGGCCCTTCAGGCGGCTGGTAAAATCGGGCGGGAAGGCAAAGCGCAAGTCGGCGCGCCTGGCCGCCACATCGAGGATGCGGCGGCCTTCCATGACGGGGGCCAGCCCCCTTCTGACGGTTTCAACCTCAGGCAATTCCGGCATGGGCCTGTTCTAGCCTTTGCGCGTGGCCCGCGCTATGGTTTGGGCCATGAGTGGAACAGACAAAAATCCGGGCATCACCACGGCGGCCTTCGGCTTCACGCCGGTTGCGCAAAGCACCAAGCAGGGCTTGGTCAATGAGGTGTTTGCCAAGGTCGCCTCGCGCTATGACCAGATGAATGATCTGATGTCGGGGGGTCTGCACCGGCTGTGGAAGGATGATTTCATCGCCATGCTCAACCCGCCGAAATCAGCCCGCAGCTTCAAGGCGCTGGATGTGGCGGGGGGCACGGGCGACATCGCCTTCCGCATCGCGCGCGCGGGTGGACCCGGAACACAGGTGACGATTGCCGATATTTCACCCCAGATGGTGAGCGAAGGCGCAAGACGGGCCAAGACGGAAGGCTTGTCGGAGCGTATCGGTTTCAGCGTCGGCAATGCCGAAGCACTGCCTTTTGCCGATTGCAGCTTCGACAGCTACACGATCGCCTTCGGTATCCGCAATGTGACGCGCATCGATGTCGCGCTGAAAGAGGCCCATCGCGTGTTGAAGCCGGGGGGACGATTCCTGTGCCTTGAATTTTCAACCGTTGATGTGCCGGGCCTCAAAGCGATTTATGACGCCTATTCCTTCACCGCCATTCCCGCCATCGGCAAGGCGGTAACGGGAGACGGCCAGCCTTACCGCTATCTTGTGGAAAGCATTGCCATGTTCCCGAAGGCACCCGCTTTTGAGGCGATGATCCACGAGGCCGGATTCCACCGCGCCTCGCACCGCATGCTGACCGGCGGCATCGTTGCCATTCATTCAGGCTGGCGCATCTGATGTTCAAGGGACTTCGCGCTTTATTCGGTCTTTCCCGGGCAGGCTTCATCATCCTCAGCCATGACGGATTGTTGAGCGATGCGCAGCGCGCGCGCCTGCCTTTTTCCGCCCGCGCCGTGCTGGGGTTGTTTGGCAAACAGCGGGACGCGCAAAGCCTTGCCAGCGCACTTGCCAAGCTTGGCCCGAGCTATATCAAGCTTGGCCAATTTCTAGCCACCCGTGGTGATCTGATCGGGCAGGCAGCGGCGGGCAAGCTCACCCTTCTGCAAGATCGTTTGCAGCCTTTCAGCATGGCGCAGGCTCGCGCTGAAATCGCGCAGGGCCTTGGTGCGGATGTGGATGAACTCTTCACGCATTTTTCTGAGCCCGTTGCGGCGGCCTCCATTGCGCAGGTGCACAAGGCGGTGACGCGCGATGGACGCCATGTGGCTGTGAAAATTTTGCGGCCCGGTGTGGAACAGCGTTTTGCGCGCGATCTGGATGGATTTTTCCTTGCAGCCCGCATGGTCGAACGATTTGACAGGCAAGCCCGCAGGCTGAAGCCTGTTGCGGCTGTGGAAATGCTGGCCCAATCGGTGCGGCTGGAAATGGATTTGCGGATGGAAGCTGCCGCGATGTCCGAGATCGGCGACAATACCGAAAATGATGCAGACTTCCGCGTGCCGAAGGTCGATTGGAAACTCACATCCCAGCGCGTGTTGACGAGTGAATGGGTGGAAGGCACGAAGCTTTCGGATATGGCGGCCCTTGCGGCATCAGAGCTTGACCTTCACCGGCTTGGCGACAATGTGATCCAAAGCTTTTTGCGCCATGCCATTCGCGATGGATTTTTCCATGGCGACATGCATCCAGGCAATCTGTTTGCCGATACACAAGGCAGGCTCGTTGCCGTTGATTACGGCATTATGGGAAGGCTTTCGATCAAGGAACGGCGTTTCCTGGCCGAGATTCTCCACGGGTTCATCACACGCGATTATGCCCGCGTGAGTGCGGTGCATTTTGAAGCAGGCTATGTGCCTGCCGATCAGGACCCGGCCTTGTTTGCCCAAGCCCTGCGCGCCATTGGTGAGCCCATTCAGGACCGCACCGCTTCTGACATCTCCATGGGGCGGCTTTTGGCGCAGCTTTTCGAGACAACCGGTAAGTTCAACATGCAGGCCCAGCCGCAGCTTTTGCTGTTGCAAAAGACGATGGTGGTCGTGGAAGGGGTGGCGCGCCAGCTCAACCCGCAACTCAACATGTGGGCCACCGCCGAGCCTGTGGTGCGGGATTGGGCGAGCCAGCATTTCGGTGTGCAAGGGCGGCTTGAAGATGCCGCGCAAGGTGTTGCCTCTTTGGGTGCGCTCATGGGCTCGCTGCCACAAATGCTGGGCGAGGCGCAGCGTGCGACACATCTGCTGGCAGGCATGGCGGCTTCTGGCGGTTTGCGGCTGGATGCGCAAAGCACACAAGCCATTGCCAAGCATCGGGCGCGTCACGAATTCTGGACCCGGACCGCTCTGTGGACCGGGGCGATTGCACTTGTCGCGCTGGCGACTTTGCAGGTGCTATGATGGGCCAGACGGGAGACAAATCCATGCTGACGAATAAGCGCATCCTGCTCATCATTGGCGGCGGCATCGCGGCCTATAAGAGTCTCGAACTCATCCGTCGGCTGAAGGATGAAGGGGCCAGTGTTCGGGTGGTGCTCACGCGCGCGGGTGCTGAATTCGTCACACCCCTTTCGGTGGCAAGCTTGTCGGGTGAAAAGGTGATGAGCGAGCTTTTCGATCTCACCGATGAAACTGAAATTGGCCATATCCAACTATCGCGGCAGGCTGATCTTCTCGTGGTAGCCCCGGCCACCGCTGATCTTCTGGCCAAGATGGCGCATGGCCATGCCAATGATCTGGCAACGACAGCCCTTTTGGCTACCGACAAAGGCGTATTGGTGGCACCTTCCATGAATGTTCGCATGTGGCAACATGTGGCAACCCAGCGCAATGTGGCGCAGCTTCGGGCGGATGGCGTTTTATTTGCAGGCCCGGATGAGGGAGCCATGGCCTGTGGCGAATTCGGACCCGGACGCATGGCCGAAGTGCCTGCGATTATGGATGCCATCACGGCAGCGCTTTCAGGTTCTGCGGCACGGCCCTTGCGCGGCAAGCATGTGCTGGTGACGGCAGGGCCGACACGCGAGCCGATTGATCCGGTGCGCTTTATCTCCAACCATTCATCCGGCAAGCAAGGCTATGCGATTGCGGCAGCGGCAGCGGCAGCGGGTGCACGGGTGACTTTGGTTTCAGGGCCGGTGGAGCTTCCAGTACCTTTTGGAGTCATGCGGGTTCAAGTTGAGACCGCGACCGAAATGCTCAAAGCCTGCGAGGCAGCAT
>CAJBCQ010000218.1 GCA_903951595.1 uncultured Hyphomicrobiales bacterium | reverse complement strand
CGTTCACCGGGCCGCCCTTGGTCAGCACATAAATCAGCTGGAAGTCGGTGAAGGTGAACAATACCGAGAAGGTCATCACCACCGCGATGATCGGCGTCAACATCGGCAGCGTGACATAGCGAAAGCGTTTCCAGGGCGTTGCGCCATCAAGCGAAGCTGCTTCCTGAAGTGATGCGGGGATGGTTTGCAGTCCGGCTAGCAGCGAGATTGCGACGAAGGGGATGCCGCGCCAGACATTGGCCGTGATGACAGAGAGGCGCGCATTAAGCGGATCGCCAAGGAAATTGATCGGGCTATCGATGAGGCCGAGCTTCATCAAAGACCATGAGAGAATGGAAAATTGCGCGTCGTAGATCCACCAGAAGGCCAGTGCCGAGAGAACCGTTGGCACCACCCAAGGCAATAGCACGATGGCGCGGAAGAAGGACTTGTAAGGCAGTTTCTCATTGAGGATCAGAGCCAGCCAGAGGCCCAGCGCAAACTTCAGGATTGAGGCGATGACTGTGTAGACAACGGTGTTGAAGACAGACAGCCAGAAAACCTGATCTTCCATCAGGTAGGCGTAGTTCTCAAGGCCGATGAAGTCGCCCGGCTGGCCAATCCGCGTGTCGGTGAAGCCGAGCCAGACGCCGAGCCCCAGAGGATAGGTCAGGAAACCGATGAGGAAGATTGCAGCGGGCAACATAAAGACGATGCCGAGCGCGTTTCTGCTGTTGTTGAAACGCGAGAGTATCGTTCCCGAACGCTCCGTTGCGGTAGTGGATGAGCGAGCCATGCCGCGTGCCTCTCTGCGAATCTCTGGGGGTTGGTTGAGGGCCACCCCATATGAAAGGGGTGGCCCGCAGCGTTGTCAGATCAGACCTTGTAGTAGCGGTTGGCGCGCTTTTCGGCCTGGGCGATAGCTTCCTCAGGCGTTGCCGCACCCGTGACGACGGAGGCGAACATGTCAACCACGACATAGTCGGCCATGACGGCAGCAGAGGCATAGCCAAGCGGGCCGGCGTAGCCATTGGGCTGCAAGGTAGAGGAGGCAACCGCATAGGGTGCGTGCAGCGGATCCGCCGTCCACACGGGGTTGTCGGCGTAAGCCTTGAGCGGCTGGCAGCAATAGGCGCTGGCACCGGTGATCCACGATTGCATCTGCTCGGCTTCAAACATGAACTTCAAATATGCCTTGCAGGCATTGGGGAACTTCGTGTGCTTGAAAACGATGGCCTGCGTCGTCTGATGCAGCTCCACGCTCTTGCCAACGGGGCCGATCGGGAAGTTCACGGTACGCAGGTCTGCGACCAAGTCCTTCAGCTTCTCGTCCTTCTTGGCGGCATAGTAGAGCGAGACGCCGTTGGCTGTCAGCGACACCTGGCCTGCGAGGAAGGCGCGGTTGTTGTTGATGTCGAGCCAGCTTTCGGTGCCCGGAATGAAGGTCTTGTAGAGCTCCTTGGCATAGTTCAAAGCCGCGAGCGTTTCGGGGCTGTTGATTGATACCACGCCATTCTCGTCTACCACCTTGCCGCCATGGCTCCACAACAGCCAATGGGCATAGTTGTTGCCATCGCCCACGGCCTTGCCATGCGCGAAACCAGCAGGTGTGCCCTTGGCTTGCAATGCCTTGCAGAGTTCGAGGAAGCCTGCGGTATCCTTCGGGAATTCCTTGAAGCCCGCAGCCTCGACATGGCTCTGGCGATAGCAGATGGCGTTGCCGATAGCGGCCAGCGGCAGGGAGATATACTTGTCGCCACGCATGGCATAGCCCTTGAGGCCTTCATAGAAGCCGCCGTACTTGCCATCGAGATAGGTGCCGAGGTCCGTCATGTCGACCAGCTTGTCGGGATATTGGTGCGGATCATCGAACCAGCAGAGCACCATGTCGGGACCCGAGCCCACATTCGCGGCGACGGCCGACTTCGGGCGAATATCTTCCCAGCTTTCCTTGTCGATACGGACTTCGACGCCGGTGGCTTCGGTGAATTTCTTGGTGTTGGCAAGCCAAGCATCTTCATCGCCCTGCACGAAGGGCGTCCAGCGCAGGAGGCGGAGGCTTGCGCCCTCTTCCGGCGTGTAGCTTGGTTCGTCGGCAAAGGCCGGGCGGCTTGCACCGAGGCTCAGACCCGCAGCGCCGACGATTCCTGCGGCTGTTGCCGCAAGCAGATCACGTCTGTTGATTTTCATTGTTTACCTTCCTAATTATTTTCGGGATCTTGTGATTGTTCCGTCCGGCGCTTTCCCGTTGCAGCACAGGGGGTTGGTTCTGTGTCAGAGGCGCTGGCCCGTCTGCTTGTCGAACACGTGGACGGCAGCTGCATTGATGGCGATGCCCAGCTTGTCGCCTGGATTGACCTGAATGCGCTCGTGGAACACGAGCGTGAGGTCACTACCGCCAAGATGCGCGATGACCATCGTTTCAGCACCCGTCGGCTCGGTGACGACGACAGTTGCCGGAATGCCGTTGGGGTCGAGGCGTACATGCTCAGGGCGCAAGCCATAGACCAATGGCCTGCCACCGGCCGCATCGACGGGCTTGGCAAGCGGCAGTGCGGTGCCTTTCAACGTCAGGAAGGTTTTCGGGTCCGTGGGTGATATCGTGCCGTCGATCATGTTCATCGCGGGCGATCCAATGAAGCCCGCAACGAACAGATTATTGGGCCGGTCATAAAGATCGAGCGGCGCACCGATCTGCTCGACGATGCCATCATGCATGACCACGATCTTGTCGGCCATTGTCATGGCTTCGATCTGGTCGTGGGTCACGTAAACGGTCGTAGTCTTTAGGCGCTGATGCAGTTCCTTGATCTCTGCACGCATCTGGACGCGCAGCTTGGCGTCGAGATTGGAAAGCGGTTCGTCGAACAGGAACACTTGCGGATCTCGCACGATGGCGCGGCCCATGGCAACGCGCTGACGCTGGCCGCCGGAGAGCTGGCGCGGATAACGGTCGAGCAATTTGGTGAGGCCAAGAATCTCTGCCGCTGGTGCCACTTTGGCTTCAATTTCGGACTTCGCAACGCCATTCATCAGCAGCGAAAAGCCCATATTATCGGCAACCGTCATGTGCGGATAGAGCGCATAGTTCTGGAACACCATGGCGATGTCACGCTCTTTCGGCGGCATCTTGTTCACGACTTTTCCGCCGATCCGGATTTCACCAGCCGTGATATTCTCAAGCCCTGCCAGCATGCGAAGCAAGGTAGACTTGCCGCAGCCTGAAGGCCCCACAAGAATAACAAATTCGCCATCGTTAATGTCGATATTCACGCCCTTGATGATGGCAGTGGCACCAAACGATTTGCGAACATTGACAAACTCAACAGGTGCCATTGGTGAACCCACTTCTATAAATGGCCTTAAGGCCGACTCTTGCATGTCATTCGGGAAAGCAATGCACAGAAAGTGATGTGCCTACTACTTTGGTTTTGTCGATTGATCACGACTTAGAGTCAAGCGTGGACTCGCAAGAAGTGCAACGCGAGTGCGCGATTTTTTGATTTTCTCATAAGGTGTTTGTATTCATTCGTTTTCGATAACGACTACTCACATGCTTTTCGATTTCAGAAAAATAGGTGTCGTTTATATTTGTCAGCAAATGGGAATTGCAGATGTATTGGCGGATAAGTCTGTTCAGATTTTCTTTCAATCCGCGCTGAAGTCTTGAATACAGATCCGCAAAATATGCAGTTGAGGCGAGAGCTTTATCGATTTTGGCGTGGAAAGCGGCTGAGATTTTCCGAATCGAATGTCGTTGGGCTTCTCGCTGGGTAATCACACAGCGTTGGTCGAACGAAAGATGTCGGTAATTCTGGCGCGTGGCACCATGCGAAACGGGTGTTGCGCTTGGTTTGTGAACCTTATGGAGTCCGGCTTCACGCTTGCGCTGCGATCAGAACTTTCGCCTTGAAGCTCACTACCAATTCATCGCGTTGGTTGCGGCCTTCATTCGCGCTTTCATAAATTCCCCAGCCGGGTTTTGAGGCAAAGGCGCGTTTGGTGGTGGGGGTGGAGGTGTAGGTCACTGTGTCACCGGCTTTCACCGGGGTTTGCAGTTTCAGCTCATCGACGCCGGGCGAGGGGCCGAATGGTGGCTCTTGTCCTTGGCGGGCAACACGTTCGGCCCGTGCGGTGGCGTTGAAGTTTACGTAGCATTTCATCCAGCCTGTTGCTGCCAGCAGGCTTTGCGGGAAGGGGAACGCGCTCACCTCTTGCGCCGTGAAAGTGTGGTTGCCCAAGCGGAAGGTTTCGCCCAAGGGCAGTTCTTCGAGATAGAGCGCCTTCACAGCACCACCTCGCAGACGAGATTGCCTTGCCCGTCCTTGAGCTTCACGCTGCCATCTTCCAGCAGCGCCACATGCTCGATGTCGGGAAACAGGGGCCGCACCCATTTCACGCTTTGGGCACCGGTGAAGGGCTGGCCGTTGTTCTCCAGCAATTGTGCGATGAGAGCCAGCGTGTGCCAGCCGGAGGCGGATAGCATTTTCAGCGGTGAGGCGGCGGCGGCTTCGTCGCTCAGGTGGAAGGGTTGGGCGTCCCAATCACGGGCAAATTCCATGATGCTTTCACGGGTGACCGTTGCGGTGCCGAGTTTCATGGGTAGCCTTTAGTTGGCGAAGCGGAAATGCAGAACGTCGCCATCCTGCACCACATATTCCTTGCCTTCCAGACGCAGTTTGCCCGCCTCACGCGCACCGGATTCGCCATTGCCGGCGACATAATCGTCATAGGCGATGGTTTCTGAGCGGATGAAGCCTTTTTCGAAATCGGTGTGGATGACGCCTGCCGCAGCGGGAGCTTTGGTGCCGCGGGTGATGGTCCAGGCGCGGGCTTCCTTGGGGCCTACGGTGAAATAGGTGACGAGATGCAATAAATCATAGCCTGCGCGGATGACGCGGTTGAGGCCGGGTTCGGCTAACCCTACGGCATCCAGATAGTCCTTCTGGTCGGCCAATGGCAAAAGTGCAATTTCGCTTTCGATCTTGGCGGAAACGACAACCGCCACCGCGCCTTCCTTCTTGGCATGTGCCATCACGCGGGCGGAGAATTCATTGCCCTGATCGGCGGAGGCTTCTTCCACATTGCACACATAAAGCACAGGCTTGGAGGAAAGCAGGCCCAGCATGGCAAAGGCTTTTTCCTCATCCGGGGTGCGTTCCACAAGGCGGGCGGGGCGGCCTTCGCGCAACAAAACGAGGGCGCGATTCATGAGGTCCAAGAGTTCTTTAGCTTCCTTGTCGCCGCCTTTTGCCTTTTTCTCGGTGGCGATGGAGCGTTTTTCAAGGCTTTCGAGATCGGCCAGCATCAATTCGGTTTCGATGGTTTCGATATCGGCCAGCGGGTCGATCTTGCCATCGACATGGGTGATGTCGCCATCCTCAAAAGAGCGCACCACATGGGCGATGGCGTCTGTTTCGCGGATATTGGCAAGGAACTGGTTGCCCAAGCCTTCGCCCTTGGAAGCGCCGCGCACGAGGCCTGCGATATCCACAAAGGTGAGGCGTGTGGGGATGATTTGTTGCGAGCTTGCGATTTTGGCGAGTGTTTCCAAGCGCGGGTCAGGCACGCCTACGTCACCCACATTCGGCTCGATGGTACAGAAGGGATAGTTGGCGGCCTGGGCGGCGGCTGTTTGTGTGAGAGCGTTGAAAAGGGTGCTCTTGCCGACATTCGGCAGGCCCACAATGCCGCATTTGAAACCCATCAGTCCTGTTCCTTCTTGTCCAATTCTTCGAGCACGGGTTTCAGCGCCAGCGCGATCCGGTTCTGGAACTGGTCGGCGCGGCCTTCCACCAGCAAATCCGCATTGCGGGCGGTTTCGTCAAGCAATGGTTCGAGCCAGGCCTGATCGGCCTTGGCAAAATCATGCAGCACATAGGCATGCACCAGTTCTTTCATGCCGGGGTGCCCAATCCCTAACCTTATGCGCTGGAAATGATTGCCGATATGGGCGTCGATGGAGCGAAGCCCATTGTGGCCCGCATTTCCGCCGCCCAATTTTACCCGCACGCGGGCGGCTGCAATATCCAGTTCATCGTGGAACACGATGACATTTTCGGGTTCGATCTTGAGGAAGCGCATGGCTTCGCCCACGGCACGGCCTGATTCATTCATGTAAGTGGAGGGTTTGAGTGCCAGCACTTTTACGCCTGCGATCTGGCCTTCGGCGCATTCACCCTGAAAGCGTTTGCGCCAGGGCGAAAAGCCATGGCGGCGGACGATTTCGTCCACCGCCATGAAGCCGATATTGTGCCGGTTGGCCTGATATTTGGGCCCGGGATTGCCAAGACCGACCATGAGATGCATGGGGGCGGGCTCCCTGACCTGTTATCGGCTTACTTCTTCTTTGCAGCCGGAGCCTTGGCGGCGGGAGCGGCACCCTTGGCGGGGGCGGCACCCTTGGCGGCGGCAGCAGCGGCCGGGGCCTTCTGGTTGGTGGCCGGAACTTCGGCGGCCGCGCTTGCGGCAGCTTGTTCTTCCGCCGACATGGCCGCCGGGGCCACGATGGTGGCGATGGTGGCATCACGCTCGCTCATGGCGGGCTTGGCGCCTTCCGGCAGCTTGATGTCATGCATATGCACCGAAGCGCCCAACTGCTTGCCGGCGAGATCAACAATGATTTCTTCCGGAATGTTATCGGCCAAGCAGTACAGGTCGAGTTCGTGGCGCACGATGTTCAGCACACCGCCAGCCTTGAGGCCGGGGGCGGTTTCTTGGTTGCGGAAATGCACCGGAATCTTGACGCGCAGGCGGCTTTCCTTGCCCAGACGCAGGAAGTCCACATGGATGACGAAATCGCGAACGGGGTCGAACTGCACAGCGCGGGGAATGCAGCGCACTTTCTTGCCGTCTACGTCGAGATCGACGAGGGTGGCGGTAAAGCGGCCGGTGCTTACTTGCGCGAAGAGTTCCTTGTAGGTGAGGGCCAGAAGCTGCGGCTCCTGCTTGTCGCCATAAATGACGCCGGGGACGAGACCTTCACGCCGCACTGCCCGAGCGGCCCCCTTGCCAGCTCCGCTGCGCGCCGAGGCCTTCAGTTCAATGGTTTTGGCCATGGACGTTAACTCCTTGAAGAGGATCATGAAATTCAAACGGAGCCCGTATGGCCCCGTGAAATCGCAGGCCTTCCTCCAGGGGTGACCGTCGCCTGCGACGAGGGGG
>CAJBCQ010000217.1 GCA_903951595.1 uncultured Hyphomicrobiales bacterium | reverse complement strand
GAAATGGTGATGCCCGGCGACAACATCTCGTTTGATGTTGAGCTGATCACACCGATCGCGATGGAAGAAAAGCTCCGCTTCGCCATCCGTGAAGGCGGCCGCACCGTCGGTGCAGGCGTCGTTGCGAAGATCACTGAATAATTAGTCCCGGACTGTTCGGGCCTTCGGGTCCGAACCTTCCAAACCGCAAGGTTGAAGAGATGCAAAGGCAAAATATCCGCATCCGTCTCAAGGCGTTCGATCATCGTATCTTGGATACGTCGACCCGTGAGATCGTGAATACGGCAAAGCGTACAGGCGCTCAGGTCCGTGGCCCCGTGCCGCTTCCCACGCGCATTGAACGTTTCACCGTGAACCGTTCACCCCATGTGGACAAGAAGAGCCGTGAACAGTTCGAAATGCGGACTCACCGCAGGCTCTTGGACATTGTGGATCCCACACCGCAAACGGTCGATGCTTTGATGAAGCTCGACTTGGCTGCCGGTGTTGATGTTGAAATCAAGCTCTGATCGAGCTTATGAGGAGTGCAGCGATGCGTTCAGGTGTCATCGCACAGAAATTGGGCATGAGCCGGTTGTTCACTGAGGATGGCCAGCACATCCCGGTGACCGTGCTTAAGCTCGAGAACTGTCAGGTGGTCGCGCACAAGACCGCGGACAAGGACGGCTACACAGCCCTCCAGGTCGGCGCAGGTGCGATCAGGCTCAAGAATGTGAACAAGGCTGAGCGTGGCCATTTCGCGAAGGCGAATGTGGAACCCAAGCGCAAGCTGGCGGAATTCCGGGTTAGCCCGGAAAACCTTATCGAAATCGGTGCCGAGATTACGGCAGAGCATTTCGTAGCCGGTCAGTATGTTGACGCTACGGGCACTTCCATCGGTAAGGGCTATGCCGGCGGCATGAAGCGTTGGAATTTCGGCGGCTTGCGCGCAACACACGGCGTGTCTGTCAGCCATCGTTCCATCGGTTCGACGGGTCAGCGTCAGGACCCGGGCAAGACCTTCAAGGGCAAGAAAATGCCCGGTCATCTCGGTGCAGAAACCGTGACGACGCAGAACCTCGAAGTCGTGAAGACCGACGCCGACCGTGGCTTGATCATGGTGCGCGGGTCTGTTCCTGGCTCCAAGGGTGGTTGGGTTCATCTGCGCGACGCCGTGAAGCGGAAGCTTCCGGACAGCGCTCCGTTCCCTGGTGCAATCCGCAAGCCTTCGGCTCCTGCGGCTGCCGCTCCGGCGCAGGCAGAGTGAGGACGGTTCAATGAAAGCAGACGTTCAAAACATTGAAGCGAAGTCCGCCGGCTCGGTTGAGCTTTCGGATGCGATCTTCGGTCTCGAGCCGCGGCAGGACATTCTCCACCGCATGGTGGTTTGGCAGCTGAACAAGCGCCAGGCTGGGACACACAAGACCAAGGGCCGCGCGGAAATCAATCGCACGGGCAAGAAGCTCGGTAAGCAGAAGGGCGGCGGCGGTGCGCGTCACGGCTCTCGGCGTTCGGGCATCTTCATCGGCGGCGGTAAGTCTTTTGGTCCGGTGGTTCGCAGCCATGCGACAGACCTGCCCAAGAAGGTTCGCGCGCTCGCCCTGCGTCATGCGCTGTCTGCCAAGGTGAAGGCTTCTGAGCTGATCGTGCTCGAAGATGCCAATCTTGCGGCTGGCAAAACCAAGGCGCTCAAGGAAGTTTTCGCCAAGCTCGGCGTTGAAAACGCCCTCATCATTGACGGCGCGGTGCTTAATGAGAACTTTGCTATGGCGGCCCGCAACATCATCAATATCGATGTTCTGCCGGTTCAGGGCATCAATGTGTATGACATTCTGCGTCGCAAGAAGCTGGTGTTGACCAAGGCGGCGGTCGAAGCTCTGGAGGCGCGGTTCAAATGATCATTGAGAAGCATTTCGATATCATCCGCAGCCCCGTCATCACGGAAAAGGCAACCTTGCTGTCGTCCAGCAATCAGGTGGTTTTCAACGTGTCGCCGGATGCAACCAAGACGGAGATCAAGGCCGCTGTAGAGGCTCTGTTCAACGTCAAGGTGAAGGCAGTGAACACCCTCGTTCGCAAGGGCAAGTCGCGCCGCTTCCGTGGCCGCGCTGCAATTCTGAGCGATGTCAAAAAGGCAATCGTGACATTGGCCGATGGCCAGTCGATCGACATTGCCAGCGGTCTGTGAGGTTCGAGGTAGGCAATGGCACTTAAGACTTACAAGCCCACGTCCCCCGGCCAGCGCCAGCTGGTGAAGGTGGACCGCGCGGGCCTCCACAAAGGCAAGCCCGTCAAGGGATTGACCGTCGGCCTCAACAAGTCGGGCGGACGCAACAATCTCGGTCGCATCACGAACTGGCTCATCGGCGGCGGTCACAAGCGCAGCTATCGCATCATCGACTTCAAGCGTCGCAAGTTTGACGTGGTCGGTACGGTGGAGCGGCTGGAATATGATCCGAACCGCACTTCCTTCATCGCCTTGGTGAACTATCCCGATGGCGAGCAGGTTTACATCATCGCCCCGCAGCGTCTTGCCGCAGGCGACAAGGTGGTGGCTGGCCAGCAGGTTGACGTGAAGCCCGGCAATGCGATGCCGCTTGGTTCCATGCCGGTTGGCACGATCGTCCATAACGTTGAATTGAAGCCCGGCAAGGGCGGCCAGGTCGCTCGTGCGGCCGGCGGCTACGCCCAGCTCGTGGGCCGTGACCAGGGCTATGCGATCATTCGCCTGAAGTCGGGTGAAACTCGTAAGGTTTCCTCTGATTGCATGGCGACGGTGGGTGCAGTGTCCAATCCGGACCATCTCAACGAGTCGCTCGGCAAGGCTGGTCGCAATCGTTGGCTGGGTGTGCGTCCTGGTGTCCGTGGCGTTGCCATGAACCCGGTTGACCATCCCCACGGTGGTGGTGAAGGCCGTACCTCGGGTGGCCGTCATCCGGTCACGCCATGGGGCAAGAATACCAAGGGCAAGAAGACACGCTCGAACAAATCGACTGACGGGCTGATCGTTCGCAGCCGTCATGCGCGCAAGAAGTAAGGGGTAAGACCTTGACACGTTCAGTTTGGAAAGGCCCGTTCGTAGACGGGTATCTCCTGAAGAAGGCGGAAGCCGCTAGGTCGTCCGGCCGTAACATGGCCATCAAGACCTGGAGCCGCCGCTCAACCATTCTGCCGCAATTTGTCGGTCTCACCTTCCAGGTGCATAACGGCAACAAGCACATTCCTGTGCTGGTCAGCGAAGACATGGTTGGCCACAAGCTCGGCGAATTCGCGCCCACACGCACCTTCCACGGCCACACGGCCTCGGACAAGAAGGCGTCGAAGTAACATGAGCAAGCCCAAGACACCCCGTTCGCTGAAAGCTAACGAAGCTCAGGCCATCACGCGCTCGATCCGCGTCAGCCCCAGCAAGCTGAACCTCGTCGCTGGAACGATCCGCGGCAAGAAAGTGGACAAGGCGATCGCCGAACTCACCTTCTCTCGCAAGCGCATCGCCCGTGATGTGAAGAAGACCCTCGAGTCCGCCATCGCGAATGCCGAGAATAACCATGGCCTCGACATCAACACGCTCGTTGTAGCCCATGCCTATGTCGGCAAGAACCTCGTGATGCGCCGCTTCTCCCCGCAGGGCCGCGGCAAAGTCGGAACCATCGAAAAGTATTTTAGCCAGCTCACCATCGTGGTGCGTGCAGTCGAGGAGGCCGCCTGATGGGTCAGAAAGTCAATCCGATCGGTCTGCGCCTTGGCGTCAACCGCACCTGGGATAGCCGCTGGTTCGCTGGCAGCCGCGAATACGGCAAGCTTCTCCATGAGGACATCGCCATCCGCGCGTTCGTCACCAAGGAACTGAAGCAGGCTGGCATTTCGCGCGTCATCATTGAGCGGCCTCACAAGAAGGCCCGCGTCACAATCTATTCGGCGCGTCCGGGTGTCGTGATCGGCAAGAAGGGTGCGGACATTGAAAAGCTGCGCAAGCGCATCTCCGAAATGACCAGCTCTGAAGTGCATCTCAACATCGTTGAAGTGCGCAAGCCCGAAATTGACGCAACTCTGGTGGCCGATAATATCGCCCAGCAGCTGGAACGCCGCATCGCTTTCCGTCGCGCCATGAAGCGCGCCGTGCAATCCGCGCAGCGCATGGGTGCCGAGGGCATCCGTATCACCTGCTCAGGTCGCCTCGGTGGTGCTGAAATTGCCCGTACCGAGTGGTATCGTGAAGGCCGCGTGCCGCTGCACACCCTTCGCGCCGACATCGATTACGGCGTGGCGACGGCCCACACGGCTTACGGCACGAACGGTGTGAAGGTCTGGATTTTCAAGGGTGAAATCCTTGAGCATGATCCGATGGCCCAGGAACGCAAGTTGCTCGACACTTCGGGTGGCGGCGGCGAAGGCCAGCGTTCGCAGCGCGGCGACCGCTAAGCCGGCTGATACAGGTTGATTTGAGGATAGTTCGATGTTGCAGCCGAAACGCACAAAGTTCCGCAAAGCCTTCAAGGGCCGTATCCACGGCGCTGCGAAGGGCGGTACAAATCTGGACTTCGGCCAGTTTGGCTTGAAGGCTCAGGAGCCTGAACGTCTGACCGCCCGTCAGATCGAAGCCGCTCGCCGCGCACTCACTCGTGCGATGAAGCGTGCTGGCCGCGTCTGGATCCGCGTGTACCCCGATCTGCCCGTAACCAAGAAGCCCACCGAAGTCCGCATGGGCTCTGGCAAGGGTGGCATTGAGTACTGGGCAGCGCGTGTGAAGCCGGGCCGTATCATTTTCGAGATCGACGGCGTAACCCGCGAAACCGCTGAATTGGCTCTCAGCCTTGCAGCGGCCAAGCTTCCGATCAAGACGCGCTTTGTTGCGCGTCTCGGTGAATAAGTTGAATTGAGGACCGGCAATGAAAGCCAGTGATGTAAAGGCGCTTACCGCCGACCAGCTCAAGGATGAGCTGCTGAAGCTGAAGAAAGAGCAGTTCAACCTGCGCTTCCAGAAGGCTTCCGGCCAAGTTGAGAATACCGCGCGTGTGCGCCAAATTCGCCGGGACGTTGCCCGCATCAAGACGGTGCAGGCCCAGCGGGCAACCCCCGCGTCGGCCAAGTAAGTGGAGATGTGAGAAATGCCTAAGCGCATCCTGCAAGGTGTGGTCGTGAGCGACAAGAACGACAAGACCATCGTGGTCAAGGTCGAACGTCGCTTCACGCACCCGATCATGAAGAAGACCGTCCGCCGGTCGAAGAAGTTTCACGCACATGATGAAAGCAACGTCGCAAAGACGGGCGACATCGTGCGCATCCAGGAATGCCGTCCGATTTCGAAGAACAAGACTTGGTTGTTCGTTGATAAGGTCACGGAGGCCTGAGAGGGCCGATTGAGCAAAGACAGGTCGTGATATGATTCAGCAGGAAACAAATCTTGACGTTGCCGACAACTCGGGCGCTCGCCGCGTGCAGTGCATCAAGGTTCTCGGTGGCTCCAAGCGCAGATACGCCGGCGTGGGCGACATCATCGTCGTCTCCGTCAAGGAAGCGATCCCGCGCGGCCGCGTCAAGAAGGGCTCGGTGATGAAGGCCATCGTCGTGCGGACCGCCAAAGACATCCGTCGCGCGGATGGCTCCGTGATCCGCTTCGACCGCAATGCGGCCGTGTTGATCAACGCGCAGGGCGAACCGGTCGGAACCCGCATTTTCGGGCCGGTGCCGCGTGAGCTGCGCGCCAAGAACCACATGAAAATCATTTCGCTTGCGCCAGAGGTGCTGTGATGGCGGTTAAGTTTAAGATCAAAAAGGGTGACCGCGTGATTGTCACCACCGGCAAGGACAAGGGTAAGTCCGGCCAGGTGACGCGCATCATCACCGAAGAAAACCGGGCTGTTGTCTCGGGCGTGAACATTGCCAAGCGGCATACACGCCAGACCGCCCAGCAGGAGGGCGGCATCATCTCCAAAGAGATGCCGATCCAAATTTCCAATCTTGCGCTGATCGATCCCAAGGACGGCAAGCCCACCCGCGTCGGTTACAAGACCCTCGCGGACGGCAAGAAGGTCCGTGTGGCGAAGCGTTCGGGAGAAGTCATCGATGGCTAAGGATCCGAAGGCAAAGAAGGGCGAGGCGAAGACCGCTGGTCCCGTTGAGAATGCCAATGAAGGCTTGGCTGCCGGCTACGTGCCGCGTATGCGCAAGCACTATGAAGAAACCGTGCGCAAGGCGCTCATGGAGAAGTTCGGTTACACGAACCCCATGCAGATCCCCAAGCTGGATAAGATTGTCCTCAACATGGGCGTGGGTGAAGCTGTCGGTGACAGCAAGATCCTCAACGTGGCCGTTGATGAACTGACGAAGATTGCGGGCCAGAAGCCGGTCATCACCCATTCGCGCAAGTCCATCGCCACCTTCAAGATCCGCGAAGATCAGGCGATTGGCGTGAAGGTGACCTTGCGCAAGGTTCGCATGTACGAATTCCTCGACCGTCTCATCACCGTGGCTTTGCCGCGCGTGCGTGACTTCCGCGGCCTGAAGGATTCAAGCTTCGATGGCAATGGCAACTACGCCATGGGCATCAAGGAACACATCATTTTCCCAGAAATCGATTACGACAAGATCGATCGCGTCTGGGGCATGGACATCATCGTCTGCACCACAGCAAAGACGGATGATGAAGCCCGTGCGCTGCTTGAAGCATTCAACTTCCCCTTCCGCAAGAGCACCCGCCCCAAGGCGGCGGCGTGATCGGCATGGGCTGCATGAAAACCGAGGTTATCAATGGCTAAGAAGAGCTCAGTCGAGAAAAACAACAACCGCAAGGCCCTGGTGAAGAAATTCGCCGGCAAGCGCGCCCGCCTGAAGGCGGTCACGCAGGACCAATCGGTCTCGATGGAAGAGCGGTTCGCCGCTCAGTTGAAGCTTGCACAGCTGCCGCGCAATTCGGCCAAGAACCGAGTGCGCAATCGTTGCGAAGTGACAGGCCGTCCGCGCGCTTATTACCGCAAGCTGCGTATGTCGCGTTTGTCCCTTCGGGAAATGTCGAACCAGGGTCTCATCCCTGGAATGGTCAAGTCGAGCTGGTAAGCGGTTCAGGAGAATAGCAAGATGAGCACCACCGATCCGCTTGGCGATATGTTGACCCGCATCCGTAACGCGCAGATGCGCGGCAAGTCCAAGGTGACATGCCCCGCCTCGAAGCTGCGTGGCGGCGTTCTGGATGTTCTCCAGAACGAGGGCTATATCCGTGGCTATGCCGCCGTCGAATATGGCACCGGCAAGTCTGAATTTGAAATTGAGCTGAAGTATTTTGACGGCGCCCCCGTGATCCGCGAAATCCACCGCGTGTCGCGTCCAGGCCGTCGGGTTTACAGCTCGGTTGAAACGCTGCCCACCGTTTATAACGGCCTTGGCATTGCGGTCCTGTCCACCCCTAAGGGTGTGATGTCGGACGCGGATGCCCGGACCCAGAATGTCGGCGGCGAAGTTATCTGCACGGTGTTCTAAACACCACGATCTGTTGAATTCGAAGACCAGGAAGAGCCATGTCTCGTATCGGTAAAAAAGCAGTTCCCGTGCCCTCGGGCGTGACCGTGAATATCTCCGGTCAGCACGTTGCGGTGAAGGGTCCGAAGGGCGAGCTCAAGTTCGCGCTCGTGGATCATGTGACCGCCAAGCTGGAAGGTGCGGCGGTTGACGTGCAGCCGCGTGACCAGTCCAAGGCGGCCCGTTCCGCTTGGGGCATGACGCGCACCATGGTCGCCAACATGGTCAAGGGTGTCACCGAAGGCTACACCCGCAACCTCGAAATCACGGGCGTCGGTTATCGCGCCGCCGTTCAGGGCAAAGAGCTTCAGCTTCAGCTGGGCTACAGCCATGATGTGAAATACGCGATCCCGGAAGGGATCACCATTGCCACCCCCAAGCCGACAGAAATCGTCGTCACGGGTGTAGACAAGCAGCGCGTCGGCCAGGTGGCCGCCGAAATCCGTTCATACCGCGAGCCGGAGCCCTATAAGGGCAAGGGCGTCAAGTATGCAGGCGAATATATCTTCCGCAAGGAAGGCAAGAAGAAGTAAGGATGCCGGTTATGGCGAAGCTCACAGTTACCGAACGCCGCAAGGCGCGTGTACGCAGGACGTTGAAGAAGGTGGCCTATGGCCGCCCCCGCCTTTCCGTCTTCCGTTCCGACAAGAACATCTACGCCCAAGTTATCGATGATACCAAGGGCGTGACGATTGCCCAGGCATCAACGCTTGAAGAAGCCCTCAAGGGCAAGCTCAAGACCGGTGCGGACAAGGACGCAGCAACTGCTGTCGGCAAGTTGCTGGCAGAGCGCGCGTCGAAGGCTGGCATCAAGGATGTCGTGTTTGATCGCGGCAGCTACATTTATCACGGGCGCGTTAAGGCGCTCGCCGAGGCTGCCCGCGAGGGCGGCTTGAACTTCTAAGACAGGTATTGAGCGCATGGCACAGAGAGAACGTCGCGAAGGTGGCCGGGATGGGCAGGGCGGTGGCCGCGAGGAGCGCGATAGCGAATTCCTCGACAAGCTCGTCCACATCAACCGCGTCGCGAAAGTCGTCAAGGGCGGTAAGCGCTTCGGTTTCGCAGCCTTGGTCGTGATCGGCGACCAGAAGGGCCGCGTGGGCTTTGGTCATGGCAAGGCGCGCGAAGTGCCTGAAGCCATCCGCAAGGCCACGGAAGCTGCAAAGCGCACCCTGATCAAGGTGCCGCTGCGCGAAGGCCGCACACTCCATCATGACATGGATGGTCGCTGGGGCGCAGGCAAGGTGACAATGCGCACCGCGCCGGCCGGTACAGGCATTATCGCCGGTGGCCCAATGCGCGCCGTGTTCGAAACGTTGGGCGTTTCTGACGTGGTTGCGAAATCCCGCGGTTCCTCAAACCCCTACAACATGGTGCGCGCTACTTTCAACGCGCTCACCAAGGAATCGAGCCCGCGCTCTGTGGCAGCCCGCCGTGGCAAGAAGGTGAGCGACATCGTCGCCCGCCGCCGCGACCAGGATGCTGTAGTTGATTGATAAGGAACGTGGTCATGGCTAACAACGGCAAGACAGTCACCATTGAACAGACCGGCAGCCATCTGCGCCGCCCGGACGAACAGCGTCAAACGCTGATCGGCCTTGGTTTGAACAAGCGCCATCGCCGCTCGACCCTTCAGGACACGCCTGAAGTGCGCGGCATGATCCACGCGGTGCGCCATTTGGTGCGTATCGTCGAACAGGCCTGAGAGTAAAGTTTATGAAACTCAATCAGATCTCCGATAACGAAGGCTCCAAGAAGAACCGCAAGCGCGTCGGTCGCGGCATCGGTTCGGGCCTCGGCAAAACGGCCGGTCGTGGCGGCAAAGGCCAAACGGCCCGTGCTGGCGGTGCCAAGGCTGGCTTCGAAGGCGGCCAGATGCCGATCTATCGTCGTCTGCCCAAGCGCGGCTTCAACAAGCCCAATCAGGTGGAATACAACGAAATCAACTTGGGCCGCATCCAGTCCGCGATTGATGCGGGCAAGCTGGATGCCTCCAAGGCCGTCACGCTGCAAAGCCTCACGGCAGCGGGTGTCATCACTCGCGCTGGCCACGGTATCCGCGTGCTGGGGCAGGGCGAACTCAAGGCGAAGATCTCGCTCGAAGCTCACCATGCTTCCAAGACGGCTGTGGCCGCCATTGAAAAGCTCGGCGGCAGCGTCAAGGTTTTGAAGCCCACGGCTGAAGAAATCGACGCGGCCAACAAGAAGAAGAACACGAAGTCCGCCGCGGGCAAGTGATGAGGCGCTAAGCGCCGCGCTTCGGGCAAACCGAGGTGCGGTCGGCGCGGAGATGAGGCGAATATGGCATCTGCAGCAGAACAACTTGCCGCCAACCTCAACTTCGCAGCATTCGCGAAGGCAGAGGATCTGAAAAAGCGCATCTGGTTCACACTGGGTGCGCTCATCATTTATCGGCTAGGCACTTATATTCCGGTTCCGGGGGTTGACCCTGTTGAGCTGGCGCGTCTCGTGCAAACCAATTCCACAGGCATTCTGGGTTGGATCAACGGTCTGGCTGGCGGCGCGCTTGGCCGTATGGCTATTTTCGCCCTTAATATCATGCCTTACATCTCGGCCTCGATCATTATTCAGCTGATGACGACGGTGAGTCCCCATCTTGAAGCACTCAAG
>CAJBCQ010000216.1 GCA_903951595.1 uncultured Hyphomicrobiales bacterium | reverse complement strand
GACATCGCTTGCCCATACAACACCCGATCCGGTGACGCTGCATGAAGCCCTGGAAGGCATGGTGAAGGACCATGTGAGCCATCTGGCCATTGAGGCCTCCAGTCACGGGCTGGCGCAGCATCGGCTTGACGGTTTGCGGTTGACGGCGGGCGCTTTCACCAATCTGACGCGCGATCACTTGGATTATCATGAGACACCGGAGGCCTATTTTGAGGCCAAGATGAGATTGTTTGATGAGCTTTTGCCGCACAGTGCAGGGGCGGTCATCAATGCGGATGCGCCCTTGGCTGAAGACGTGGAAAAGCGCGCGCGGGCGCGGGGCTTATGTGTGTACACCGTGGGCCGTAAGGGCAAGGCGCTGAGGCTTACCGGATTGCGGCAGGAAGGCTTTGGTCAGCATCTGACGATTGAGACGCCTGAATTCAAGCGGCAGGTTTATCTGCCGCTGGCGGGTGAGTTCCAAGCCTCCAATGCGCTTGTGGCAGCTGGTTTGGTGATTGCCTGCGGGGGTGAGCCGCATGTGACCATTTGGGCGCTGGAGAAGCTGAAAGGCGCCAAGGGCAGGCTCGATTTGGCTATACGCACGAAGGCGGGGGCACCCATTTTTGTGGATTATGCACACACGCCAGATGCCATCGAAACGGCACTGATTGCGCTTCGTCCCTATGTCACGGGCAAGCTTGCCGTGGTGTTTGGCTGTGGTGGGGATCGCGATAAGGGCAAGCGGCCCTTAATGGGGGCGGCGGCGTGCAAATTCGCTGATGTTGTTTATGTGACCGACGACAATCCGCGCAGTGAAGACCCAGCGCAAATTCGTCGTGAGGTTTTGGCGGCGGCACCGGGGGCCATTGAGATCGGTGATCGAGAAAGTGCCATTCATCAGGCGGTGGCGGCCTTGCGTGCGGGGGATGTGCTTCTGCTGGCGGGCAAGGGCCATGAAACGGGCCAAATCATCGGCAATCAGGTGCGGCCCTTCAGCGACCATGATGTTGCGAAGGCAGCGGCAGGGGAGTTGGTGAATGGCTGAAGGCTTGTGGGGTGTTGATGAATTGGTGAAGGCAGCCAGAGGCGAGCTGATTGGCACGCCGCGCGGGGCTTTTACGGGTGTTTCCATCGATAGCCGTTCGGTTGGCGACAATGAGATTTTCGTCGCCATCAAGGGCGACCGCATGGACGGGCATGATTTTGCTGCCGCAGCCCTTGCCGCAGGTGCCGGCATTGCCATTGTGAGCCGCGTGGATGATGCGATGCGGGCGGCGGGTGCATTGCTTGTGGTGGATGATCCGTTGGCGGCTTTGACGCGCATGGCGCAGGCTGCACGCGCGCGCAGTGTGGCCAAGATTGTTGGCGTTACGGGCAGTGTCGGCAAGACGGGCACGAAGGAGGCGCTGAAGCTGGCGCTTTCAGGTTCCAGGCTCACGCATGCCTCGGCTGCATCTTTCAATAATCATTGGGGTGTTCCTCTGTCGCTGGCGCGGTTGCCGCGTGATGCGGCTTTTGCGGTGTTTGAAATCGGCATGAACCATGCGGGTGAAATCCGGCCGCTGGTGAAGCTGGTGCAGCCGCATGTGGCGATTATCACCACCATTGCACCGAGCCATCTTGGCAATTTTGACAGCCTGGACGGCATTGCCGCGGCCAAGGCGGAAATCTTTGAAGGTGTGGTTGAAGGCGGGGCGGTATTGCTCAACCGCGATAATGAATATTTCGGCTGGCTTTCGGATAGGGCGCGCAAGCTTGGCATTGGGCGCGTTTATGGGTTTGGACGCGATGCGGCGGCTGATGTGCGGCTTGATAAGGTCGCGCTGCATGAGGATTGCTCTTGCCTTTCGGCGCATGTGTTTGGTGAGCCGCTGAATGTGAAGCTTGGGGCACCGGGCGAGCATGTGGCGTTGAACAGTTTGGCGGTGCTGGGGGCTGTGCAGTTGATGGGCGCTGATTTGGCGTTGGGGGCCTTGGCACTTTCACGGCTGGAACCGCCCAAGGGGCGCGGGGTGCGCCACAAGCTGAAAGCGCGCGGCGGCGTGTTCAGCGTGGTGGATGAAAGCTACAATGCCAATCCTGCTTCCATGAAAGCCGCTTTGGCCCTTCTGGCGCGGGTTTCCACGGGCAAAGCGGGGCGGCGGATTGCGGTTTTGGGCGATATGCTGGAACTGGGCAGCCAAGGGCCAGAGCTGCATGCCGGGCTTGCCAAAACCATAGACGAGCTTGGGATTGATACCGTATACGCAGCCGGACCCTTGATGCGGCATCTTTGGGATGCGCTTGCCGCTGGTCGCCGCGGGGTTTATGCCGCCAGTGCGGCACAGCTTGCAGAATCACTGATAAATGACGTTCAGGCAGGGGATGCCGTGATGATCAAAGGATCACTCGGCAGCCGCATGGGGCCGCTGGTGGAGGCGCTGCGTACGCAGTTTCCCCAAGCGGAAGAGGGATGACACGGGGGTTTTTCCAGAATGCTGTATTTGTTGATTATTGAGTTGAGCGACACTTTCACGTTTTTCAACGCTTTCCGTTATCTCACCACCCGCACGGGGGCGGCGCTGTTGACGGCGCTGTTTGTCATTTTCATGTTCGGTCCCGCCATCATTGCCATGCTGCGCGTGCGCCAGGGCAAGGGCCAGCCGATCCGCAAGGATGGGCCGCAGCGGCACATCGTGGAAAAGCAGGGCACGCCGACGATGGGCGGGCTTATGATCCTGTTCGGCATTGTGGTTTCAACCCTGCTGTGGGCGGATTTACGCAATCTGTATGTGTGGTCGGTGCTGTTCGTGATGCTGGGTTTTGGGGCCATTGGCTTCTATGATGACTTCCTGAAAGTCACCAAATCGACCACGCAGGGTTTTTCAGGTCGCATTCGGCTTTTGCTGGAAATTCTGATCGCGGGGCTGGCGGTGCTTGTGATCATGCGTCTCAGCGATCCGGCGTCGGCGGGCAAATTGGCCGTGCCGTTCTTCAAGGACTTGCTCATCCCGTTTGGGCTTTTCTTCGTGTTTGTCGGCGCGTTCGTGATTGTGGGTGCTGGCAATTCGGTGAACCTGACGGACGGGCTGGATGGTTTGGCTATTGTGCCGGTGATGATTGCGGCGGGTTCCTTCGGGCTTATCAGCTATATCGTGGGTAATGCGGTTTTTGCCGATTATCTCAATGTGCATTTCGTGCGCGGTTCGGGTGAGCTTGCGGTTTTGTGCGGGGCGATGATTGGGGCGGGGCTTGGGTTCCTGTGGTTCAATGCGCCACCTGCCATGATCTTCATGGGCGATACGGGCTCGCTGTCGCTGGGGGGTGCGCTTGGCACTATTGCGGTGGCGGTGAAGCATGAGATTGTTTTGGCCGTGATCGGCGGGCTGTTCGTGCTGGAAACGGTTTCGGTGATTGTGCAGGTGGTTTCCTTCAAGCTCACCGGCAAGCGGGTTTTTGCCATGGCACCGTTGCACCATCATTTTGAGCAGAAGGGCTGGAAGGAACCGACCATTGTGATCCGGTTCTGGATCATCGCCTTTGTGCTGGCGCTTATCGGCCTTTCCACCCTGAAGCTGCGCTGAGGGCATGATGGAAGCACCCCGCCATAAGGGCAAACGCATCGCGGTGTTTGGGCTGGCCCGTTCAGGCCATGCCTGCATTGTGGCGTTGATGCGCGGTGGGGCGCAGGTGTTCGCTTGGGATGACAGCGCGCCTGCGCGCGAAAAGGCTGTGGCTGAGGGGCTGCCTATTCATGATCTTCATGCGCTGGATTTTTCCACGCTCGACGCGCTGGTGCTTTCGCCTGGCGTGCCTTTCACCCACCCGGAACCGCATTGGAGTGTGCTGAAGGCCAAAGCCGCAGGCATTCCGGTGATAGGGGATACGGAGTTGTTCGCCCGCGAGATTGAAGGCACGGGGGCGCGCATGGTGGCTATTACGGGCACCAATGGCAAATCCACCACAACGGCGCTGATTGGCCATATTCTCACCGCTGCTGGGCAGGATGCACATGTGGGCGGCAATATCGGCAAGGCGGTGTTTCTGCTGCCGCCACCGGTGGCGGGGCGTATTTATGTTCTGGAATTGTCGTCTTTCCAGATTGATCTGATGCCCAGCTTGAAGCCCGATGCGGGCATTTTGATGAATGTGACGCCAGATCATCTCGACCGTCACGGCAATATGGAAAATTACGCAGGTGTGAAGGCGCGGATGTTTGCGCGCCAAGACCCTCGCGATACCGCCATTATTGGCGTGGATGATGAATGGGGCCTCAGCATTGCCGACCGCTTGAAGACCGGTGCGAAGATTGTGCGCTTTTCGTCATCGCGGGCGTTGGCGGATGGTGTGTCGGCACCGGATGGGATGCTGCGCTGTTTTGAGGGCGCGCGCGCGGTGGAAAGCATGGATCTTACCAATATGCGCGCATTACGGGGGGCGCATAATTGGCAGAATGCCTGTGCAGCTTATGCCGCCTGCCGCGCTATGGGGCTTGCGCGTGATGAGATCGCGGCTGGCATGGCGAGCTTTCCGGGCCTTGCCCACCGCATGGAAGAAGTGGGTGCCAAGGCCTTGGTCACTTTCGTCAATGACAGTAAGGCAACCAATGCCGATGCTGCCGCCAAGGCGCTGGCCTCTTTCGCGCGTATCTATTGGATTGCGGGTGGATTGGCCAAGCAGGGTGGCATTGAAAGCCTGAAAGGCTTTTTCCCCAAAATCGCCAAGACCTATCTCATCGGTGCTGCGGCACCTGAATTTGCAGTAACGCTGGGCCATTCCATGCCAGTTGAAATGTCGGGAACGCTGGCCCAAGCCGTGGCGGCGGCAGCGCGCGATGCGCTTGCGGCGGGTGAGCCGGCTTGCGTGCTGTTTTCACCGGCGGCGGCGAGTTTTGACCAATTTCCGAATTTCGAAGTGCGCGGCGAGGCGTTCCGCCAAGCGGTTGCGGGCTTGCCCGGCATTGTGATGCAGGGGGTCTGATTCATGCTGATCACACGCATCGACCGGGGGCTTTTGGCGCGCTGGTGGTTCACGGTGGACCGGGCGCTCTTATCGCTCGTGCTGCTGCTCATGGCGTTGGGGGTGCTGGCTTCTATGGCGGCAAGCCCGCCGGTGGCGGAACACTATGGCTATGACACCTTCCATTTTGTATCCAACCAGCTTGTGTTCATGGTGCCGGCGGTGGCGGTGCTGTTTGGCGCGTCTTTCCTGAATATCACATGGGTGCGTCGGCTTTCGCTTCTGGGCTATATCGGTGGCTGCCTGCTCATGGTGGCGGCGTTGAATTTCGGGCCGGAGATCAAGGGTGCCCATCGCTGGATCAATGTCGGCCCGGTCAATCTGCAACCGTCCGAGCTGGTGAAGCCCACCTTCACGCTGATGGCTGCTTGGCTTTTGGCTGAGCGGATACGCAGGCCTGATATGCCGGGCAATTGGTTTGCGTGGGGGCTTTATGCCTGTTTTGTGACGCTGTTGATGTTGGAACCAGATTTCGGCCAGACGGTGCTCATCACCGCGGTTTTTGGCACGATGCTGCTGGTTTCAGGCATCAGCTGGAAATTCACCCTGTGCCTGTTTGGTGCTGTGGTGTCGGGGGCGGTGACGGCTTATTATTCGCTGCCGCATGTGGCATCGCGCATTGACCGGTTCATCAGCCCGGACAAGGGCGATACGTTCCAGGTGGATACGGCCATTCAAGCTTTCCACAATGGTGGGCTTTACGGCACGGGGCCAGGCGGCGGGCTTGCCAAGCAGATTTTGCCGGACGCGCACACGGATTTCATTTTCGCGGTGGTGGGTGAGGAGTTTGGCCTCATCGCCTGCGGTGGATTGGTGTTTCTGTTCGGTGCTGTGGTGCTGCGGGTGCTGGCGCGCGCGATCCGGGAGACAGACCCCTTCATCGCGCTGGCGCTCACGGGGCTTGTGTCGATTTTCGGTTATCAGGCGACCATCAACATGATGGTGAATGTGTCGCTTCTGCCGGCCAAGGGCATGACATTGCCGTTCATCTCCTATGGCGGTTCCTCGCTCATTTCCATGTCCATCACGATGGGCCTCATTTTGGCGCTGGCCCGGAAGCGGCCCGATGCCATGTTGCCACGAGGCTTGACGGCGCAAGAGGTGCGGGCTTGAGCAAGATTGTGGCAGTGGCGGCAGGCGGCACGGGTGGGCATCTGTTTCCTGCACAGGCGCTGGCGGAGGCGCTTGCAGCGCGTGGTGCGGGTGTGCATTTGCTGACCGATGAGCGCGTGCGCGATTATGGCAAGAATTTCCCGGCGCTGGCCGTGCATGAAGTGCCTTCGGCTACGCTATCGCTATCACAACCGCTGAAAATTCCAGCCCGTGTGGCGCGGTTGGCGGGTGGATTTTTCAAGGCGCGGCGGATATTGCAGCAGGTGCGGCCTTCGGTGATTGTGGGCTTTGGCGGCTATCCATCACTCCCACCACTTTTGGCGGCGGCGAGTCTTGGCATTCCGGTTGTCATTCATGAGCAGAATGCGGTGATGGGGCGGGCGAACCGGTTGCTGTCGCGCTTTGCCAGTGTGATCGCCTCGTCCTTTCCGGCCATCGCCAATCATGCCGGTGCGGTTTCCTATACCGGCAATCCGGTGCGGGCGGCGGTGAAGGCGCGGGCGGGGGCGGCTTATGCGGTGCCGGGTGAGGCGTTTCGTCTGCTGGTTTTCGGTGGCAGCCAAGGGGCGCGGTTCTTTGGTGATTTCATGCCGGGGGCCATTGCCGCCTTAAGTGATGCCGACCGTCGCGGCTTGCAGATCGTCCAACAATGCCGCCCGGAGGATTTGGAGCGGGTGGGGGCGGCCTATGCCAAGCTTGGCGTGGCGCATGAATTGAGCCAGTTTTTTGGCGATATGCCTGAGCGCATGGCGGCGGCCCATCTTGTCATCGGGCGGGCGGGGGCTTCCACGGTGGCGGAGCTTGGGGTTGTGGGCAGGCCCGCGCTTTTGGTGCCGCTGCCACATTCGCTCGATAATGACCAATTGCGGAATGCTGAAAGCTTTGCCGGGGCTGGGGCTGGGTGGATTATTGCCCAGTCAGAGTTGACACCGGCGCGATTTGCGGCCTTTTTCTCTCCATTGCGCCACAGCCCCACGGAACTTGCCCGTGCAGCGGCGGCGGCGCTTCAATCTGGCGTTCCCGATGCGGCTGAGCGCCTTGCCGATCTTGTGTTGCGCGTTGCGCGCTGAAACCGTTCAGGAGCCTTGACCCCTATGAAACTTCCCCGTGATGTCGGCCCCATCCATTTCATCGGCATTGGCGGCATCGGCATGAGCGGCATTGCCGAAGTGATGCGTACGCTGGGCTATAAGGTGCAAGGCTCGGATATTTCGGACAATTACAACGTGGCGCGGTTACGCAAAGCTGGCATCAGCGTTGCCATCGGGCATGCGGCGGAGAATATTGGTGATGCTCAGGTGGTGGTGGTTTCGTCTGCCGTTAAGCCCGATAATCCGGAACTTGTTTACGCCCGCACTAAGGTGCTGCCGATTGTGCGGCGTGCGGAGATGCTGGCTGAATTGATGCGTTTCAAATCTTGCGTGGCGGTGGGTGGCACGCATGGCAAGACGACGACGACTTCGATGGTGGCGGCATTGCTCGATGCGGGTGGGTTTGACCCCACGGTCATCAATGGTGGCATCATCAATGCCTATGGCAGCAATGCGCGGCTGGGCAAGGGTGATTGGATGGTTGTCGAGTCCGATGAGTCTGATGGCACCTTTGTGAAGCTTCCAGCCGATGTGGTGATTGTCACCAATATTGACCCGGAGCATCTGGACCATTACGGCACTTTCGACAAGGCGCGGGAAGCCTATTTGGCGTTTGTCGAAAATATCCCGTTCTACGGCTTTGCCGTCATGTGCATCGACCACCCGGAAGTGCAGGCACTGATCGGGCGTGTGCGGGATCGCCATGTGATCACCTATGGCCGCAGTCCGCAGGCGGATGTGCGGTTGCTATCGCAGGAATATGCCGACGGCCAGAACCGCTTCAGCTTGCAGATCCGCGACCGCCGCACGGGCAAGACGCGGGTGTTGGATGATCTGAGCCTAGCCATGCCGGGCGATCATAATGTTCTCAACGCCACGGCCTCTGTTGCTGTTGCGGTGGAGTTGGGGCTGGAAGATGCGCAGGTGCGCAAAGGCCTCAATGCGTTCACCGGCGTGAAGCGGCGTTTCACGCGCACGGGCGAGTTTGATGGCGTGCAGGTGTTTGACGATTATGGGCATCATCCGGTTGAGATTGCTGCGGTATTGAAGGCCGCGCGCACGGTGACGAAGAACAAGGTTGTGGCTGTGGTGCAGCCGCATCGCTATTCGCGGCTTTCGAGCCTGTTCAATGAATTCTGCGGCTGTTTCAATGATGCTGACAGCGTGATCGTGGCACCTGTTTATGCTGCTGGGGAAGCCCCGATTGCGGGGGCAGACCATCATTCCTTGCTCGATGGGCTTCGCGCGCGTGGGCATCGTGGGGGCTATACAATTGATAGTCCTGAGCAGTTGGCGCCGCTCGTTCGCGGGTTGGTGCAGCCGGGGGATATTGTGGTTTGCTTGGGGGCAGGCACCATCACGCAATGGGCCTATGCGCTGCCCGGAGAGCTTGCCAAGCTGGCGGGTGCGAATTGATGGACGGCAAAGCGTTGCTGGCCCGGTTGCCTGCGGTGCGCGGGCGGTTGGAGCCAGAGTTTCCGCTGGCGGATTTGACTTGGTTCCGCACAGGCGGACCTGCGGAAGTGTTGTTCACGCCTGCCGATGAGGATGATCTGGCCGCATTTCTGGCCGCAACGCCCGCGGATGTGCCGGTTACGGTGCTGGGGGTTGGGTCTAACACGCTCGTTCGTGATGGCGGGGTGCCGGGGGTGGTTATCCGGCTGGGGCGCGGGTTTGGCGGGCTGGAATTGCTGGAAAACAGCCAGATTGAGGCGGGAACCGCCGTGCCGGATGTCAAGGCGGCCCGGTTTGCGGCTGACAATGGTATCGATGGATTAACCTTTCTGAGAGGTATACCGGGCACCATTGGCGGCGCGCTGCGGATGAATGGTGGCGCTTATGGGGGCGAAACCAAGGATGTGCTGATTTCAGCGCGTGCCGTGGACAGGCAGGGACGCAAGATTGTGCTGAATAATGCGGATATGGGCTATAGCTACCGCCATTGCGGGGCAGCAGCCGACCTCATTTTCACGAGTGCTGTTTTGCAAGGCCGCCCCGGTGACAAGGCGGCGATTTTGGCCGCGATGGATGAAATTACCGCCAAGCGCGAGCTGACGCAGCCCGTCAAAAGCCGCACGGGTGGCTCTACCTTCAAAAATCCGGAAGGCCATAAGTCCTGGCAACTGATTGATGCGGCTGGCCTTCGCGGGTTGCGCGTGGGTGGCGCGCATATGTCAGAGCTGCACTGCAACTTCCTGATCAATGATGGCAATGCGACGGCCCATGATATTGAGACATTGGGCGAAACCGTGCGCGAGCGTGTGAAAGCCCATTCGGGTGTTGAGCTGGAATGGGAGATCAAGCGCATCGGGGTGCCCGCATGAAGCATGTGGCCGTGTTGATGGGTGGCTGGTCGGCGGAGCGGGAGGTGAGCCTTTCGTCAGGTCGCGCCTGCGCGGGTGCATTGGAGCGGGCGGGTTATAAGGTTACGCCCATTGATGTTGACCACTCAGTTTATGAAAGGCTGAAGGCGCTCAAGCCTGATGTGGCCTTCAATGCGCTACATGGCAAATGGGGCGAGGATGGCTGTGTGCAGGCCATTCTGGAAACACTTGGCATTGCCTACACCCATTCTGGCGTTCTCAGTTCCGCACTGGCCATGCACAAGCAAAAGTCGAAAGCCGTGTTCCGGCAAGCTGGCATTCCGGTGGCTGAAAGCTGCATGGTGGCGCTGGAAGATGCCGCAGCCGCGCATCCGATGCGCTTGCCTTATGTGCTCAAGCCCGTGGCGGAAGGCTCCAGTGTGGGTGTTCATATTGTGCTGGAAGGCGCCAATGGGCCGGTTTCGCAGATTTTGAATGAGCGCCAGATTTTCGGTGACGAAGTGATGGTGGAGCGGTTTGTGCCGGGGCAGGAATTGACCTGTGCGGTCATGAACGATGAGGCTTTAGGTGTTATCGACATCGTGCCTACCAGCGGCTTTTATGATTATGACGCCAAATATGTGCCGGGCGGATCGCGCCATATTCTTCCCGCCGTTATTCCGGCTGACGTTTATGAAAAGGTGCGGGAATATAGCGTTGTCGCACATAAGGCGCTGGGCTGCCGTGGGGTTAGCCGGTCCGATTTTCGTTATGATGCCAAGTCGGGTGATTTGATCCTGCTGGAGGTCAACACGCAGCCGGGAATGACGGGCACTTCGCTTGTGCCGGAACTCGCCGCCCATGCCGGCCATAGCCTTGAGGCTTTGGTTGCGTGGATGGTGGAAGACGCATCGTTGGATCGTTGATGAACCCGCGCCCCCGCATCATCCAGCGCAGCGCCCGCATGGCGCGGTTTGACGAATTTGCCCAGAGTTTCGCAGTGCGGGCCGGTGTACGCAGTGCCGGGGTGGCGTTTTTATTCGCGACCATCGTTTATGGCCTGATCGTGGGTGGGCATTTAGGGGTGGCAAGCCAAGCCTCGCAATTTGTGAACGGGCTTTCGCGCGTCATGGGGCTTTCGGCCCAGCAGATCATCATTGGCGGGTTGGAGCGTGAAACGCCGGAGTCAGTTTTGGCCGCCATTGGCGTTGAATCAGGCGGCTCGCTCATCGGGTTCAGCGCGGAAAATGCCGAAATGCGGCTGAAGAACATTGATTGGGTGGCCGATGCCACGGTGCGGTGGATTTTCCCCAACCGACTGGAAATCAAGGTGATCGAGCGTATTCCTTTCGCCATTTGGCAGCGCGAGGGAAAATATTACCTGATCGACGCCACGGGTGCGGCCATGACAGCGGACCCCAAGCCCTATGCAGGTAAACTTCTGCTAGTAACGGGTGAGGGCGCACAATTGGCGGTGGCCGGGCTTGTTAACCATCTGGAATCCAATGTGGCGTTAAAGTCGCGTCTGGTGGCGGCAAGCCGGGTTGGTGAGCGGCGCTGGAATTTGCACTTTCCCAATGGAGTGAAGGTGCTGCTTCCGGAAACTGGGGTTGAAGGGGCGCTGGGACGGCTGGAAAAGCTCGAAATTGAGCAGGGTATTCTGGAACGTGCCATTGGTTTTATTGATCTTCGTTTGCCAGACCGGATGGTTTTCGTGCCGCTGAAGCAGCAAGATGCTGCACCAGCCGCTGAAGCCAATGTGAAAATGAGCCGCCAGTAAGCGGGCCGGAAGTTTCGGTTAAGTTCAGGATGCGTGTTGGATGACCGTTGTGCAGTTTCCTCCCCGTTCGGCGGGTCCGGTTCGTCCGCGACATCCAGAATCCACCATTCTGGCCGCGCTGGATGTGGGCAGCACGAAGGTTTGCTGCCTGATTGCCGAAGTCATCAAGCTCAAATCGCGCAGTGCGGGCGAGAGCACGCAGCGCGCCTTGAAGGTTCTGGGCTTTGGCCATCACGGTGCGCGCGGCATGCGCGCTGGCGCGGTTGTTGATATCGAAGAAGCTGAACGCTCCATCCGGTTGGCCGTTGACGGGGCCGAGCGCATGGCTGGCATCACCATTTCGGATGTGCATGTGAGTGTGGCTGGTGGGCGGCCGCAATGCGTGGCCTATTCAGGCTCGACCAAGGTTTCTGCCTCAGAGGTCGGCGGGGCGGATATGCAGCGGGCGATTGAAAATGCCATGCTGTCGCTTGATCCGGGCAGGCGCGCGCTTTTGCATGCAAGTCCGGTGCAATATCATTTGGATGATGCGCGCGGGGTGAAAAACCCGGTCGGCATGTTCGGCGAAACGCTGAAAGTGGACATCAACGCGGTGTTTGCTGAAACGGGTGCGATGCGTAATCTGGGCCTTGCCATTGCCCGCTGCCATCTCAACCCCGTGAGCTATGTGATCGCCCCTTATGCGGGTGCGCGCGCGGTTCTGGTGCGTGATGAAATGATGCTCGGCGCTGCCTATATCGAGATGGGTGGGGCGACCACGAGTGTGGCCGTCTATCACGAAAACCGCCTGTGCTATGCTGATGTGGTGCCGTTGGGCGGCCAGCATATTACCAATGATATCGCGCGCGGGCTTTCCACACCCATTGCACATGCTGAACGCCTTAAGACCTTGCATGGGTCGGCCATTCCTTCGCAATCTGATGAGCGTGAACATGTGCAGGTGCCGCTGGTTGGTGAGCGCGGTGTCGATACGATCCAATCCGTGCCGCGTTCCATGCTGACGGGCATCATTCGGCCGCGGCTTGAAGAAACCTTTGAGTTGATCCGTGACCGATTGGAAACATCACCCTTTGCCGCGATGGCTGGCCGGCGCCTGGTGCTTTCGGGTGGCGCGAGCCAGCTTCCTGGGGTGCGTGAACTGGCAGGCCAGATTTTGGATCGTCAGGTGCGTCTTGGAACCCCCATGCCACTGAAAGGCATGCCGGAAGCGGCCATGAAACCAGCCTTTGCGGTGGCGGCAGGGCTTCTTGACCACGCGCTGAATCCGGATCAACAGGTTTTGTTGCCGGAACGCCGGAACAACCGCACGGCGCGGCGCGAGGGTTACATCTCGCGTGTGGGGCAGTGGATCATCGAAAGCTTCTGACGCTTTTTCGGGTCTGCCCAAAATCATTTGAAATCACTCGCTTAGGTTTATGAGCCTTGTGAGCGGATTCCGCAGGTTACGAGGTTGACCTGACCGGTATACCGTGTTTTCCTACCCATTAATTGAACTTTCTTGTAGATTCACTTAATGGGATCAAGATGCGGAAACCAATTTGTTGTGCCACCATCTTGTTCGCCATCTGGGGCCATAGTGCCGCCGCGCAGGATCTTGAAAGCTTCCGCAAAATTTACCCGCAAGCCGATCCGTTTTTGGGTGAGCAATTGGGGGAGACGGAGATTGAGGATGCCTTCAGTCTCGCCAATGATCTGAGCAACACCATCCGGCGTGATTATGTGAACGGCTCGGCCCGCCGCGATGCCCACCCCAAGGCGCATGGTTGTGTGCGGGCGAGCTTCAGCGTGCGGGAGGATTTGCCGGCTGAGTTGACGGCAGGTGTTTTCCAGCCCGGTGCCCAATATGATGCCCTGATCCGCTTTTCCAATGGCTCGCCCAATGCCGCCGGCGATGATCGCAATGGTGACACGCGCGGCATGGCAATGAAGCTTTATGGCGTGAGTGGCGCGAAGCTGTTTGCAGATCCGGCAAGCCCGGATGCACAGGACTTCATCCAGATTTCCAGCCCGTATTTCTTCGTGAATGGATCAAGTGGGTACACCGAATTTTTTGCCATCGTGAATAAGGGTGATCTGCTGCCCATGTTCAAAATTCCGTTCATCCTCGGCTGGCAGGGCACCATCAATGCCGCCAAGATGTTGTCGCAGAAAATTCCAAGCCCGCTCGATGCCAATTATTTCTCAGTGACCGCCTATCAGTTCGGTGATGGTGATGCGCGTGTGGCAGTGAAATACAACACAAAGCCTTGCGCTGCGGCAGAACAAACCTATCCCGTCAATGGGCCTAACTATCTGCGCCACGCCATGCAAGCACAGTTGAATACGACACCGGCATGCTTTGATTTCAGTATTCAGAAGCGGCCTGATGACAGCTTCTCAACCGAGGACACCATCAGCGTCTGGGATGAAGAAAAAGCGCCTTCCGTTCCGGTCGCCAAGATCACCATTCCGGTGCAGGAATTTGATACCGCCGCGCAGAATGCCGCCTGCGAGCAGACGAGCTTCAATCCTTGGCACAGCAATGCCACACACAAGCCGCTTGGCACGGTGAACCGTATGCGCCGCGTCGTTTATGAAACGATCAGTGAGCTTCGTAAATCTATGAATGGTGGAGCCACACAATGAGAGGCAAACTTTTACTGGGCATCGCCGTTCTGGCCGCGATTGGCACTTATGTGCTGCTGCAACCCAAGCCGCCAGCCCCGCTGTTAGACATTCCGGGCGCGTCATCCGGTTATATTCCGCCGGTTGTTCCTGCTGACTGGGAAGTGACAAAGCAACAGCGCGCGGCAGTGAAGGCTGCGTATTTGAGCCAGCATTCGGTGGCGGCAGATTGGTTTGCGGCTTTTCCGTTCTCACAGGTAGACGGCATTCCCTATGTGGTCCTGCGGCTTTTGCCGGTTGTGGCACCCGAAATTTGGGGAGAACCGGAAGCGTTCGGTGCTTCCTTTGGTTTGTTCCAGAACACGGCTGCCAATGCTCTGCCGATTCCTGTCGGCATTGGCATGAGTGGTCTTGATTCTAAGCGTAGCAGCGATGTTGACTTCACCTCCTTCAGCTGTGGTGCCTGCCATATTGGGCGGGTGGATGTTGGTAACGGCACCACTTCGCATATCTGGGGTGGTGTGAACGCTGAGTTCAACATCACCAAGTTCTTCGTGGATATGAAGCGTACCTTCGACAAGCTGGCGCAAGAAAATCCGGGCATGGATCGGCGAGAAGCCATCACGCAGGCGCTGGTGGCGCAAGCCAGCCGCATTCATGGCGAGCAGCCTGAATATTTTTACGCCAATGCCCAATATGGCGACATCCGCTTCGATGCCACCTATGAGGCGCGTCAGATGGAAGCGTTTCTGAAGCAGCCGGATGTGATTGTGGGTGACATCGTCGATTATATCGACGGCTTCGTTGGTGCATATGGCACTTATATGAACAAGACCTACAAGGGCTATCAGAAGCAGATGCTGGAAGGCTTGCCCGGCATGGCGGATGCCACCGGTGTCAGTGCGGCGCATGGCTATGAAACCCTGGAGACAAGTTTCATCGGCCGGTTGTTTGCCGATGGTGTGTTCCCGACTTCACCGGGGCTTACCGACTACATGCTCGTCTGGGAGCAGAGCAGCCGCACGGCGCGCTGGAATGAGGATGGTAGCCTGCTGGTGGATGGCGGTGGTCAGTATAATGGTAATATCCCCATTCCGATTTATCGCAACCTTGCCGCTTCCATGACGATGGGGCTGAAGGATGTGGATTTGCGGGTAGCTGCTTTTGCGGCAGAACTTCTGGGCGGGCTTCCGGCTGATCCATATCCCTTCAGCGTCAACACGGCTTTGGCTGAAACCGGGCGCTCGCTTTTCACCGAGAATTGCGCCGAATGCCACCGGCCGAATAATGGTACCGTTTACCGCAATATCGGTACGGATGTTTCGCGCAGCAATGTGATCAACGACTTGCTGATGAAGGGCGCACGCCAGGAATATGTTGGTGTGTGCGGACCCGATACCACGGTCACGCTTTACGCAGACCCGATCAAGCCTTGCGCGGAATTTGACGGTAAGCCCATTACGCAAGAAGCTGTGATGCGGCCGCTGGAATATCAGCATGGTGGTTATAACGCGACACCGCTTGGCGGCATTTGGGCGGCGGCACCTTATCTGCATACAGGCTCGGTTCCGACGATCTATCACCTTCTTGTGCCGTCTGAGCGGCCAGAGAAGTTTGTGAAAAGCGCCCTTGCTTATGACCAGACCCATATGGGCTTTGCCTGGCAGGAGAATGCGGTGGGTGGATATGTGTTCGATACGACCGCATTCGCAGCGATCAACCGCATGGGCCATGACAAGGACATTTCCATGAACGGAAGAACCTACAGGCTCGATTGGTCCGGCGACAAGGCGGGGGCCATGGCCATCATTGAATATCTCAAGACGCTTTGACTTTTTGGGGGGAACCAAAATGAAAAGATCACTCACGAAAACCACAGCGCTCGCAAGTCTGCTGATGGTACCGCTGGCGGGTGCCGCGATGGCGAAAGATGCCGTTGTCACGCTCTGGCAAGGTTGGGATGAGGCGGCCCGAAGCACATTCTATCATGCGCCGCAGGGATCGCCCATTTTGCCCTATAATTTCTTCATGGCGCTGGAACAGCCATCTTCGGAAATGCTGTTCATCGACAAGGAGCATCTGGCGAGTCTCGGCATGTTGTATTGGGGCGCTTCGGCGCTCAATCCGGATGATCTGCCCATCGGGTTGACCGTGGATCGAGACATCCACGGCAATGAGCCTTATCTGGGCATGAATTGCGCGGCCTGCCATGTGACAGAGGTGAAGGTTGGCGGCAAGACGGTGCTGGTGGATGGTGGTGTTTCGCATTTCGATTTCTGGCGCTTCATGCAAACACTGCTGGCCGCACTTGAAGAAACCCACAAAGACAGCGCAAAGTTTGATCGCTTTGCCAAGCGGTTGCTGGGCGATGACTATAATGCCGAAGCGGCTGATCAGTTGCGCGCGCGGCTTCGTGGTGTTGTGGCAAAGAGGCAGGAATGGGCCTTTCATAACCAGACCAGCACCATTCCTGGCCCCGGGCGTGTGGATGCGCTCAATGTCATTCTCAATCAGGTGACGGCGAAAATGCTGGAGCGCGATGATAATGCGCGTCTGGCGGATGGTCCGGTGAGCTATCCCTATCTTTGGGATGCGCCCTATCTGCAATATGTGCAGTATAATGGCGTTGTGCCGAATGAGGGTGCAGGGGCGCTGGGCCGGAATGTGGGGCAGGTGCTTGGCGTGTTCGGGCAGGTGTCGCTGCAAGAATCCACCATTCCTGGTGGCTATGCATCTTCCGTGCGTATTGAGCATTTGCATGATCTGGAAAACACACTGGAAACGCTGCTGTCGCCGCAATGGAGTGAGCTTGCGGGCAAGGGGTTAGTGCCGCAGATTGATCAGACGCTTGCCAGTCAGGGTGAAACGCTTTTCAAGGGTGAATGTGCTAGTTGCCATCAGGTGATTGACCGTGTGAACCGTGGCGCGCTTGCCTCCATTCCGATCAAGACCTTTGGCCTTCCCGAAATTGGCACCGACCCTGCTGCCGCCATGGGCTTTGCCGCGCGCGCGGTAGCTTCAGGCCCGCTACAGGGCCGCAAGGCTGCCTATATTGAGGGCGATCCCTTGTGTGAATATGTGCATGGCAACACGGTTTTGGCGCATGTCACGGTTGGCGTGATCATGCATGATTTTGGCCATACCTATAAGGATGTCTTGTCCACCATCGGCGGTCAGGCCAAGGATAGCCTGCGCCAGAAGTTCCATGACATTGCCAATTCGGTCAAGGCTACGTTCGGTTTTGGCACGCAGGTTGTGACGAAAGCTGAGTTGACGGATCGCCAGGTCATCGACAGCTTGCGCGAAAAGGGCAAGAGTGAAGCGGAGATTGTTGAGGTTCTGAAAGCGCGCAGTACCGACCAGACTGCGCTTTATGATCTGATGGTGAAACAGGGCATGCTTTATAATGGCAAGGATGCCGATTGCTTGGAGACGCTGGAGACGGCGCAATATCGTTCACGTCCGCTGAACGGTGTTTGGGCTACCGGTCCGTTCCTGCATAATGGCTCGGTTGCCACGCTGCGCGATTTGCTGGAACCGCCGGAAAAGCGCAAGAAGCAGTTCGTGGTCGGCAATAGTGACTTTGATCCCGTCAATCTG
>CAJBCQ010000215.1 GCA_903951595.1 uncultured Hyphomicrobiales bacterium | reverse complement strand
TGACTGTAAAGAGTGACATTGAAGTCGCGCGCGAAGCCAAGATGAAGCCGATTATGGAAATCGGCGCAAAATTGGGGATTCCGGCCGAGAGCCTTATTCCCTATGGGCACACCAAGGCCAAGGTGGATTTGAAGTTCATTGATGGCTTGAAGGCCAAGAAGAACGGCAAGCTCATCCTCGTCACCGCCATCAACCCCACGCCTGCGGGCGAAGGCAAGACGACGACGACGGTGGGCTTGGGCGATGGCCTCAACCGCATCGGCAAGAAGGCGATGATCTGCCTGCGCGAGCCGTCCTTGGGGCCGTGCTTTGGCATGAAGGGCGGGGCGGCGGGTGGCGGTTATGCGCAGATCGTGCCGATGGAAGACATCAACCTGCACTTTACCGGCGATTTCCACGCCATCACCTCGGCCCATAATCTGCTGTCGGCCTTGATCGACAACCATATTTATTGGGGCAATGAGCTGGGCATCGACTCGCGCCGTGTGGCTTGGCGTCGGGTCATGGACATGAACGACCGGGCGCTGCGCGAGATTGTCTGCTCGCTGGGGGGTGTGGCCAATGGCTATCCGCGTGAAGCGGGCTTTGACATCACGGTTGCCTCTGAGATCATGGCGATCCTGTGCTTGGCCACTTCGATTGAAGATTTGGAGCGCCGCATTGGCCAGATCGTTGTCGGCCAAAAGCGTGACAAGGGGCAGGTGCTGGCGAAAGACCTGAAGGCACCGGGGGCGATGACCGTGCTTTTGAAAGACGCGCTGATGCCGAACCTCGTGCAGACGCTCGAAAATAACCCCGCCTTTGTGCATGGCGGCCCATTTGCCAATATCGCGCATGGCTGCAACTCGGTCATGGCGACGGCTTCGGCGTTGAAGCTGGCGGATTATGTGGTCACCGAAGCGGGCTTCGGGGCTGATTTGGGGGCAGAAAAGTTCTTCGACATCAAGTGCCGCAAGGCCGGCATGGCACCGTCTGCGGCGGTCATCGTTGCCACGGTGCGCGCGCTCAAAATGCATGGCGGGGTGGCTAAGGATGATTTGAAGAAGGAAAGCGTGGACGCGGTCAAGAAGGGGCTGGCCAATCTTGGACGCCACTTGGAAAATATGAAGAAGTTCGGCGTGCCGATTGCGGTGGCCGTCAACCACTTCATCACCGACACGGATGCCGAAATCGAAGCGGTTAAGGCCTTCTGTGCGGCCCAAGGTGTGAAGGCGTTCAAGTGCACCCATTGGGGTGAAGGCGGCAAGGGCATTGAAGATCTCGCCCATCACGTGGCCGAGCTTGCCGAAGCGCCCTCGAGCTTCAAGCCGCTCTACTCCGAAGATCTGTCGCTGTGGGACAAGGTGAAAACCATCGCCACCGAAATCTACCGCGCCGACGACATCGTGGCCGACAAGTCCGTGCGCGATCAGCTGAAGGCTTTCGAAGCGCAAGGCTATGGCAAGTTCCCGATCTGCATGGCCAAGACGCAATACTCCTTCTCGACCGATCCCAATATGAAGGGGGCGCCCGTCAACCACACCGTGCCGATCCGCGAAGTGCGTCTGTCAGCAGGTGCTGAGTTCATCGTGGTCATCTGCGGTGAAGTGATGACCATGCCGGGCCTGCCCAAGGTGCCGTCCGCCGAAGTCATCGGATTGGACGAAAAGGGACAGATCGCAGGGCTGTTCTGAGTTTTCAGAATATCAATCGATGATGGCAGGGGCGCGGGTTTGATCCGCGCCCTTTGCCTTTCGTGATAGGGCTTGGGTTGCTGCAAACTGCGACAGGAAGACCTTGCCTTTGAAATGCACAAAGAAGTCCGAATGCTTGAGTGCATCCATCACCGGCCCCTTCACTTCCGACAGATGAAAAGCGATGCCGGCGGATTTGAGGCGCTGGTCGAGCGACTCAAGGCTAACGAGCGCACTTGAATCCACCATGTTTACCGCTGTGCACATGAGCACGACATGTTTGACGGTTCCCGCCGCAATCGCCATGTCGTAAATCGCATCCTCTAGATAATGCGCGTTCACAAAATAGAGGCTTTCATCCACACGCACGCAAAGAATATCGGGATCCGTGATCACCGCATGCCGATTGATATTGCGGAATTGCTCGGTGCCTGGAACTTGGCCCACAATTGCTATATGGGGCCGGCTGGTGCGCCAGATGAAAAGCACGAGCGACAAGCCAACGCCGGCCAGAATGCCGGCTTCAACACCCTCTAGGAGAACCATGAGAATGGTGGCGCCCATGGCGGTGAAATCGGCTTTGGAATAGGCCCAGACCCGCTTGATGGTGGCAAGATCTATCAAGCCCAGCACGGCGGCGATGATGGTGGCACCCAGAACGGCCTGCGGCAGCAGGCTGAAAAGTGGTGTGAGATAAAGCCCAGCCAGCAGGATTCCCAAAGCGGTAAACACGCCTGCCAGCGGCGTGCGGGCACCGGCATCAAAATTGACAACCGAGCGAGAAAAACCGCCCGTCACCGGCATGCCACCCGATAGGGCCGCGGTGAGGTTGGCGGCACCCAGCGCGGTTAATTCCTGATTGGCATCCACCCGTTCGCGGCGGCGCGCTGCCAATGTTTGGGCGACCGAAACCGATTCCACAAAACCGATAAGGCTCAGCAATATGGCGGCGGGCAAAAGCTGTAACCAAATGGCGGCATCGAATGATGGTAGTGTGAAGGGCGGTAGGCTTGCTGGGATCGCACCCACAATCTTCACGCCATTTTCGTCGAGCGCAAAAAACGTCACCGCGGCAATGCTTGCCAAAACCGCAGCCAGTGGCCCGGCTTTGGCCATCAGACTTGCGTAAAAGGGCGCAAATCCTATGCGGCGCAGAAGCGGCATGAGCCCGCGGCGCGACCATAAGAGGAAGGCCAGTGCAAAACCACCCAAGGCCAAGCTGTAGAGATTGGTTTGTGCGACATGCTCGAGAAGTGATGGCACCAGCTTTAGCAAGGTGTCACCACTGGCCGGAACGCCCAAAATATATTTCAACTGGGTTGCAGCGATCAGTACGGCAGAGGCCGAGATGAAGCCGGAGATGACGGGATGGCTGAGTAGATCGGTAAGAAAGCCCAGTCGCAATATCGACATGGCGACAAGCACAAGACCCGACATGGCCGCGAGTGCAAGTGCAGCTTCGACATAGGCCCCGCTTCCAGCGGCGGCGATTTTTCCCGCAGCGGCGGCTGTCATGAGCGAGGTGATGGCGACCGGTCCCACAGCTAAGGTACGGCTTGAGCCAAAAATGGCATAGGCGAGCAGCGGCAGCATGGAGGCATAAAGCCCAGCCTCTGGCGGCAGGCCTGCCAGCATCGCATAGGCTAAGCTTTGCGGCACCAGCATGATGGTGACGATGATGGCGGCGACAAAATCACTGGCGGCATCATCGCGGCTATAGGTGGCAAGCCATTGCGTGAAAGGAAAAATCCTACGCATTCTGCGCGGCCTGCCACAGGCCAGCTGACCGCGCGCCGGAGCGGCAAAAAGCCAATATCGGCTGCGGCAATTCCTTCAGAAGATGGGCAAGCTGCTCGGCCTGCCCAACGCTGATGCCAGCCGGTGACACGGGTAGAAAATTGGCATTCAGGCCCGCCGATTTCGCGGCAGCCTCTATCTCAGCATAGGTGGGCTGTCCCCATTCTTCGCTATCTGGCCGATTGCAGATGATGCTGTGGAAGCCAGCGGCTGCGATGGCCTGCATATGCTTGGGCAAGATTTGGCCGCAGACTGAAAACGCATCGGAGAGCTTGCGGGTGGTGATCGTGTCAAAGGACATTGACGGGCACCTTGTGGGGCTTGTGTATTTATTTCATACTTTCGAAAGTTCTTAAATGTCAAGCGGCAAATTCTGGAACGCAACGGAGGATGGATTGATGCGCCAAGTGCGTTTGGAGCGGTTTACTTGTTGGCCCTCGCCCGTTCCACGCCTTCTAGGATCATGGACTGCGCTTCGGCAAAATCGCCCCAGCCTGCTACCTTCACCCATTTGCCTTTTTCGAGATCCTTGTAGTGCTCAAAGAAATGCTCGATCTGCTGGCGGGTGATTTCGGGAAGATCGGTGTAATTATGCACATTCTCATAGCGGCGGGTGAGGCGCGGCACGGGAACGGCGATGATCTTTTCATCACCACCGGCTTCGTCTTGCATTTTCAGCACACCCACCGGACGCACGGCCACCACGGCGCCGGGAATGATGCCGCGCTGGTTGGCGATGAGCACGTCCACGGGGTCACCGTCCAGCGATAGTGTGTGCGGAATGAAGCCGTAATTGCCGGGATAGCGCATGGATGTGTAGAGGAAACGGTCAACCACCAAGGTGCCGGCCTTCTTGTCCATCTCATATTTGATGGGTTCTCCACCCACCGGCACTTCGACAATCACGTTCACTTCGCGCGGGCAATCGCGCCCGATATCGATATGCTCAATCCGCATGGCCTGTCCTTTTGGCGTTTAAGCCGAGGCGCTGCGCGACAGGCGTTTACGTTCATGCGGATCGAGGATCGCTTTACGCAAACGGATCGACTTCGGCGTCACTTCGACCAGTTCATCATCGGCAATATAGGCAAGAGCCTTTTCCAATGTCATCTTAATCGGAGGTGTAAGACGTACCGCTTCATCCGTACCTGAGGCGCGCACGTTGGTGAGCTTTTTGCCTTTCAAAACATTGAGTTCAAGATCATTGCCGCGCGTGTGCTCGCCCACGATCATGCCGGCATATACCTTCGTACCATGCTCGATGAACATCGGCCCGCGATCTTGCAGGTTGAAAATGGCATAAGCCACTGCATCGCCATCCGCATTCGACAGCAGCACGCCGGTGTGGCGGGTGGGAATGTCGCCGACATAGGGCACATAGCCGTGGAACAGGCGGTTCATAATGGCGGTGCCGCGTGTATCCGACATCAGTTCTGACTGATAGCCGATGAGGCCGCGCGTGGGGGCATGGAAAACAAGCCGCTGGCGGCCAGCACCGGAGGGGCGCATGTCGCGCAGTTCGGCGCGGCGTTCGGAAAGCTTCTGAACGACGGCACCGGAATGTTCTTCATCCACGTCGATGATAACTTCTTCAACGGGTTCGAGCTTTTCGCCCGTTTCCTCATTCACCTGAAAGACGACGCGCGGACGACCCACCGTCATCTCGAAGCCTTCGCGGCGCATGGTTTCGATGAGGATGGCGAGCTGCAATTCACCGCGTCCGGCCACTTCAAAAGCGTCAGTTTCGAGGCTGGAAGTCACTTGCAGAGCCACATTGCCTTCGGCTTCGCGCATCAGGCGTTCCCGGATGACACGCGATTGCACCTTGTCGCCTTCCTTGCCGGCAAGTGGCCCGTCATTGACGCGGAAGGTCATGGACAGGGTCGGCGGATCAATCGGCTGAGCCTTCATGGGCTTGTCCACGGAAGGATCGCAGATCGTGTCGGCCACGGTTGCGATAGTAAGGCCCGAAATAGAGATGATGTCGCCAGCAAAGGCTTCATCCACCGGCAGGCGCTCTAGGCCGCGGAAGGAAAGCACTTTGGAAATGCGACCCGTTTCAACCGTTTTGCCGTCGCCGGAAAGCACCTTCACCGTTTGGTTGGCCTTCACCGAGCCTGAGCGCACGCGGCCTGTCAGCACGCGGCCGAGGAACGGGTTGGCTTCAATGGTGGTGACGATCATGCGGAACGGGCCTTCCTCCACAGTGGGGGCGGGCACGTAAGATTGCACGAGATCAAACAGGGGGGCCATCGAGTCCTGCGGGCCATCGGGCTTGTCGGAAATCCAGCCTTGCTTGGCAGAGCCATAGAGGATCGGGAAATCAAGCTGCTCATCGGTGGCATCTAGGCTTGCGAAAAGATCGAACACCTCATTGACCACTTCTTGATAACGCTGGTCGGGCCGGTCGATCTTGTTGATGAGCACGGCTGGCTTGAGGCCCAAACGCAGGGCCTTGCCGAGCACGAATTTTGTCTGCGGCATGGGGCCTTCGGAAGCGTCCACCAGCAAAATGGCGCAATCGACCATGTTGAGAATGCGCTCCACTTCGCCGCCGAAATCGGCGTGGCCGGGGGTGTCCACGATGTTGATGCGGCCTTCTTTCCACAAAAGCGACGTGACCTTGGCCAGAATGGTGATGCCGCGCTCGCGTTCCAGATCATTGGAATCCATCGCGCGCTCGGCAACCTTCTGGTTGTCGCGGAAGGAGCCCGAAGCGGACAGCAAACGGTCGATCAGGGTCGTTTTGCCGTGGTCAACGTGGGCGATGATGGCAATGTTTCTCAGTTCCATGGAATGGCTTTTTCTCAACAGGATTGAAGGGTTGGCGCGCGTTTAGCACGGTTTTGCGGCTTTTCGACAATAATTCGTGGCGCAAGGTCAATTTCGTCTCGCAGCGAGCCGTTCTGTACTGGGTTGCACTTGCCGGGGCCTTGGGGGAAAGTTGGCTTTTTCGCCCCAGCCCCCAGGAGAATTCGCATGTCCGATGAATTCCAGCGCCAAGTCGCCCGTTACACCGCACCGGGGGGTTCCAATGTGCTGCTTGTCTATATCTTGTATCTGGCAGGGCTATTTTTAGGCATTACGGCGGTTGTGGGGGTCGTCATGGCCTATATCGCGCGCGACCGGGCGCAGGGTTGGGCGGCGAGCCATTATGAATTCCAGATCCGCACTTTCTGGCTCACGCTGCTTTATGCCGCGATCGGCTTGGTTTTGAGCTTGGTGATGATCGGCATTCCGGTGCTGATGGCCACGTTCGTCTGGTACATCATCCGCAATGTAAAAGGGCTCATCCGTGCCTCGCAGGATGAGCCCATTCCGGATCCGAAAAGCTGGCTGATTGGCGCTTAACCTTTCCGCTTTCTGGCCGCCAGCGTGCGAAGACGCAGGGCGTTCAGGCGGATGAAGCCGGCGGCGTCCTTCTGGTCATAGGCGCCACGGTCGTCCTCGAAGGTCACGAGCGCGTCGGAATAGAGCGATTTGGGGGATTTGCGGCCAACGACGATCACATTGCCCTTGTAGAGCTTGAGCCGCACGGTGCCTTCCACATGCTCTTGGGATTTGTCGATCATGGCTTGCAGCATTTCGCGTTCCGGCGCGAACCAGAAGCCGTAATAGACCAGCTCGGCATAGCGCGGCATGAAGCTGTCTTTCAGGTGGGCGGCTTCACGGTCGAGGGTGAGGCTTTCCATGGCGCGGTGGGCGGCGGCCAAAATGGTGCCGCCGGGGGTTTCGTAAATGCCGCGTGATTTCATGCCGACGAAGCGGTTTTCGACAAGGTCCAAACGCCCGATGCCGTTCACGCGGCCCAGATCATTGAGCTTGGCCAGAAGCGTTGCTGGCGAAAGCTTTTCACCATCAATCGCGATGGGGTCGCCCTTCAGGAACTCGATTTCGACATAGCTGGCCTGATCGGGTGCGTCTTCGGGGGAAACCGTGCGCTGATAGACATAAGGGGGGGCTTCTTCCCACGGATTTTCCAGAACCTTGCCTTCGGAGGAGGAGTGCAACAGGTTTGCATCCACCGAGAAGGGGGCTTCGCCGCGCTTGTCTTTGGGCACGGGGATTTGGTTTTTCTCTGCAAAATCAATCAGATCAGTGCGGGATTTGAAGGCCCATTCGCGCCAAGGGGCAATCACGCGAATATCGGGGTTCAGCGCGTAAGCCGTCAGCTCAAACCGCACCTGATCATTGCCCTTGCCTGTCGCACCATGGGCAATGGCATCCGCCCCGGAGGCGGCGGCGATTTCGACCAGCCGCTTGGCGATGAGGGGCCGCGCGATGGAGGTGCCGAGCAGATAGGTGCCTTCATAAAGTGCATTGGCGCGGAACATGGGGAACACGAAATCGCGCACAAATTCCTCGCGCACATCCTCAATGTGGATCTCCTTGATCCCCATAAGCTCGGCCTTCTTGCGCGCGGGTTCCAATTCCTCGCCTTGGCCTAAATCGGCGGTGAAAGTGACGACCTCACAACCATATTCGGTTTGCAGCCATTTCAGGATGATGGAGGTATCGAGACCGCCGGAATAGGCGAGGACGACTTTCTTGGGCTTGTAGGACATGGGTGCGGTTTCCCCCGGTTGGGATTGGGATTTTCGCGAGGATTGATAGGGGAGTGAGGGGGTTAGGGCAAGAAGCTGGGTTCCTGCCTGCGCGGGAAAGACAATCAAAATAGATTTCATTCCTGCGAAAGCGGGAAGCTGGCTTAAATGGAGGCCGCTCGTTCCTTCGCCCGCATCCGCTCGCTCGCCGACTTCAACTGCCCGCACGCCGCCATGATATCGCGCCCGCGCGGTGTTCGCACGGGGCTGGCATAGCCCGCCTTGTTCAAAATCTCCGCAAACCGCTCGATCACCGGCCATTCGGAGCATTCGTAATCCGTGCCAGGCCAGGGGTTGAAGGGGATCAAATTCACCTTGGCGGGGATGGATTTCAGCAATTGCACCAGACGCTTGGCGTCTTCCACCGAGTCATTCACGTCCTTCAGCATCACATATTCAAATGTAATGCGACGGGAATTGGAAAGGCCGGGATATTGGCGGCAGGCATCCAGCAATTGCGCGATGGGGTATTTTTTGTTGAGTGGCACGAGCTTGTTGCGGATGTCGTCGGTGGTGCCATGAAGGGAAATGGCGAGCATGGTGCCGATTTCTTCGCCAGCGCGCACGATTTCCGG
>CAJBCQ010000214.1 GCA_903951595.1 uncultured Hyphomicrobiales bacterium | reverse complement strand
TGCCATTGCCGAATGAGTTTGGTGCCGGGCTTAAGAACCCGGCTCGGGCTCCGTTTCTGAACTGGGCTGACGGTCTGATTTAATCGCTCCTGACAACTGCGATCGAGGCCGCCAAAACGTGCTTCTTGTATCCGGAATGCCACAGCACGAAGAAGTAGCTCCTGGCTAATTCCGCTTGGTGCAGCCGCTTTGGTGAGTTCTGTCCACAGCTTCTGAAGTTCAGCGCGAGACAATTGGCTGAGCTCAGAAACGCTCATATTTATCAACGCGTCACCGCGCGTGGCATCTTGTCTTAGATGGAAGTTCATCATCTGCTCCAGTGCCGGGCGCCAATTAAAAGCCCGCACTGCCGCTAGCCCGCTAAGCGGGCGATCGGCGCGAAATCGCGTCGCCGATGAAGCTAATAAAACTCCGAATAAGCGCGCAGTCCAGAGAAAATTGAAGTGCGATTGATAAACAACTAAATTGAAAAATTGGTCTTCTCAACTTGCAAACAACCAAAGCCAAGCGCTTCAAGCCCGCTGAAAACTAAACGTCGGTCTGGACCACCAAAGCCAAGCGCTTCAAGAGATCTTGAACTAACATAATAACCGGATCACCTAATGGGGTCAGGCCAGTTGTGGGTTTTACTTGTCGGCGAGGAGTTGGTCGAGAATACCGCCGGCGGCAAGATGAGTGGCACGGATCTTGTCCCAACCACCAAGAGCCTGATCTACAGTAATGATGCGAGGCGGGGGAAAGTCTTTGGCATATTTGGCACCAATCTTTGCGTCTCTAACCCGGTAGTGACTGCGAGCAAGGATTTCCTGCGCTTCAGGTGAGTAAAGCCATGCCAGATAAGCAGTGGCTACATCGGTTGTGCCGTTCCGCTCCGCGTTGGCAGTGACGACCGCAACTGGAAAAGCTGCCAAGAGCGATATCGACGGCGTGACGCGGACAAAGTTCTGGTCAGCGTATCTCTCGGCAATAGTACCCGTCTCAGCTTCGAAAGTTACCAAGACATCGCCAATTCCCCGGTCGGCAAAACTTTGCGTCGCCGCCCGTCCGCCCGCGTCCAAGTGCGGGACAGAAGACAGAATCTTCCTAACAAATTGCTGCGCCTTGTCTGGATTGCCGCCACTTTGCGCAAGTCCGAACGCGTAGGCTGCGAGATAGGTATAGCGGCCATTACCGCTACTCTTGGGGTTGGGAAAGATTGGAACGACGTCGTCACGGGCAAGGTCAGACCAATCCTGAATTTGTTTTGGATTTCCGGCACGCACCAGAAAGGCCGGGAAAGAGTAATAGGGCGAAGCGCTATTAGGAAATTTGTCACGCCAGTCTGCGGCAACGAAGGCGGCATCAACGAGAGAGTCTATGTCGGTTTCTTGATTGAATGTCACAACATCTGCGGCTTGGCCGTTCCGGATGGCGCGCACTTGCTGTGAGGAGCCGCCATGGCTTTGCGTTATCTCGACCTCGCGTCCCGTTTCGGTCATCCACTTCGCGGCGAAAAAGGGGTTTAGGACCTCAAAAAGCTCCTGACTAATATCATAGCTGACATTCACGAGCCTGTCTTGGGCCCAAACTGGTTGCGCATAGATAATAAAATATGACAGGCAAAAAATGATGAAACCTACGTAGCGCATAGTATTCTTTCCGCTTGGGCGGCACGATTAGGTAAGCCCAACCGATATCCGCGTGAAGTCCAATGGTGGCTAATTAAGCTGCAGGCTCATAAAGCCTAAACGAGGGTCCCACAGCGGCAAGCTTTGCGCAAGCTAGGTATGGTTATGCTGAGGCCATTCGGACGTAGCTCGTGGCGATGTGGCGGAATTTCTTGGTCTTGTTGATGCAGGGTTCGAAGCCGGTATTCTGATGTAAGACTGCCTCTTCGCATTACGCTGACGCATTTTATCCAGCGTAACGTCTTGAGGTTGTAACCTACTTTGTGCATTGCCTGTCAGCAAGCATATCATTGGTAATGACTACGGCTCGCTCGCCTTAGCGGATTTGTAGAGTTTTTCTATCAGTTTGGCCCACGGCAGGCTGCATGGTGCCTTGGCCTCATGCGCCCACCAGTCCCCGAAACCAACTTCGTAAAACCCCAGATCTATGGTACCTAAAAAGGGCCTAGACAAGATCACTATTGGATCACCCGATGGGGCTAGGCTAGTCTGGTGAATTCGGGCTTAACAGAGTATGGGACATCCCAATGAGAAACAATCGAGGTTCCATAATGCTTCGCGCTCTATTCGCAGCCACCACGCTGATCGCCCTTGCCATACCTGCTGCGGCTGAATTCAAGCTCGACAGCCGCTATACTGACACTGACGGAGACTTGATCGCAGATATTCCGACGGACCCAGCACAACTGGTTGATCCTGCGACCCTGATCTTCGCCGATATGCCTGTCGGGGATCCGGCCGTCTATGCCGAGGTTTGGAAGGACTTCCTGGCGCATATGGAAAGGGTTACCGGCAAGAAGGTACAATTTTTGCCGGTTGACAGCAATGCCGCTCAGATTGAGGCGATGCGCGCCGGCCACCTGCATGTTGCCGGCTTCAATACGGGATCTAATCCACTGGCTGTTGCCTGTGCCGGTTTTCGGCCTTTCGCCATGATGGCAGCGGAAGACGGCCGGTTCGGCTACGAGATGGAGATCATCACCCATCCTGGGGCGGGAGTTACAAAGATCGAGGACATCAAGGACAAGACACTGGCCTTCACCGCTGAAACTTCGAACTCGGGATATAAAGTTCCCTCGGCGCTTCTGAAGTCTGAGTTCGGAATGGAGGCAGGCAAGGATTACACGCCGACTTTCTCCGGCAAGCATGAAAACTCGATTCTGGGTGTGGCGAACAAGGACTATCCGGCGGCGGCCATCGCCAACTCGGTCAAGGAACGCATGATCGCGCGTGATGCCGTCAAGGCCAACGACTTGGTCGTGCTTTACACATCGCAGACCTTTCCTACCACGGGTTACGGAGTTGCCCACAACCTGACGCCCGCCTTGCAGGAAAAGATCAAGGACGCATTCTTCACGTTCAACTGGGAAGGTTCGGCCCTGCGTGCCGAATTCGCGCAATCCGAGCCGCCGAACGAGACCTTCATTGCGATCACCTTCAAGGAAAACTGGGCGGTGATCCGTCAGATCGATGAAGCCTCGGGCGTCTCCTACGCCTGCCATTAACTCTGCTTGATGCCAGCCCCACGCAGACGGACACGGTCCGCCTGTCCTGACCCCATTAGGTGATCAGGTTTTTATGTTAGTTCAGGATCTCTGTGAAGCGCTTGGCTTTGGTGGTCTCTTTGACCCTGAGAGGGCGAGACTTGCCGTCGCCTTCAGAATAAAGCTTGAAGATGAGGCGGGCGAGTTCGGCTTCTGCCGGATCAATCTCAAGCTTCTTCTTGTTCTTGGCGCCGCGTTGCTCAGCCACATAGGTGCGATAGCCCAAAGGCGGTGGTGAGCCGTTCCAGAAGCCTTGTTTTGCCGATTCCCGCATGGGGCGGATGACGTTCTTGCCGTTTTCTGTAGAAGTGTACTTGTCGAGGCCTCGCTGTGAACATGACTATAGTTATTCTAGATATCATTGCTTGAGACAACGTCATTTATACACGCCTTTCGGCCCGATGCTCAGGAAACAGAGCCCCCGAACAATCAAAAGTAATTGAACTTATTCGACTTCTATCCGGACACTATTGAATGGTAGACAAATAATAAGGAAAAAACTAATCTAAAGCTTGTAAATATATGGCGCAGCCGGGAACTATTTTGCCTAGATCAATCATGGCCAGTGAAGTTTGCAATCGTCGGCTTTGCGCTGTCACACGGACTCGCGGATGATTGAGTATTTGCCTTCTGTGGCGGCGGCCGTAATAGTAAGTGTCGCTATTGTGCTAATTCTCAACCGCCTGATTAGCCAAGCTTCGGCGCGGGAGAGAGGCAGTGCCGGCTTGTACCTTGGCGGTATTAACTTTGCTGGCTTCGAGGTCGTCGCCGGCTCTACGCTCTCGGTTGCATTAATTCTTTCTCTCGTGTTCTACGGGAGTCTTTCTGAGGAGTTAAGCGAAGGCCACTCTGCGCGAATGCTTGGCGCGTGGCAGATTGAGGGCAGTGCCGCCGCACAAGGTGATAAAGACGCGACCATTCGCTGGTTGATGGACGGAGAGCGGAGATCCGATGACGACGACTGGCTGGATTCGCGCACGCAGATAGCGATTTCGCTTATTGACCGTCACAAGACCGCCGAACACGGCGTCGGCATCGCCGACAAGATGATCCACGGCGTATTCTGGCTGATCGGCACTACGACTGTGATCCAAATTCTTCTGCTTTCGCGCTATCTGCACGGAATGCGCATCATCATGCCGTCACTTATTGTCAGCCTGATCTTGCTGACCTTCTATCTCGTTCCTAGGACGTCGGAGATTATCCGGATGTCCACACCCGCCTTTGATTTACCTCCATTGCAGGATGGCCTTCCGTGATATCCTATATTCAATCCCTGCCCATTGAGCTTGGCCTTCCGGCGTTCGTGGGGGCTGGCGTGCTGCTGTCGGCTGTAGGCACCCTTGTGGCCAATGCCATTTTCACGCCCGAGGAGCTAATCGAGAACAACGCCGTTGGGGGGTTCAAGTATGCTTTTCTCGCGCAGATCGTTGCCACCTTGCTTGCATTTTCGCTGGTTGATTCGGGCACCCGCTTCGTCACGTTTCAGTTCAAGAGCGACAGGGAACTTGCGGCGATCTCGCTTATGCAGAAACTAACTCAGTACATGCCCGCTGACGCCGGCCGCCTGCGTGCCGCGGAAAACACCTATCTCGAGACGGTTGTACACGATGAATGGGTGACCATGCGCGATGGAAAGGCCTCGCTCGAAACGACACGCGCGCTGGAGAACTGGTATGATACCGCGCTGTCCACACGAACTAGGACCGACCAGGAGAAGATTGCCCTTTCCCAATATCTCAGGCTGTTTTCGCAGGTGGTTGAGGCGCGAACTTCTCGCGTGAGCAATTCGCATAGTCCTTTCGAGAACCTGATCTGGCTAAGCATGGGGACGGCGGTTCTCATAGCTATATCGTTCAACTGGTTCTTCGGTAGCCACAGCCTGGCCACACAGTTGGCTATGGGCACATTGCTGACGGCGGGCGTCATGATGCTCGTCTATCTCTCGGTCGTACTCGCCTCACCGATCAAAAGTCCTGTAGGCATCGCGCCTTCTGAATACGTTAAGCTGCTTTAGAACTGAGTATGCGTAGCGTTCCGTACAAGGCATGAAGGCCTGCCGCTGGTGTTCAAGCATCCTTCCGCTCTGTCGGGCGTGGTGGCGATGCTCTCCGGTTCCACTCTTGCGGCTGATAGCACGCGACTTCAGCCCCCGGCCCTCCCCTAGAGACGCAGGAGCTGAGTACCGACGCCGCCTAATCAGCTCCGTTATGCCGCTCGCGGCGTTGGCGAGGTTGGCGACATCAGGCTGCCCTTCGTGAGGCCCCGGACCGTGTGTGTCGGACTGGCTGACTTCCTGTTGACGAACGCGATCATCTATGTTGACCCTTTATCTGTGGTCAGTTCACCGTGCTTGCTCGTTTCAGTCGCGGTCAGCGAATTTGCGGATGAGGCGCCCCTATTCGATGTGATCCGGCAGATCAACAACTTAGACGACTGCAATACCTCGATGGAGCATTTGCGGGCCTCGCGAGCACGCAGCAGCGCAATGAGGCAGGTTACGGATTGGTGCAAGGTATAATGACAAAGTGAGCAAACAAATGACGGATGGCGAAAACAAGCTGCGGGAACTTGTGCTTCTGAGAGGCGCACGCAACAATGTGTTGTCCACTGACAGTGAGGAGGAATTGCTCGAGATTGCAGTTACGCAGCTCAATCTTACTTTGCAGCGCGCCCGGGGTATCATTATTGCAACAGCTGAGAGCGCGATCTATGAGATGGAGTCGGAGATTGACCGTGTGACTGAGGCCATGGTGGCTGCCCTTTCAGCATCGTCTCGGGCGATTTCTCAAGATGATTTCAAAACCGCCGCCTCGTATAATGCGAGCAAGTTGAAGCTTCCCTTACCGGTCGCGCAGAGGCGCATCAAAGACATCGCTGAACGGCTAAAAATTACCCCAGAGCGGAGGGGGCTACTCTGGTCAGCTCGCTGGTTCCGAACCATCCGTTGACGTACAACACCACCAGTTTACTTGGCAACCACCCATTGCGGCAACAATGCTTTACTTCTTACACCAAACAATTAGCCTCATCTAGCCGAACCAGCTATTGATCGCTGATCTGTTCAAGCAAACTGTTCAATTTGTCGATACGGCGGACTACATAGCTAGTCTCTGAGCTGAGCGTTAGTGACTTTGGCTCCGCTGTGAAATCCACAGAGGGGAGCGGAAGCAACGTCACATCAACCTTAGCTACGTTGTACTTTGGGAAATGCTGGATGTCTATAATGGACTGGACGATAAGACGCTCAGCCATAGCCTCAGGACCGCTTCGCGCTAGTTTGTGACGGCGCAGCTGTCTCTGCACATATTCAAAGTCGACGGATGACATCTCGCGCTTCTGCCCGAAGCTAAAGGAGACCTTCGGCAGAACACCAACACCCATCTTGACTGACTTAACCGAATATCCGGCTGCTGACATCATGTTGGTGAATTCAAATTCGGAGTTCTCGCCCTCGACTTCTAGATGGCGGGTGAGCATGCCAGCCGAACTCGAGGAAAAGTCTGGGAGCCAATCATCTGTCGCGGCTACAGCGCTGGTCCAGTATTCTCCGGCCGTATCGAGTGCGGCCGAAAAATAGCTTTGGCTAATCTCGTAGATCGAAGGGCCAGCGGCCGCTTTAGCAACTGAAGGTGCGGTGACAACCCCACAAGCAAGGAATAGAGCAGTGAGCTGAGAAGTAAACGAAGTCCTTGAGTTCATGTATATCTCCTTCCGCATTACTCGGCGAGTGCCTTGCGTTGCCATTCGCGCGTGACCTTCGGTAACGGCTTCAGCCCGATAGTCTTCAAATATCCATCATCGCCAATTGCGTTCTCGCTCAGTGCCTCAAGAAGCCAAGCCCGAAGATCCGCATTAGGCGCACCGCCCGAGACGACTTCAGGACGAGCGTAGGCATATACTGGCGCCGAGAGCATATAATCTTCGTCAATGATATCCTCCAAATTCGGCATTATACCGTCGAAGCGCACCACCCGGAGCCAATCCTTGTTCTCTTCGTACACGCCAGCCGAAAACAACGCAACCGCGCCGGGCTCCGCGTTGCGTAGGCCCTCCAAGCGGGCAGCTATATCGTCAATCTCTTCAATAGCTTCCGCGCGGATGTTGGTACATTTTTCCATACGCGGTGCTGCATCGTAAATGTTTTGAATTACATCATATTTCCGGCAGCCTGTAACTAGTGCGCCAGCTTCAAAAATACTGCGTGTCGCGCCCGGGCGCGGCTGCAGGATAACCTTAATCGGTAGTTCGGGAAGCTCCGGGTTCACATCGGCCCAGTTCCGAGTGGTATTCTTTTTAAAGCCATCGTCGAAGGGCACGTCGCGTGCCAGCGCCCTGTAAACGTCATCAGACGTGAGCGCGAAAGGCAGATCACTTGACTTCTGCACCAGCACCAACGCCAGGAACCCAAGGTGCGCTTCCAACAAATTGTTAATCCCGTTCGCGACGCATTTGTCAGTCAATACAGGTGTGATAGCCATGGCGCTCAGTACCAGAGTCGGCTTTGATGCGTTCGTTTCCGCGCACATCCAATCCAACGCACTATAGGAGTGCATCTCGGTCATCTCGATCGACACGCCGTTTAACGCCTTCCCAACCCCATCTACAAACCTTGTCGTAGTTGGTGACGAAATAATATGCGCGGCGTCCTGCGCTTGAGAGGCTCCAATCAGCAGCGATCCACCGTTCCCAAGCAACACCAGCGCGAAAGCCATTCTGGAGGCTAACTGCCTGAGTGCTGGCTTCTGCTTTTTGGTTTTGATCGACAACGCCATAAAAGTATTTCCTCCGTTCCGTGGGGGCGGCTCGTTAAAAAGAATCATTGTATATTAAATCCATCTTTTAGTTGTTTTCGCCTAAGTGTCCAATTCTTTTGTAGCGAGGACCTCCACGCCTATGGTTCTATAGTGGCCATCTATTTACTGCCAACCGGCGAACCACGTCGCTTAGCCGCTAGCTTTTGAAGAGATCCTGAAATAAGTGGATTAATCCCATGAGCTAAAGTCATATTGGAGCTTGACCATCGAGTGAACCGTTCCGTAATGTCCAAACAGATCCTTTGGTCACTGAGATGTAATTTTTGATAGTAAGAACATGAAAAAAAACAATCTTGCAGCGAAGATTGGTGCCAAAGCGCAGAGCAGCGCGGGGGCGCCAGAAGAAAGGCGCAGTTCGCTTTGGATATTGCCTATGCTTGCCTTGGTCATGTCTTCTGCCGCTCTGCTGGTCCAATTCACGCCTGCACTACAGCATCAGATCATCGAGATCACGGGTGGCAGGCCATCTGCCGCGGTTCTCGAAGGCAACGGTGGGGATCTGGTTCCATCATCCACTGCTAGGCTGGAGAGAGACGTCGCACGCCTCGAACAGTCCACCGCCTCGCTCAAGGCGGCGGCCTTGGCGGGTGAGGAGACTTCTAAGACGCTGCTGAATATTCAGGAACGCATCCAAACGCTGGAAAGCGAAGCGAAGGCTTTGCGTAAAGAAATGGAAGTGTCGACCGAGCAGATCCGGAAGGCAGTTGATCATGTTGTAAGGCCCGGTGAGCTTCCGCTCATCGCTGCCCGTATCGCGTTGCGGCATGCCGCTGGTGCGCTTGACAGGAATGACGTCGCCTTACTAGCCGAACTCGCTGCAGAAGAGCATTCCCTTGTCGAGCCGGTCGCGCGGCTAAAGGTTCTGGCTGATCAAGATATACCGACGCTCGGCGCATTGCGTGACAACTATCTTGATCGGCGGAAGGCCGCCGCCGCCACTGCGGGGCGCGCGCGATTGGACTGGTGGCAAGTTCCCGTATCCTATGCCCGTATTGGGTTGTCTGACTGGGGTATTAGTCGGCCCGCTGCTGAAGCGAAGGATGAGGATGTCATCCGCACCGTATCGGAAGAGTTGGACTCGGGAAGGCTTGAGCAGGCGCTGCTCGAGTTGCAGGCAGGAAGCTTCGAATTGCGGACCGAATTGTCAAGCTGGGAAAGCGCGGCAAGGCTTCGCCTCGCGCTTGACCAGACGGTTCTCGAGATCGTCGATGGTGTTTTCAATCGCCTCTCGTCGGTTGCCGGCATGCCGACGTCACCCTGAGAGGGATTGTCAACATGGACTTTGCGTTGCCCCACGCCGCCGCAAGCCCTGTGTTCGGAAAGGTGTTAATTGCACTCTTTGTCTGCTTCATGCTGACCACGCCTGTTCTGGCTGCATCATCCATAAATGATCCCGGGCGCGGCGCGGAAGAATCCAGCCGCAGTTTTTCAAGGGCGATACTGCAGCAAGATATCGATGTATTCTTCAGCCGGCGCGTGGAAAGGGTGGCACCCTATTCGGACTGGACCTATGGCTGGGCAACAAGTTATGCCAACTCATATTTTACGGCGGCCCGCGTTGTTTCGTCGCTCTGGAAGAACTCGTGGGATTGGCCGGAGAACGTGCTCGGTGCCGTGCGCGTGCAGCAGGTCAGGTCCGTCACCGAACATGTGCTTCAGCCAGAGCGTGACGCGGCAGCACTTGAAGCCCTCGTCGACAGGCACGCGGGAAGCCGGTTGTTTCTTATTGAGATGGAGATGCTTTCGGCATCTTGCGCCGGCGCATTGGCTCCCACCTGCCGGGACAGGCTCGCCCCGAAGCTCGCGGCTATTTCAGCCGCCATCAGCGATGAACAGCGCGGGCCAGCGGCGCGTAGCGTTTCGACGGCGGCCTTCGTCGCTCTGCTTGGCGCGAAGCTCGACGAGGACTTCGATGTCTTTCATCTCATGCGGCCGCTGACGTCACGCGTAACGCTACTGGTGCTGCGCCTAACGGAACTTGCCGCCTTCGTGCTGATCATCTCGGCGGCTTTGCGCCGCATCTATGTTCCCGACACTGCCGTCACGCGGCTCGCCGTTGCTCTCGCGGTGGCATGGTGCCTTGACTACACTCTACTCGTCGGCGAGCGTTTCTGGCAGCAGGATGACTTCAAGGCTCGGGTCATCGCCGGTCTTGAAAGCCAAGAAGACGCTGTGACAGCCGCCGTCTCCGCGCGCCTCGACGCCGTTGAGGCATCCTTCATGACGGCTGCCGCGCAACATGTGCAAGGAGGCAGGTGAATGGCCATTTCCCAACTTAGTCCTGCCGCTATTCCCCTACGCTTCGGCGGATCGTTCCTGTTCGTGGCCACGTCATATTATCTCAGCACCTTCCTTCTGCCCGACGGCTTCTCGGCCGAAAACATTCCAGAGCTCGTGATGCTCATCCTCATTGGATGCGGGCATCTCTATCTTCTTGTTCGTGCCTACCAATCTTTGCAGATAAGCGGTTTCATCGTCTTCACACTGCTCTACGGGCTCCTTGCATACTATTTGATGTCGAGCCTCGGTCTTGACGCGGGGCTAGGCAGCATGTCGTGGTTCATGATCACCTATCTCACGCTGCTTTATGGCTACGGACTGAGCTTCAATCATATCGATGCCGCCCTTGCTGGCCTTCTGCACGTGAGGGGGACATGAGCACGCAGGCCGCAAGTTCAGCCAACGGAATGGCTCCAACCATGCTCGTCATCAGCTGCGTTGACGCAAGGTTACAGCAGGAGACCCTCTGGAAAAAGCGGCTGGACTTTGCGGGAGACATTTTTGATTTCAGGTGCCCTGGCGGCGGCATCGCCCTCGCCGACCGCGGAAGTTCCTATTACCAAGCAGCCTTAGACAGCTACCGCCTGCTGAGCAGCTCGCGGAACATCACGGACATCGTTCTCGCCTTTCACGAGGACTGCGCCTATTTCTCCGTCAAGTATGGATCTGCGGGTTCATTACAGGCCGATGTGGAAGGCCGCAAATGGAGCCTCACCGATGAGGCCGTGAAGAATGTTAAGCGCTGGTCAGCAACGCTGCAAGTGCGGCCACTGTACACGCACTTTGTGGCGAACAAGGCGGTGGATGATTTCACTAGGAACCATCACGCTCATGATGCTCACGCGGTGCATGACCATAACGCTCGTCTTGACGAAAACCAGGCTGCGGCACCGCAGCGCCGGGCTCTAGCCGTTGCACCTAGCGAACGCGCAACACTGAGGTCTTTCGACCGTCAGGTGGAGGAGCGGCTGCTGCAGACAAACGAAAATATCGATGAGGTCATCGCCGCGGCCGAGGAACAGGCGGGCGAGACCGGCACGACGCCTGCCTGGCGGATCGAGATGCGCGCGCGCGAATTCATCGATCTTTTGCGCAATGACGCCCGGAAGGACATGAAGAAGGCCGTGCAGACCTTCGTGCAAACTTATGCGGGTCAGTCCATTCCGCGCGGCGTGTTGCGCGCGGTCTTGGTCGAACTCGACGATTACATGCGGAATAACTTGGGCCAGAACAAGGTCAAATCACATTCATCAAGACGGCAGGGGGATTAAGTTTATGAGAGGCTCATACCATGGCAACGGCTTTAGCGACGAAGACATGTTCGACGCAGAGGACCGCCTTCGCCAGCTTGTCCGCTTACGTGGACAGCGCGGCCGGGTGATCAGCGCCGCTGAAGAGGAAAGGTTACTTGAGGAGGCCGTGACCCGGCTTGGCATGTCACTCGAGAGAGCCCGCGGCGTCCTGCATGCCGAGATGCTGCGGGGGCAAATCCCGCTTGAATCGGACCTCGAGGACACCGTGGCGGAACTGCTGAAGTCGTTCGCCGGTTCGCGCAAGAAGCTTTCGCGGCGGGACTTCGAGGTGATTGCGAACCTGCACGCCGCTCAGCGTAAGATCCAGATCGAGTCGGCACGGGCGATGGTGAAGCGCCTGATGGAGGAAGAAGATATCTCCCCGCGCGCCGCGGGGGTCATGCGCACCAAGCGCTGGTACCGGCGCATCAAAACCTGAGCACATGCGTTCCCTCAATCTGTTGAACGGAATGGAACTTGGCAGAACTGGAAGTGATTGAACCAATGCCGACGGTCATTTGAATCGAGTGATATGTACTCATTCGTGCATACCGATAGATTTTATCGTGTCTGGTGATCAGACCCATCAGGTGAACCTGCTGTAATTTGGTTAGGATTGCTCTTGGAGTTAGCCGTTCAGTGGCTTTGTCTATCCCCTAAAGTTGAGCCATTATGTTGGCGTCAACGGGAGGAATTTGGGATGGCTTGAAACCAGTGTTCTGATGAGGATTGCCTGAAGACATTGCGGCAGGTTGAACTGGATTTGGCGGCGGGCGGGAATGTTACTAAGGCTTGCCAGACGGTTGGGCATAGCGACGCGACCCATTAGACGTGGCGCAAGAAGTTTGGAGGCATGGCCAAGCCGCAGCTTCGTGACGGTCTGCTCGTCTCCCAACCTCTTCTTTGGCATGTTCCTTCTCCTTTCCAGGCTATCTTCTCGCGTTTCGCCTAGTTCAGAAAATGCCGGTCAGGTCAGTGCCTCACAAAATTCCTAAAGAGCCTGCGCCCAAAAAAATTTCTCGGCGGCGCTAATCATTTATACCGATTACGTCCAGTCAGGGCTTGCTCAATCAATCAGAGGTGTTTCGAGAGCCGGGAGATTTGGCTGCCGCCTCATTAGCGTTACACTACCTTGATCAGGTAGCCAGAGGTGAAGCATGGCAATCTCGGGAACATCATCCATTCTTGATATGTTTCGCTGAGCAAGCCTGTACTTTGTCTCAGCCTGCTCTTTTCTGCCTTCTTTCAGCAGTGATTTTGCCCAATAGTAGTAGACTGATGTGCCATCTGGCCGCACAGTGGCTGCATCCTTGAAAGAAGCGTTCGCACTATCGAAACGTCCAAGCCGGGATGCGCAAATGCCAAGGAGATTGTTTGCTGGATAGAGAATTTTTTTGTCCGGCGGAATTACCCAATAGGTAGGTTCGAGTAGGGGTTCAAGAAGCGTCATAGATTCTTTGCAGTTTCCGTCTACGGCTTCCACATAGGCAAGGTTCAGCGTGGCCATGACAAGTGAATTGTCAGAATTCAGGGCTTTCTCGAACCAAAGCTTTGACGCGAGGTGATCATTCAGGAACAGCTGGGTCAGTCCCATCAAGTTTTCTAGGAGGGCACGACTTGGATCGACCTCATCTTTTGAGCTTCGTGTTATCGCCTCGCTGATAAGGAGCTCTGCCTCGAAAGGTTTTTCGTTTTTGGCCTCTGCTACTTCAAGGGCATGTAGCGCAGTGACGTAGGGATTGATTTCTTTCATCGCCTTAAATGCAGCTTCTGAGAGGGCATCATCGAGAGAGCGATCATTCAAAGGTATCGATATGCTTATGTTTTTTCCTTCCGATGTATCTCCCGCAATCACAATTCGCTTGATTTCCTTGCCGTTCTGATTGCCGGCCAGCGCGCTTAGAATGATCGTTGGGTGGCCAGCTCCAATGGAGGATTTGGCAGCCTCAAAGGCGTGTGACAATCCCGCGGCGTCGGCCAGAGCGGAACTGAATGGCTTGTCGCGCGTGGAAAGCAAGTGAGGTGCTGGTACTATGCTATCCGCGTCGATGATATCTTCCAATTCAGCAATGAAGAGTGCCTCAACAAGTTGCCGTTCAAACCCGCTTTCTACGTAGACTGGTGCGACAATCGTCTCCAGATGAATGGTGTACGAACTCAGATAGGCATCGGCAGTGACGAGGCCTACTCCGCCGAGTAACGCATATAACGCAGTGACTGGATCGATCATTGCTCCGCTCTTTCATTCATTTGACGACAGAAGTTGGGTGTACCCTTCATCAACAACTTGTCTTATATGGCATTCACCGGCGCCGGCTCTCAGTGCTGACGTCACAGCAAAGGATGTCACATCCCACATACACTGGATGACCGAAATATTGGGGTTGATGATGCCGTGTTAGTGGTCATGCGGCAAGGGCCCCGCGCTACTAAGCAAACTCCACTGCTGCTCGGATTTGGTGCTCTCCCAGTTCTGTGTATCTTTGAGTTGTGGGGGTGTTCTGGTGTCTAACCAGCGCCGCTAACACACGTACATTGACACCTTTGTGAGCTAGTCCATTGAGGAATGCGCGCGAACCGCTGTGGCTTGGCGCATTTCGCAACCCCGCTTGATTGTAATTCCTGACAAACACCTGCACGAGACTGTTGGCACAGATCTGCTTTTCGCAATCGCTGACGAACAATGGCTGTTCACCTTTGCGTGAATGGGTTAGCGCATAGAGCCTCATCTCTTCCTGTGCTGTTAAGTTCAGCAATAACGTCCGCGCCTCGCTGACCTTGTCTGCGCGACTGACGAGCGTATCTTCTCTTTTACCCGCCCATCCGTATCATACCCATCGCCTTGCCTTCTCGCCCCTTATTGGCTTGAGCCGCGATTTGAAACCCAAAGCCATATCCAAGCCCGTTCGCCACACCAAACAGGAGGCTGTAGCCGATCCATATCAGCGGCAAGCTGCCGGCCATCCCTGCAACCCACGCGCCAGCTGCGGCAAGCAATTCGACGCCCAAGACAAAACGGCCTGCGGACCATATTGCAAAGATCCTGTGGCCCCAAAGCACCTACAGCGTCAGCGCCCCTAGTGCCAGGGAATAAGTTGCGCTTACAGAAGCTCGGGATGCGTCAAGCAACATTTCCAAGGGTATTAAAAGAACCGAGAATGCATGGATTGACCCAAGAACAACAGCCAGCATCGCCGCTGCGACAAGCACAAGCATGCCTTGATTGGATGTGTCTGCGCTGATGGCTGGGTTCACGGAATAATGCCGTTTTGTTGAATGAAAAAAGCTAAGAGTATTTTGTTCATACCTCGCTGAGTATATTTTCTCAAAGTTATTTGAGCATTTGGTTTGCCCCCTGAAAAGTGATGTTCCCGGATGTATAGCTCTTGGGCTGATACAGGACGTAAGAATGGATAAAAGGCATAAGGCTGATGATATATTCTCTAAGCTCAGGCCAGTCGAATTTTTGACAGTGCAATGATAACTAGCTGCTATAGCGATGAGGGACATCGATTTATGTGACAAGCTCTTGTTAATTTCTAGAACCAAAATTAATGCAAAACACACGCCATTCATTCATCAGCTCAATAACGATGACCTGCATCAGGGAAATAAAAACTGAATTAGGATTGTGTCATCGACGGCGGCTATATGCGCTCCAATTTAGACCGTTGATGATCCATTAGCTCGTAATCCCTCAAATTCCCTGTTCCACTGAACAGGCAGCTGCGCACTAAGGACTTGATTTAAAGCATATTTTCTCAAAATCGCCCTAGTTGCTTTGCTCGATTTGGCCAAAATTCCCTGTATTTTCTCTGTTATTGCGTTCTGACCCGGAGAAAAAATTCACTCCGGACTTCGAGCACAGCCAATCCTTCAAGCGTGCATGTATGATTTGGGAAGAGGGCGCGAAAAGCGCCTGAAGCCGTTGATTATTGGGGTTTCTGAGCCGGCAATCATACATCGGAGACTGGCGGTAATTAGGGTTTTTCGCGGAAATTCTCAAATCGTCTCCGGGTCGGGAATCGTCGTATTAATGTTGGGCGTGGCGCTAACTACCTTCACGCTTACCGCATATTGGGCCGGCCTTCGTCCGAGCTTTTGGGACCAAGAAGGTGCCGGGAACTGCACGTTGGCGGCGGTAAATCCGGCTGATTTCTGGCAGCAACGCCCACAGGCTTCGATGAAGGGTGACTATAATGACGAAGTGACTGAAGCCGCCGAGCTACAGCCATTCGCGTACGACAGCACCTACAGTGACCCGGAAGCTAAACCGGCTGGAATCATGATCGAGAGCGATAATTACCCCTCTATCGAGGCTGGCGTTTTGCCCTACGGCAGAAAAACCGAGGTCCTCGAAGGCAGCATCGACATTACGGCTATTGATGCCGAGAACATGACCACCATCGGCAAAACCCCGCTCGCCGAACCAGTGGACGAAACCATCAAACTGGCCGAGGGCGAAAGCCTCTTCAGGCGGCTTGTCGGTCTAGGTGTCACCCCTGAAGCTGCCCGTTCGCTCGTCGCCGCCATCGAGTTCGTTTCCCCGGGCCAGCTCATGAAGGCCGGCATGACTTTCGATGTCACCCTCGACAAGCAGCAGGATTTCTATGGCAACGACGTGATCTTCCCCATGCGCCTATCCTTCCAGCCGGGGCCGAATGAAGAAATCCTCGTGGAATCAGATGAAGATGGCCAATTCAACGTGCGTATTGTTAGGGAGTGGTTAGGAGAAACACTGCCCATCGATTAGGCTTCAGCGAGTTGCCCGAGCTGTAGAAGCGTAGATTGTCGCCGTGGCTGATAGATGGCGATAACGTTAGAATGAGAGCAGTCGAATCTCATTGCTTTGGTGTCAACCGCCAGCATCAGAGGTGCTGAAGTGGTCGGCTATGTAACATGACTGCCAATCCAAGCCGTAAGGCGGCTAGCATTCAAATCGGGCTTTAACGGGCATAATAAACTGATTAGTTGATGGCGTTGGACCGCGTTTTAGCAGAAGCCTAAGGCAGGTGGGAATGCATGAAGGATGCCACTCTGCAACATACGGATGTCCTTCAGATTCAGCAGGCCAAGGGTTGGGGAAAGACAATGACGACGACCGAAGTTGCAATTCTGGGCGGTGGTCTCGCAGGGCTGAATGCCGCGCGCCTACTTCATCGGGCGGGGATCGACTTCCAGCTGCTCGAGGCGCGCGACCGCCTTGGTGGGCGCGTTCTGACTGTCGACGAGACTGGCGGACATGGTGAGGATGGCTTTGATCTAGGCCCGTCGTGGTTCTGGCCCCGCATGCAACCGGAGTTGGCTGCCCTCGTCGCTGATCTGCAGATATCGGCGTTCTCGCAGCACACTGCAGGCGATGTCCTCTTCGAGCGTACGGCACAGGAACGGCCGTATCGGATGGGTGGTACGGGACAGCAACAGGCCTCAATGCGGCTGGTCGGTGGAGTTGGTTCGCTTATCCGCGCTATTGCTCGGGACCTTCCACAAGGTGACATTCACATGCAAGCGCAGGTAACTGAACTTCTTCTGGCCGATGGAGGTGTTACGGTCAGAATTGTGAGGGCCGGTGGGGTAGAAGATCATCTGACCGCCCAATACGTCATCTCAACGCTGCCGCCCCGGCTGATGGCTGAAGCCATCCGCCTCGTTCCTCACCCAGCACCTGCTATCATCGAGGGATGGAGAAAGACGCCCACGTGGATGTCGCCACATGCCAAATTCTTCGCTATCTATAACCGCCCCTTCTGGCGGGAGGATGGCCTGTCCGGCACGGCGAATAGCCTCGTCGGGCCGCTGGCCGAGATCCACGATGCAACTACTTACTCAAATAAAGCGGCCCTGTTCGGCTTCGTAGGCATCCCAGCCGCACAACGTGCTGTCCTTGGTCCAGATGTCTTGCAACAGGCTGCGACAGAACAGCTGGTGCGGCTCTTCGGCCCCCAGGCCATGACCCCGCGCGCCACGCTGCTAAAGGACTGGGCGACAGCCCGATTTACAGCAACTGCGGCGGATGCTGGGGACCCCAGCCATCCTAGCGCCGCGGGCAGCCCGGAGTTCAGGGGAGAATGGACCGGGCGACTGGCACTTTCTGGAAGCGAAACAAGCCACACGGAGCCGGGTTACCTCGCTGGCGCTGTGGAAGCCTCGCGCAAGACAGTAGAGGCGTGGATCGAAATGAGGGCGCGGTATGTTTAGGTCTGCCCAGAAAAATTACCTTTTTCAATCTGTGGATTCAATTTGATGGAGGAGTAGCCATTGGTAAAAAGCATAAGTTCGAAAATGCAGTTGCGAAGCTCCAACCAAACCAATTTCTGATAGTACAAAGGTTACCAGTCGCTAGAGCGATGCTGGATATCGATTTATGTAACATTCGCTTGTTAATTTCTGGGGTCGAATTTAATGCACGAGAGCGGGCAAATCACTGGTCGGTTTGATCGCCGCTCAGTCCCTCAAAGAATACAAACCTGAATTAACGTTGCACCGTGAATGGCCAATATACTCGCTCCCGATTTAGACCGTTATTGATGCATTCGTGCGCAATTTATTCCCTGTTCAGATTGTAGTAATTCCCTGTTCTTGAGAGCGCTGTCAGCCCCAGTATCCCATAAATCATTGATCAAAACGCCCCAAGCGGACCTCCAAGCCAAGCCGATTTTCTCAAAATTCCCTGTATTTTCCCTGTTATTGCGTGCTGACCCGGAGAAAAATCCACTCCGGACTGCG
>CAJBCQ010000213.1 GCA_903951595.1 uncultured Hyphomicrobiales bacterium | reverse complement strand
TTCGGTGCGCGTGGGTGAGCGTATTGAGGCCAACGATGTGGAAGGCGTCATTGAGCAGATCGGCATGCGTTCCACCCGTTTACGCAGTTCCGATGGCGCCCTCGTGAGTATCACAAATTCGGAACTTGCCAGCCGCATCGTCAAGAATATTTCCCGCAAGCCAGTCATTCCGCCCGTGAAGAAGCGGCGCAAGCGGCTGGCGGCATGAGAAGGGGGAAGGCTTGTGGTTGATCTCGTGCAGCAGCCGCCCGTCCACAATCGCACTGCCCCCAAACAAGCCCGTCGCATGCAGCTGATGGAGGCCACTATTGATGTTTTGGCCGGAAAAGGCTTTTCAAACCTTACCATCAGCGATGTGGCCAATAAGGCTGGCCTTTCCCACGGCATTGTGAACTTCCATTTCACCAGCAAGGATGAGCTGCTGCGTGAAACCATCATGGAAATGGAAGCACGCTATTGCGCCTTGATGGATCGGGCTTTGCAGTCCGCCGGGGATGATCCAGCGGCCGCCATCAGTGGCTTGGCGCAAGCTGAGTTTTGCGATGAGCTAAGCACACAACGCATCATTCGCGCCTGGGCAGCTTTCCGCTCCGAGGCACCTATGCTCTACCATTCCGTTTGCACGTTCGATGATAACCGCTTTTTTGAGGAACTCGTTCGCCAATGCGACAAAATTGGCGCGCCTGATCCTTTGCTCAGTGCAAATATCATTGATGCTGCGCTAAAGGGCCTCATTCAGCGCAAGCTCTTGGGAACGATCACTCAAGCAGAAGCCCGCCGCATCATTCAAGCTTGCCTGCATGCAGTTTTCCCGGCTCACTTCCCGCGCGAGGAATTAGGCACCTGCGTTCGTTGAATTCGTCTGACCGCTGCGCGCAAGGGCCAGCGCATGATAGGCCAGAAACCCAACCGGCCCCACGGCAAAACAAAGTGGAAGCAACCCCGCGAGCCACCAACGGCTCCAGCCCTTTTTCATAATCTGCATCGCCACCCAAGAAGCGATAAACAGGTCAGCCGCCAGCCAGTGCAGCCATCCCCCCAGCACCAACCACGGATCACCAAACATGATCTGGAGATTTGCCAGCGTATCAAAACCGCCTTGCGTCGTGGTGAAGAAGGAAGGCGCAATCGTGGCATAGGCCACGGCAAGGCTAACGGGAATGATGCGGCCTGCAACCAATCCCGCCAGCCGATGATTTTTCAGCGCGACCCCAGCCAGAAGCACAATCCATCCAGCCAAAGCTGCGGAATTTGCATAAGTGAAAGCGTCATCTGCGGTCATGGACGCACTCCGTTGCCTTTTGTGGCAGTACGGCCCAGATTGACACCGATTCATAGGGGTTCATCATGATTTGGCTTTATCTCGGGCTGGTTTTGTTTTTCGGCGTCCATTTTCTTGCCTATACGCCCGCAAAACAAGTCATCATCCAAGGGCGTGGAGAAAAAGCGTGGAAAAATGCGTTTTCGCTCATCTCGCTTGCAGGTCTGGGCTTGCTCATCTGGGGCTATATGGGCACGCGCGCCGGGCCTGCCGCGGCTGATTTCGTTTGGTATCCGCCCGAAGGGTCCCGCCATGCGACAATGCTGTTGGTGCTGCTAGGCATGATCGCGCTCGCGGCGTCTTTCCACAAAGGCTATCTTAAAACTTGGCTGCGTAATCCCATGTCCATTGGCGTGGGGCTGTGGGCGGCGGGGCATCTGCTTTCCAACGGCAAATTCGCCAGTGTTTTGGTTTTCGGGGCTTTCCTCGCCCAGTCCATAATTGATGTCGCTTTCAATGAATGGCAAGGCAAACGCCCATCCCATCAGCCGCGCGTGCTGCATGATGTTATTGCCATTACGGGCGGATTGTTGCTGTTTGCCTTCTTCGCCCTCATCTTCCACCCTTATGTCCTCAATGTTCCGGTGTTCCAGTGATCCTGCTTGCCCTTGCCGTTTTGGCCTTCATCGCCGTCCACCTCATCGCGGCCATGCCTGCCGCAAAAGCTTCCCTGAGGGCACGTTTGGGCAAGGCCTATGGCCCCGGCTTCGGCGGTGCATCGCTCGTCACTTTGGCGCTGCTTGTGCTGGCTTGGCGCGCGCGCGAATGGGTGCCGGTTTATGAGCCGCCGATCTGGGGCAAGTACGCCACTTTCACTCTGGTTCTCATCGCGTTCCTGTTCCTCGGCACGTGGATTTTCCGGGGCAGTTGGCGTCAATCCATCCGCTTCCCGCTCGCCCTCGCCACCATTTTCTGGGGCTTTGGTCATCTTTTTGTGCGGGGGGATGTGGCAAGCCTCATCCTATTTGGCGGCATCATCGCCTTTGGCGCGGCCTATCTGGCGCTGGGCCTGGCCCAAGGCATGCGTCCCACGCCGGAGGTTCGAAAAGGACACAATCTCCTCGGTATCCTGTTCGGGTTGGCCTTTTACGGAGTATTCACGCAACTTCACGCGGTGTTGATCGGCGTGCCAGTTTTGACGCTAACAAACTGAAGGTCGTTAACCTTTTGGTTCCAGACGAGTGCTTAAATGCATAAAATCCGGCCCATTGGAGTAACCGTCTATGCGTACCGCTTACCTTGCCATCACCACCGCCCTGTTGGCCATCCTTGCCCCTGCGGCACAGGCGCAGGAAAGCTGGACCGGGCTATATGGCGGCGCTGCCGTGGGTAATCTGGAAGCCAGCAGCGATGGCGGCATTTCAGACGCGCAAGCCATCGCCAGCATCATTGCCGGTTACAACATGGATTTGGGCCCCAGCTTCGTTGTCGGCCTTGAAGGCGACTTGAGTTCGGACACCCTGAACAAGAACGATTTCTCCTATAGCCTGCGCCCGCGCGCGGGCTACAAAGTGATGAATGAAACAGGCATGGCCTTCGCCACCGTCGGCTACGCCGGAACCCAGATTGAAGGCGATAATCCCGATGGCTGGATCGTGGGCTTGGGCTATGAACACCAGCTCACCGATTTGTGGCATGTGCGCGCTGAATATCTGTATTCCGAGCAGGATCTAGAGGGTTTGGGCACCGAATATCAGTTCCTGCGGGCTGGCCTCACCACCAAATTCTGAGTGGGTGACGAGGCCCCGTCCATATGCTAGAAAAGCCATGAAATCAGGAGCTTGGGCGTCATGGCTGAATCACCTCCGCAACGGCGCATAACCGCACCGGACATCACCGCGCGCAAAGGTGCGGCACCCATTGTGTCGCTCACCTCCTATCACGCGCACACCGCCGCCATTGCCGATAAATATGTGGATTTCCTGCTCGTGGGCGACAGCCTCGGCATGGTCATGCACGGCTTTGAATCGACAATCCCCGTGCCCCTCGACCTCATGATCATGCATGGCCGCGCCGTCACCCGTGGCGCGCGCCGCGCGCTTGTGGTGGTGGACATGCCCTTCGGTTCCTATGAGGAAAGCCCCGCCCAAGCCTTCCGCAACGCCGCCCGCGTGATGAAGGAAACCGAATGTGGTGCCATCAAATTGGAAGGTGGCCGCCGCATGGCCGAAACCATCCGCTTTTTGACCGAGCGCGGCATTCCGGTAATGGCCCATATCGGCATGACCCCCCAATCGGTGAACGTGATGGGCGGCTTCGTCACCCAAGGCCGCACCCGCGACCAATGGGCCCATATTGAGGAAGACGCCCGGCTGGTCGCTGAAGCCGGTGCCTTCGCCGTGGTGCTGGAGGCGCTGGCCGAGCCGCTGGCGGCCAAAATCACCGCCGCCATCCCCATTCCCACCATCGGCATCGGTGCCTCCGCCCATTGTGACGGCCAGATCCTCGTCATGGAGGATATGCTGGGCCTTTCCCCCAAAGTGGCCAAATTCGTCAAGGAATTCGGCAAGGTCGGCAAGGTGATCGAAGACGCCATCGCCCTCTACGCCGAAGAAGTCCGCACCCGCAGCTTCCCGGCGGCGGAGAACACTTACAAGGTGAAAGACTAGCCCACCGGATTTGCCTTGATTTGGCCAAGCGGTTACCTTACGCGCTGAAGCGTAATGTCTTGCTTGGGGAGTTTCTGTTTTGAGCGATGAATCACTGTTCCGCGAAGTGGATGAAGATGTCCGCCGCGACCAGCTTTCCAAGCTGTGGAAACGCTATGGCAATGCCATCATCGCGGTCAGCATCGGCGTCATCGCGGCGGTCTCTGGCATAAAGGGCTATGAGTATTTCCAGCTCAAGCAGTCCGAAACCGCAGCAAGGGCCTATTTTGCCGCTGCCAAGCTCGAAAATGAAGGCAATTCCGCCGAAGCTGCCAAGGCCTTCGCCGCCGCCAAGGGTGGGCATCAGGGCTTTGCTGCCTTGGCCAGCCTGCGCGAAGCCGCCAATCTGGCCGCCGCAGGTGATGTGGAAGGAGCCGTGAAGGCCTATGACAGCCTCGCGTCTGGCAGCGACCCGCTTCTGGCCGAAACCGCCCGTGTGCGGGCCGCTTGGCTGCTGGTGGACACCGCTTCCCCGGCTGACCTCGAAACCCGCCTGAATGGCCTCAACACCCCGCAAAACGCCTGGCGCAATGGCGTGCGTGAAATTTTGGGCCTTGCCTATTACAAGGCTGGCGATCTGGCCAAGGCGGACGCGCTGCTCAATGAGCTTATGGCCGACCCTGAAGCCCCCGCGAGCGCGCGCTCGCGGGCGCAAATTCTCCTTCAAGTGCTTGCCCCGCGCCTCGGCGCCAAGAACGCAGGATAAACATGAACATCCGCCGCATTGCCTTTGCCGGACTTATGGCCCTGACGCTCGCCGGTTGCGGAACTACCGCAAGCAAGCTGCTGGATTTTGGGGCTGACAAAGACCAGCCGCTGGTCGGCACGCGCGAAACCGTTCTGCCGGAAGGCAATACCGGTGAGGCGGCAACACCTGCCGAGCCTATCGCCATTCCCGCCGCCATGGCCAATGCCGGCTGGCCGCAATCGGGCGGCAACGCCTCTCACAATCTCCAGCATCTTCAGCTGGGCGGTGAACTCAAAAAGCTTTTTGCCGCCAGTGCTGGTGCCGGTTCCGACAAGAACGGCCGCCTGACAGCGCCACCCATCTTCGATAATGGCCGCCTCTATGTCATGGATACCGAAGCCACCATTACGGGCTTTGATGCCGCAGGCAAGCGCCTGTGGCGCACATCCGCCGTGCCCAATGGCGAAGATGGCGCTGGTGCCTATGGCGGTGGCATCGCGTCGGACGGCCAGCGCATTTACGCCGCCACCGCTTTTGGCGAAATCGTCGCCCTCAACGCAGGCGACGGCAAGGAAGTCTGGCGCAAGAAGGTGGATGTGCCGGTCCGCACTGCCCCAACGGTTGAAAATGGCCGCATCTATTTTGTCACCGTCACCAATGATGTCTACGCCATGAACGCTGCTGACGGCACGGAGCTCTGGCGCTATCAAGGCACGGGCGAAGCCGCGTCCGCCCTGTCGAGCACCAGTCCGGCTGTGGCTGGTGATCTTGTAGTGGCACCCACTACCTCCGGCGATCTCGTCGGCATCAGCGCATCTAGCGGCCTTGGCCTGTGGGTGGAATCGCTCACCGCGCTCGACACCTCAACGGGCCTTGCCAATCTAAACGATATTTCCGCCCGCCCGGTGATCGACGGCACCACCGCCTTTGCCTTGTCTCATACAGGCCGCTTTGCCGCTTTTGACGGCCAAACCGGCCAGCGCATCTGGGAACGCAGCATTGCTGGAACCGAGACGCCATGGGCTGCCGGTTCGGCTCTCTATGTCATCAGCCGTGATGGCAAGCTGCAGGCCATTTCCACCAAAACCGGCGGCACCTGGTGGATCAAGCCCTTGCCGGAAGGCACATGGGCCGGACCCGTTCTGGCCGGCAATAAGCTGATCGCGGTTTCCAACACCGGCCTTCTGGCCAGCTTCAGCCCGCAAACGGGCGAGCTTCTGGGAACGCAAAAGCTCGGCGGCAAATTTTACATTGCACCGGTCGTTGCCAACGGCACGGTTTACCTTCTCTCAGACAGCGCGGATCTGATTGCGCTGCGATAGGCTATTGAAAACGTATGACCGCCACCGTTGTGATCGTCGGCCGCCCGAATGTCGGCAAATCCACGCTGTTCAATCGCCTGATCGGACGCAAGCTCGCCCTTGTCGATGACCAGCCGGGGGTAACGCGCGACCGGCGCGAAGGCGATGCCTCGCTCGGTGGCCGCCGCTTCGCGCTGCTCGATACCGCAGGCCTCGACCGGGCCAAGGCAGGCACGCTGGAAGATCGCATGCGTGGCCAAACCGAAGCCGCCATTGATGATGCGGATTTATGCCTGTTCGTGATCGACGCCCGCCAGGGTGTCACCCCGATGGATCGGCACTTTGCCGAAATCGTGCGTAAAAAGGGCAAGCCCGTTCTGCTGCTCGCCAATAAATGCGAAGGCAACAAGGCCAGCTTCACCCTGGGCGATGCTTGGGGCTTGGGGCTGGGCGAACCCATCGCCATTTCCGCTGAACATGGCGTAGGCCTTGGTGATCTTTATGATGCCATGCTGCCTTGGCTTGATCCTTATGACGATGAAGAAGTCGATGCTGCGGCAAGCCCCGAAACCAGCGACGCGCAGGAAGCCGCCATTGCAGGCCTCGATGATGAGGAAGCCCGCGAAGCGGCTCTCGAAAAGCTCGATGAAGCAGAACGCCTCTCCGAAAAGCGCCCGCTGCGCTTGGCAATTGTGGGCCGCCCGAATGCGGGCAAGTCCACCCTCATCAACACGCTTTTGGGTGAAGAACGCATGCTCACCGGCCCCGAAGCGGGCATCACGCGCGATAGCATCAGTGTCGATTGGAACTGGCAAGGCCAGCCCGTCAAACTGTGGGACACCGCAGGCCTGCGCCGCAAATCGCGCGTGAATGAGAAGCTGGAAAAAATGTCCGTCACTGACGCGCTGCGCGCCGTGCGCTTTGCCGAAGTGGTGGTGCTGATGATTGATGCGGCTTCCCCCTTCGACAAGCAGGATTTGCAGATCGCCGATCTCATTGAACAGGAAGGCCGTGGCCTCGTCATCGCACTCAATAAATGGGATGCGGTGGAGGACAAGCAGAAGCTTCTGAAATATCTCGAAGAAGAAGTCGGCTACCTCTTACCCCAGATCAAGGGCGTTGCGCTCGTGCCGCTGTCGGGCGAGCGGGGGCAGGGTGTTGATAAGCTGATGAAGGCTGTGTTCGACATGTACGCCAAATGGAACAGCCGCATCCGCACACAAAAGCTCAACCGCTGGCTCGCGGCCATGCTTGAACGCCATCCACCCCCGGCACCCGGCGGCAGGCGTTTGAAAATCCGCTACATGACGCAAGCCAGAAACCGCCCGCCCACCTTCATCGGCTTCTGCCAACGCGCGGATGATGTGCCGGAAAGCTATATCCGCTATCTCGTGAAGGGCCTGCGCGATGATTTCGATCTGGGTGGTGTTCCCATCCGCTTCAACATGCGGGCAGGGCGCAATCCGTTTGATAAGGGTGATCGGTAAACCACCTTATCGCGCTGGTTCACTGCTGAACCAGCTTGCCACTTTCACGCTGGAAGCGAAACACTTCCCCCGTCACATCCACCGGATCCAAAAACAAAGGCAACGCGGCCTGCGCCAAGGCGTCCGCCGTTGGCAATGTGCTTGCATCTTCCCCCGGCATGGCTTGCGCGCGCATTTTGGTGGCGATGGGCCCGGGACTAAGCAGGTTCACGCGCAAAGGCGTGGTTGCCATTTCAGCGGCATAGGTTTTCACCAAGGCTTCCAACCCTGCCTTGGAAACCGAATAGGCCCCCCAATAGGCACGGAAATTCCCCGCCGCTCCAGACGTCAAAAATACCGCACGCGGTGCCTCAGCCTGCCGCAACAGCGGGTCCATGGAACGGATGAGACGCCAATTGGCCGTCACATTGGTCGCCATCACATCGGCCCAAACAGAAGGATCAATATGCCCCAGCGGCGACAGCTTGCCTAAAATGCCGGCATTGCCGACAAGAATATCCAGCTTCTGCCAGCGTTCAAAAATGGCCGCACCCAAGCGGTCCACCCCTTCTGCATCCTTGATGTCGAGCGGAACCAATGTGGCCGCACCACCGGCTTTGCGGATGTCATCATCCAATTCTTCAAGCCCGCCCACCGTGCGCGCAGTGGCGATCACATGCGCTCCTTCACGCGCCAGCATCAACGCCATGGCGCGTCCAATGCCGCGCGAGGCACCTGTTACGAGCGCGATCTTTCCCGAAAGCACACCCATATTCAGCGCCCTTCCGCCAGAAGCGAAAGCTGGCGCGGTGTGGCCTGCCCTTCAAGATCGGTGAGGGGGGTTGGGTAATCGCCGGTAAAGCAATGGTCCGTGAATTGCGGCTGCACATCATTGCGCGGCGTGCCGCCGACGGCCGCATAAATTCCATTTACCGAAAGGAAGGCCAGCGACTTGACCCCAATGAATTCACGCATCTCCTCGATGCTGTGCGTGGCGGCAAGCAAATGCTTCTGCTCTGGCGTGTCGATGCCGTAGAAATCCGGGTGCTTGATCGGCGGGCTGGCAATACGCATATGCACTTCCTTGGCACCGGCCTCATACATCATCTTCACAATTTTCACCGAAGTTGTGCCCCGCACCACGCTGTCATCGACGAGCAAAATGCGCTTGCCAGCAATGACCGAGCGATTGGCATTGTGCTTCAGCTTCACACCCAGCGCCCGGATTTGCTGGGTAGGCTCAATGAAGGTGCGCCCCACATAGTGGTTGCGAATGATGCCAAGCTCAAACGGAATACCAGATTGCTGGGCATAACCCAGCGCGGCCGGCACACCTGAATCCGGCACGGGAATAATCACATCCACATCCGCCGGGCTTTCCTGGGCCAGCTGCACACCCATCGCCTTGCGCGCGGCATAGACAGACCGTCCACCCAGCACGCTGTCAGGACGCGAGAAATACACATATTCGAAAATGCACGGCCGCGCGGGCAGCTTGGGGAAGGGGCGCAGTGACTGGATGCCTTCTTCCGAAATCACCACCACTTCGCCATTCTCAACTTCGCGCACAAACTTGGCACCGATAATGTCGAGCGCGCAGGTTTCTGAGCAGAGGATATAGGCGCCGTTCAACTCTCCCAGAATGAGGGGCCGGATGCCCAAGGGATCACGCGCGCCGATGAGCTTCTTGTTGGTCATGGCGACCAGCGAATAAGCCCCTTCCAGAAGCCGCAGCGCATCAATGAAACGCTCCACGATACGCGGCTTGGTAGAGCGCGCGACAAGGTGCAAAATGGCTTCCGTGTCAGATGTTGATTGATAGATCGCACCTTGTTGGATGAGATCGCGCCGCAGCATGTGCCCATTGGTAAGATTGCCATTATGCCCCACTGCAAGCCCACCCGTGGCAAGCTCGGCAAATAGGGGCTGCACATTGCGTAGAATGGTTTCGCCCGTTGTCGAATAGCGCACATGGCCCAAAGCCACGCGGCCCTTCAGACGGCCAATGGTTTCTTCCCGAGAGAAATAATCGCTAACAAGCCCCAAGCCTTTTTCGGCATGAAAGCGCCCACCATCATAAGACACGATCCCGGCGGCCTCTTGGCCCCGGTGCTGCAAGGCGTGAAGCCCAAGGGCGGTAAGGGCGGAGGCATCATCATGGCCAAAAATGCCGAACACGCCGCATTCTTCGCGAAGCGTGTCACCATCCATGTCGAGGTTGAATGTATCATGCGCCATGGGTTGATTGCCTTTCTTATTGCCCGGTGGTGCTTTGGCCGCCCAAGCTAGGTTGTGCGGGCGGTTCCGGCGGCGGCAGAGCTTCGGTGCTGCCATCCGTGCCTTGCAGCAACTGGTTAAGCCCGCGCGTCTGGCCAGACTGATAGCCTTCCGCGCCCTCTGCCGGTGTGTTCTGTGCATGGGCAGCGGCCATTTTGGAAAGCAGATCCTCGCTGATTTCCGGCGGCAGGAAACCGATCAGAATAGTCGCCGTGCTTTCAACGATCGGCAGCGACTGTGCGTTCTTGATCCACGTCTCGCGCTTGTCGGCAGGCACAAGCCAGATGTAGAAAACATAAGCCACGACAACGAGCAAAAGCCCGCGCGTCAACCCGTAGACAAAGCCCAGCGTGCGGTCCAACGCACCTGCCGCACTATCCAGCACCCAATCGGCAATCTTCACACCGATGAGGGATGTGACGATCAGCACGATGAGGAAAACGCCAGCCCCCACACCCACAGTCGCCACGACTTCCGGCTGGATATAGGCCTTGGCGAAATTCATGATATCGGGGCTGAGAAGAGCCGCCGCCGCCGCAAGGCCAGCCGCACCCCAGGCGATGAGCGACAGGATTTCACGGGTGAACCCGCGTGACAGCGCCAGAAGCGCCGAAACGAGCATCGTTCCAATCAGGATAAAATCGAGCAGTTCAAGGGACATGGGGCCTCGGGCAAGTGTGATCCAGCGGCAGATTCCGGTGCTTTTATAGAAGGCTTGCGCCGCGCTGTCTTGCGAAACAACGCCGCGCATGGCTGGAAAGGGTTATGCGGGCTTGGCGGCGGCCCAGGCCACCAGATCGGAGACGGATTCGATCGGCTTCAGCGTCAAACCCTTGACACTGGAAGCCTCCCCGCCGCCTGCGATAACCGCCCGTGTCAGCCCCAGCTTGGCGGCTTCCTTCAGCCGGGATTCCGTCTGGCCCACAGGTCGCACGGCCCCGGAAAGGGCGATTTCGCCAAAAATCACGGCATCCGTCGGCAGGGCATTGCCGGTCAGCGAGGATACCAAAGCTGCTGCAACGGCAAGGTCAGCGGCGGGTTCCTTCACCTTCAAACCGCCCGCAATGTTGAGGTAAATATCATGCTGCCCGATGGCAACGCCTGCGCGCGCTTCCAGCACCGCCAGCACCATCGAAAGCCGGTTCTGGTCCCAGCCCACCACCGCACGCCGCGGATTGCCCAGAACCGATGGCGAAACAAGGGCTTGCACCTCCATGAGGATGGGCCGCGTGCCTTCCATGCCCGCCAGCACGGCTGAACCGGGGGTGGCTTGTTCGCGCGCGCCCATGAACAGGCGCGAAGGATTGATCACCTCCCGCAAGCCCCCATCCGACATTTCGAAAACACCGATCTCATCGGTAGGCCCGAAGCGGTTTTTGACCGCCCGCAGCACCCGGAATTGATGGCCCCGGTCGCCTTCGAAATAAAGCACCGCATCCACCATATGCTCCACCACCTTCGGCCCCGCAATCTGCCCGTCCTTGGTGACATGGCCGACCAGCAAAACCGTGGAACCCTTCTGCTTGGCAAAGCGGATCAACGCTTCCGAACCAGCCCGCAATTGCGAAACGGTGCCCGGCGCACTGTCGATGACAGGCGACCACAGCGTCTGGATGGAATCGATCACCACCACCGCAGGCACAGCCCCTTCGCCCATCGTGGCCAGAATATCAGAAACATTGGTTTCAGAGGCGAGCAATACCGCCGATTCCGCCAGCCCCAGACGCTCTGCCCGCAGCCGCACCTGCGCGATGGCTTCTTCGCCAGAGATATAAATCACCCGCTCGCCCTTATTGGCCAGTGCTGCCAAAGCCTGCAACAGAAGTGTCGATTTGCCGATGCCCGGATCACCGCCGATCAGCACCCCCGACCCCGGCACAAACCCACCGCCCGCCACCCGGTCCAGCTCCGCAATGCCCGTTTCCAAGCGCGGCGGTGCGGTATTGTCGCCTTTCAGCCCCACAAGCCGCGAAGGCCTACCCTTGGGCAATTTAGCACCCTTGGCACCGGCCACAGGTGCAGCCGTTTGCTCCTCAACAATCGTGTTCCACTCCGAACAGGCATCACACCGCCCGGACCATTTATTATGGGACGCCCCGCAGGACTGGCAGACGTAACTGGGGGCAGCTTTCGACAAATCAAATTCTCCTACAATCAATCGTTCATGTTATGTTCTTTTACCGAATTTGTCAATCCGGCTCGGGTACCAATGCGAAGAAACCATTTATATGTCGTCATCAGTTCAAGCGCGCGATGCTGACGGTGGAGCACCCTCAAGGCTTCAAAACTTCCATCTGGATCGGCCCCTCCGCCCGCCCGTGGATGAACTGTTCCACATGGGCGTTGCCGCTCTTGTCGATCTTCTTCGCCTCGCCCTGCCACAGAATGCGGCCCTTGTAGATCATGGCAATATCGTCCGCGATTTTGCGCGCACTGGCCATGTCGTGGGTGATGGAAATGGTGGTGGCCCCCAGCCGCTTCACGCAATCGACAATCAGATTGTTGATGACATCCGCCATGATGGGATCAAGCCCGGTCGTGGGCTCATCGAAAAAGATGATCTCCGGGTCCGCCGCAATGGCGCGCGCCAGTGCCACGCGCTTTTGCATGCCGCCGGAAAGCTCCGCAGGCTTGAGTTCGCCGATGGCGGCACCCAAGCCCACTTGCCCCAGCTTCATCATCGCAATCTCACGCGCGCGCGCGCGGGCCATTTTCAGCGGCCCCTGGATCAGGCCGAAGGCCACATTTTCCCAAACGGGAATACTATCGAACAAAGCACCACCCTGAAACAGCATGCCGAACCGCGTCATCAGGCGGTCGCGGTCTTTACCTTTCAGCCGCGAGACTTCTTCGCCGCCAATCTTGATGGACCCGCTATCGGGTTGGATGAGGCCCAGAATACATTTCAGCATCACGGATTTGCCCGTACCCGAGCCGCCGATCACGACCAGTGAATGGCCCTTGGGCACCGAAAGATTCACCCCATCCAGCACATGCTTGGGGCCGAAGCTTTTGTGGACGCCGGAAAGTTCAATATGTCCGCTCATGCCCACGCCCTCACTTGCCGAACAACAAAGAGGTCATCGCGTAATTCGCCGCGAGGATCAGGATGGAAGCCGAAACGACCGCATTGGTAGTAGCCCGTCCCACCCCTTGCGCGCCGCCCTTGGAATGAAAGCCATGATAGCAACCCATCAGCGCGATAATGAAGCCGAACACGGCCGCCTTGATCAGGCCGGAGGTCACATCGCCAATCTCCAGAAAATCCACCGTGTTCTTGATATAAGCCGCACCATTGAAGCCAAGTGACTTCGTGCCGACAATATAGCCGCCCATAATGCCAATCGTATCGGCAATCACCACCAGCAAGGGCAGGGTGATCACACCAGCCAACAAACGCGGCCCCACGAGATATTTGTAAGGATTGGTGGAAAGGGTTGAGAGCGCGTCAATCTGCTCGGTCACCCGCATGGTGCCAAGCTCCGCCGCAATGGCCGCTGCCACACGCCCTGCCACCATCAACCCCGCCAATACCGGCCCAAGCTCGCGCGTGATGCCCAGTGCCACGATAGAAGAAACAAGGTTTTCGGCATTGAAGCGCGAGGAACCGATATAGATTTGCAGCGCCAGCACCCCGCCGGTGAAGAAGGCGGTAAGCCCCACCACGGGAAGCGAGAAATAGCCAATACGCATCATCTGCGTGAAAATCTGCCGCCAATAGAAATGCGGCGTCATGCCCTGCACCAAAGCCTCCTTCAAGAACAGGCTGCTGCGGCCCACTTCGGCAAATAGGGCAAGCACGGTGCGGCCCAGATGGGCAACGAAATTCATCAGACGGGCGCTCCTTGGTCAGGCGATTCGAAACCCGAATATATCCGGGCATAGCGCGTTCCCAAACGGGTCAAGATTTCGTAAGGAATGGTGCCGGCAAGGCTGGCCATTTCATCCAGTGTAACATGTTCGCCCAGCACTTCGGCAACCGTCCCGCGAGCAATCTTTTCAGCTGGAATATCTGTCACATCCACGCTGATCATATCCATCGAAACCCGGCCCGCTATGGGCGCGAAATGCCCCGCGATGAACACCCGCGCCGGTCCACCCTCCGGCCCTGAACTCAACGCACGCGGATAGCCGTCCCGATAGCCCGCGCCGAAAATGGCAATACGGCTTGGGCGTTTAGCGGTGAAGCTGCCCGTATAGCCCACCTTCTCGCCTGCCAAAACTTCCCGCACCTGCATGACGGGTGCGGTTAGGCGCACGACTGGCTCAAACGGGTTTTCCTGATTTAACCCGTAAGGGTTGCCGCCATAAAGGCCGATGCCAGGCCGCAGCAGGTCTTGCGCGAAGCTTTTGTCCAGCAGGCTGCCGGGAGAATTGGCTAGGCTCAATCGGCAGGGCGGCAGAAGCTGGCGCAGCTCATGAAAGCGGGCAAGCTGGCGCGCATTCATCTCATCATCAGGCGCATCGGCATTGGCCAGATGGCTCATCACCAAGGTGAGGTGGATGGCGGCAAGATCATCGGGCTTGATTGCCCGCAGTTGCCGTTCCGAAAAGCCCAAGCGGTTGATGCCCGTGTCGAAATGGATGGCGGCGGCCTGTCTGGTCGAGGTGGCACGGCAGAAGCTGGCCCATTCGGCCAGCTCCTCCGGCTGGGCCAAGGCGGGCGTCAAAGCGGCATTTGCGTAAAACGCCGCCGCTCCGGGCAGCAGGCCGTTCAGCACAATGATTTCTGCATCCGCCAGCGCGGCGCGCAGTTCCACGCCTTCACCGGGCAGGGCCACGAAAAAACTGCGGCATCCAGCAGCCCAAAGCGCGCGTGCAACCGGCACAAGCCCAAGCCCATAGGCATCCGCTTTCACCGTGGCAGCCGATTTGCCCGCCCCCGCCGCATCACAAAAGCGCAGGTAATTGCGCTGTAGCGCGCGAAGATCAATGTGGAGGCTTGCGCCTGAAAGCTCTGGCCCCATCACATGACCTATCGTCAGTTGAATTGCTCCGGAAGATGATCGTCTCTGATCAGATCGGAGAAGCGTGTCAAACTGCCTTCGAAGTGCAGTTCAATGGTTCCCGTGGGGCCGTGGCGTTGTTTGCCGATAATGACCTCGGCAATACCCTCCACCTTCGCCATCTTTTCCTGCCAGGTGTAAAATTCCGGCGTGTTGAGCTGCGGCTGGGCGCGGCCCAGATAATATTCCTCGCGATAAACGAACATCACGATATCGGCGTCCTGTTCGATCGAGCCGGATTCACGAAGGTCAGCCAATTGCGGACGCTTGTCTTCGCGGTTTTCGACTTGGCGCGAAAGCTGGGAAAGCGCGATGACGGGAACCGCCAGTTCCTTGGCCAGAGACTTCAGCCCCACCGTGATTTCGGTAACTTCCTGCACGCGGCCTTCCGCAGCCTTGCGTGAGGAGCCAGTGAGAAGCTGGAGGTAATCCACGATGATAAGACCAAGCCCACGTTGACGCTTCAGACGACGCGCGCGCGCGGCCAATTGGGCGATGGTCAGGCCACCAGTCGCGTCGATATAAAGCGGCAGCGATTGCAGCTCACCAGCGGTTGCCGAAAGTCGGTGGAATTCTTCTTCCGTGATTTTACCGCGCCGGATTTTTTCAGACGGGATTCCCGCCTGCTCTGAGATGATGCGCGTAGCCAGCTGTTCACCCGACATTTCCAGCGAGAAGAACGCAACCACCGCCCCGTCCTTCACATCCACCGTGCCATCCGGCTTGTGTTCCGCCCGATAATTCTTGGCGACATGATAGGCGATATTGGTAGCAAGCGAGGTTTTGCCCATAGCGGGCCGACCGGCCAGAATGATGAGGTCCGACCTCTGCAAGCCACCCATCTTCTCGTCGATATTCCGGAAACCCGACGAAACCCCCGAAAGCCCCCCATCGCGCTGATAAGCCGCTGCGGCCAGATCAATGGCTTCCGTCAGTGCCGTACCGAAAGGCTGAAAGCCTTGCCCATAGCGGCCCGTTTCGGCGATTTCATAAAGCTTCTGCTCGGCCCCTTCGATGAGATCGCGCGCGGTCAAATCTACCGGCGTGTCGAAACTGTCATTCACAATGTCCGAGCCGATGCTGATGAGGCGGCGGCGGGTCGCCAACTCATAGATCGTGCGGCCATATTCTTCGGCATTGATAATCGTTGTGGCCGCGGCAGCAAGGCGCGCAAGATAAGCAGGCCCGCCGATTTCATTCAGCGTCTCATCGCGCTCGAAATAAGTTTTGAGCGTCACAGGAGAGGCAAGCTTGCCCGCGCGGATCAGGGTGGAAGCCGCTTCGAAAATGCGCGCATGCACGCCTTCGTAAAAATGCTCCGGCATTAGAAAGCTGGTCACGCGATCGCAGGCTTCGTTATTCACGAGGATAGCCCCCAGAAGCGACTGCTCGGCTTCCAGATTATGCGGCGCCTGCCGATAGCTCGCATCGCCCGTATCAGGTTCTGATCCGGCAAGGCTGAGGCGAGGCTTGAGACTATATGCTTGATCCATGACTCTTCTGTAGCAGGGCTGGCCGCGTAACGAAGCTTCGACTTGACGATTATCCCGTTATTCACAGGCTGGAAAAGAATATTTCCCGTCAATTGACGTGAGATTCTGACGCAATCCTCGCGTGTGAATAACACGACTCAATTTCTAAAATGATAATACCACAGCCAACAAGGCTTCGGTTGGCCCTGCATTGTCGATGGCTTGGGTGCATGCAACCCGCAAGCCGGAGTGACAGACGAATGCCGCCCGTCTCAGCCGATTTTGCCTTGCGCGCGGAAAGCCCTGAGACATTCCACCGCGAAAGCATGATCTTCCGCCTGCGGCAGGCCAGAAACGGTGACAGTGCCAATGATGCCGGTGTTGCGGATGAGAATAGGAAAGCACCCGCCATTTGGCGCATATTCTGCCTGCGGCAAGCCGGTGGCGGTGTAAAAATCCGTCCCCCTCGAACGATGCAGGCAGCCGATATAGAACGAGCTGTGCTGATAACGGTTCACCAGCGTCATCTTGCGGCGGATCCAATGTGCGTTGTCTGGTGACGTTCCGGGCATGGCGGCAAAGAAAAGCTGCTGGCCTGAGCGGGTGATATCCACCGCAGCGGGTAGTTTCTGCTTGGCGGCGGATTCCACCATCAAAAGGCCAAGGGAAATGGCCATTTCATTGGAAAAACTTTCGAAAGTGAGTTCTTCTTCCTGCGCCAGCAATTCGGCCAGATCTTCTTTCTGCGGTGTCATCCCGTCCTCACCCTCTGAGCCGCCATGCCCCCATCGGTGCGGCGCAAGCTCTCTTCCTCGTCCATCATATAGCCGCGCGTCAAGGGCAGGGCGTGCTGGCTGCGGGCAAGCTGGATTTGGAAATTATTCAAACCAGCATGCCGGAAGCTCGCCTCTGAGCTTGCCAGATAAAACTCCCACATCCGGCAAAACCGCTCATCATAAATCGCCGCTGCCTCGTCCCACCGCCCCAAAAACCGCTCCCGCCAGGCTTTCAGCGTGTCGGCATAATGTAGCCGCAGGATCTCGACATCGGTGAGATAAAGCCCCGATTTCTCAATCACCGGCAGCACTTCGGAAAGGGCTGGAATATAGCCACCGGGGAAAATGTATTTGGCGATCCATGAGGATGTAACACCAGGCCCATTGGATCGGTTGATCGAATGCAGCAGCATCACACCATCCGGTGCCAGAAGCGCACGGCATTTGGCGAAGAACTCGCCAAAATGCCCAACCCCCACATGCTCGAACATGCCAACCGAGACGATCCGGTCAAATGGACCTTCCAGCAAGCGATAATCCTGAAACAGAAAGCGCAGTTGCTGCGACAACCCCAAGGCCGCGGCCCGTTCATTGGAAAACTTATGCTGCTCGCGCGAGAGTGTGACCCCCGTTACATCCGCCCCACATTCGCGCGCCAGATAAAGCCCCAGCCCGCCCCAGCCCGACCCGATATCCAAAACCCGCATGCCCGGCTCAATCCTGAGCTTTGCCGCGATATGCCGCTTCTTGGAAAGCTGCGCCTGCTCAAGGCTGGCACCTTCGCGTTCGAAATAGGCGCAGGAATATTGCCGATCGGCATCCAGGAACAGGTCATAGAGCCGGGCGGAAAGATCGTAATGATGCGCCACATTGCGTTCAGCCCGGCCGATTGGATTATACTGCTGCACATGCTTGAAAAGCTGGCGCAGGCGATAAAGCGCCATGGCGATCCGCGGCTGTGGGTAGCCTTCCAGATTGCCCATGAACAACGCCAGCAGCTTGTAAATGTCGCCCTTTTCGATGACGAGGCGGCCATCCATATAGGCTTGGCCGAGTTCATATTCAGGGTTCAGGCCAAGGCGCCACTGCGTGCGCCTGTCGGTAAGGCGGAAGGCGAGGGCTTCGCCTTGGCCGTTGCCGTAATGATACGAATTTCCGAGCGCGTCGGTAACCGTCAGGTTGCCCCGCCGGATCATACCGATGAGTGTCTGGTCAACAATCCTGTACATGCCGGTTTGCACCTTTGCAGCCCCCGGCAATAGGAACAGTCAATCATGCGGATCAACGGCTGGCAATAACCTAGAAAAAAGGGCCCCGGCGATGTGCCGGAGCCCCTTGGAAACGCGCTTGGGCCTAAGATCAGGCGTCGTTGCCGCCAGCGGCATCTTCGGCCAGTTCTTCGTCTTCGAACAGGGCCGCCGCAGCCGCGCGGGCTTCTTCGCGATCATCCTGATTGCCGCCCAGCTTTTCGCCGCGAAGCTGCGCTTCGGCTTCATCATTCGAACGTGCCACGTTGATGGTGACATTGGTGATGACTTCCGGATGCAGCGCAATACGCACCTGATGCAGGCCCACGGCCTTGATGGGCGTGTCGAGCATTACATGCGTGCGCGAAACTTCAACGCCAGAGCTGGACACCGCTTCAGCAATGTCACGCGGGGAAACCGAGCCGTAAAGCTGGCCGGTTTCGCCAGCCTGGCGGATAACGGTGAAGTTCTTGCCATCGAGCTTCTGGGCTTCACCAGCCGCCCCCGTGCGGCGTTCGGCGTTCTTGGCTTCCAGCACAACGCGGTCGGCTTCATATTTGGCGCGGTTGGCAGCGGTGGCGCGCAGGGCCTTGCCGAGCGGCAAGAGATAATTGCGGGCATAGCCGTCCTTTACCTTGACGACCTGGCCCATGGCCCCAAGCTTTTCAACGCGCTGAAGAAGGATAACGTCCATTTGGTTTTACTCCTTTGATGGTGGATTGTTGGAATTGGCAGCTTGCGCACCCTTGCGGGCACGGATGTCAGTGAACAGGTCCACAAGCCCCAATGCGGCCAGCGGCAGGACGAGGATCCAGTTCAAAACGGAAAGGGCGAAATAGAGGGCGAACAACAAGGCGGCCTTGGCCTTGTGCGAGGCCATCACCCCATGGATGACCGACAGCCCAAGCAAAGTGAGGGCCGTGCCGAAAGCGGCGGCAAACACGCTGGCTAAAACGCCAAAAGTACCGGGTAACATCGCCAAGGCGGTGGTGGCAGCGAACGCCATGCCAGCCATGCGCGGAAACCGCATGTCGCCAAAGCCTGCCCACGGGCGCAAACCCTTGCCGGAGGCGGTGGCGATGGCACCGGCAAGCCGCATATTCACGTAAAGCGTAACAAGCCAGAGCGCAGCCGAGATCATCGGCAAGGCCACGACCATCAAATCAATAACTTGGCCCGCCTGCTCGCGCTCTGGTGCGCTCATCGTTTGAAGCTGCGGTTCCATCATGATGTTGACGGTGCTGCGGATGAGATTGCGGAAGGTTTCCGCATCCGGTCCCGCCGCCAGAATGCTGGCCGCCACAAGCACGCCCGCAAGACCCGCACACCACAGCAGCAGGCGGCCCTCCGGATACCATTCATGGCCTTGCGCGCGCACTTCGCCTTCCGCAATCGGCCCTTGCGTTGCCGGCCGCCGCAGCAGCGCGAAATGGCTGAGGACAACAGGCGCGATGGCCGTGCTGAACAGGAAGAACAGGCCGGGCTTCAGGCCCATGACAAAGCCGATGACAAGACTGCCCGCCACACCCGCCACGGCAGCACTGAGCGCGCCATTGGCAAAGCCGATGATGAGCAGGGGAAGCGGGGCCAAATAGAACAGCACGACTGCAACAGCCGAAAACGCGGCCACACTGGCCGTCATCGCTGCCGAAGCGCACCCGGCCAAAAACGCTATGAGAAACTGGTTCGCATTCATTCTCTGGCTGTCCCGCATCTGGTCTGATGGGTTAGGGGCGAAATTGCCCCAACCGGGGCGCCGGCATCGCAGCCGGCGCTCCGAAGGGTGTTGTGTTAGCCCATCACGTAGGGCAGAAGGCCCATGAAGCGCGAACGCTTGATGGCGCGGGCCAGCTCACGCTGCTTCTTGGCCGAAACAGCCGTGATGCGGCTGGGCACAATCTTGCCACGCTCGGAAATGAAGCGAGCGAGAAGCTTGACGTCCTTGTAGTCAATCTTCGGCGCGCCTTCACCCGTGAACGGGCAGCTCTTGCGGCGGCGGAAGAAGGGACGACGCGCGCCGCCCTGTGAAGAACCAGAAGACTGGGTCATGCTCATGATGCTGCCTCCTCATCTACGCGCGCACGCACACCGGAACGTTCAGAACGGTCACGGTCGCCACGGAAACCGCCGCCACCGGCGCGGTCACGATCGCCGCCCTTGAAGCCACCGCGCTCGCGGTCGCCGCCAAAGCCGCGATCACCGCCAAAGCCACGGTCATCATCACGTTCGCGACGCGAGGAGGCGCGCAGGATGGCCGAGGGGCCTTCCTCATGCTCTTCCACACGCACGGTCATGAAGCGGATGACATCTTCGTTGATCGACATCTGACGTTCCATCTCAGCCACTGCTGCGGGCAGGGATTCGATGTTCATCAGTGTGTAATGCGCCTTGCGGTTCTTGCGGATGCGATAGGTGAGCGAACGCACACCCCAAGCTTCGGTCTTGTGGACCTTGCCACCAGCTTCCTCAATAATTGCCTTGAATTGGGCAGTCAGGGCTTCAACCTGCGTGGTGGAAGCATCCTGACGCACCATGAAAATATGCTCATAGAGCGGCATGTTACGGCCTTTTCTCACGTGTTTCGTCTCAGGCGATCCCGGCGCAGAGCCTCTTTCGAGCCCATCGTGTGAAAGGCTCGAAAGTCCGGTTCCTCGAAAGAGCGGGGACACGGGAAGCTGGGGCAAACCCCTGCCATGCTTGCGGCACGACCTTCCGTTCAGCCCCCGACCAGGACCGCTGACGAGCCGCCTTATGCCCAAATGACGCTGCTTGTGCAAGCCATTTGGCTGGGCATGGTGTCGGAATCTAGGCAAAATTGACGTAAGGTAAGGTTATTTGCCCACCAGATCGTCCCAGATCAGCATTGCGGCAATGGCTTGACAGCACGGGGCGTGCGGTGATGGATGCGCGGCACCACAAAAGGGGGGCTCGCCATGGGTATCGCATTCATTTTCCCGGGTCAGGGAAGCCAGCAAGTCGGCATGGGCAAAGCCTTGGCGGAAGCATTTCCAGCCGCGCGCGCGGTATTTGCCGAGGTGGATGACGCGCTGGGCCAAAAGCTATCGACCCTCATGTGGGAAGGCCCAGAAAGCGATCTGACGCTCACCGAAAACGCCCAACCTGCGCTGATGAGCGTGAGCTTGGCGGTTTTGCGCGTATTGCAGCAAGAACACGGTATCCAATTGAAAAACCATGCGAAATTCGTGGCCGGTCACTCTCTGGGCGAATATTCTGCCCTCGCAGCGGCTGGCACCTTCAGCATTGCGGACACCGCCCGCCTGTTGCGTATTCGCGGGCGTGCCATGCAGGCGGCAACCCCTGTGGGCACCGGTGCCATGGCGGCTTTGCTGGGGCTTGATTACGAGCAGGCCGCCGAAGTTGCCGCTGAAGCAGCCCAAGGCGAAGTGTGCGAAGCCGCCAATGACAACGCACCCGGACAGGTGGTTGTTTCCGGCCACAAAGCCGCGGTGGAGCGCGCCCTCGACATCGCAAAAGCCAAGGGTGCCAAACGCGCCGTGCTGCTGCCGGTAAGTGCCCCCTTCCATTGCGCCCTGATGAAACCGGCGGCGGATGCCATGACCGAAGCCTTGGCCCAAGTCACCATGCACGCGCCCGCCGTGCCGCTCATTGCCAATGTTACCGCCGGCCCGCTTACCGATCCCGCCCAAATCCGCGCCAGTCTCGTGGCGCAGGTCACGGGCACAGTGCGCTGGCGCGAATGCATGGCCGCGATGGCCGCATCCGGTGTCACTCTGTTTGTAGAAATCGGAGCGGGCAAAGTTTTGGCGGGTCTTGTGAAACGCAACGTGGAAGGTGCCACAGGCATTTCCATCGGCACACCCGACGATATCACCGCTGCCCTGCCGCAGCTCAAAATCTGAATTTGGAGAACTTCACATGTTTGATTTGACTGGCAAGACAGCTCTTGTAACGGGTGCCACCGGCGGCCTCGGGGCATCCATCGCGCGTGTGCTGCATGCAAGCGGTGCCACCGTTGCCCTGTCGGGCACGCGCGCGGCACTTTTGGAAAGTCTCGCCGCTGAATTGGGCAGCCGCGCCCATGTGATTGCGTGTAATCTGTCGAACCCGGAAGATGTTGAAAAGCTGGTGCCCGCCGCCGAAGCCGCCATGGGCTCGCTCGATATTCTGGTGAACAATGCTGGCATCACGCGCGATGGGCTTGCCATGCGTATGAAAGATGAAGATTGGGCATCGGTTATCGACGTAAACCTCACCGCCAGCTTCCGCCTATCCCGCGCCGCCATTAAAGGCATGATGAAGCGCCGTTCGGGCCGCATCATCGGCATCACCAGCGTGGTCGGTGTCACCGGCAATGCGGGCCAGGCCAATTATGCCGCCTCCAAGGCCGGCATGATCGGCATGTCCAAGGCGCTCGCCAAGGAAGTCGCCAGCCGTGGCATCACCGTCAACTGCGTCGCCCCCGGCTTCATTGAAACCCCGATGACGGATGAGCTGAACGAAAAGCAAAAGGAAGCCATTCTCGCTTCCGTTCCGGCAGGAAAACTCGGCACCCCGGAAGATATTGCCGCCGCCGTGCTTTACCTCGCCAGCACCGAAGCCGCTTATGTGACGGGCCAGACCCTGCATGTGAACGGCGGCATGGCGATGATTTGAGCGAATTGCGAAGCAACTTCGTAACCTCAATGCATCAAATTGCATCTGCTAAAATAGCTAGGTAACTTTCCAACCCTATAACCCGGTCGCGCTTCTTGCTGTGACCGGGGAACTTTTCATGCCGAATGTCATACTTCGCTCGCCAGTTCTTGGTGAGGGCTTTCACTTCAGCTCAATTGATTGGAGCGACTATTCCAATCTTACCCCGATCCAATCCGGTAAACTGCTGCGCTTTGCCAATGACGCGAACCCGAATGATTTCTGGGAGATTTCCGGCAGAAGCCTCGCCTTCAGCGGAACGGGCATCACAGGCGGCACCATCACCGGGCTTAAGCTTTTCCAAGGCACACCCGCCACTCAGGTCATCACAGTAACCGGCCTGTCGCTCACCGCTGCCAAATTCAACGAAATGCTGCAAAGCGCCGACCCCTTGTCGATCCTGCTGGCAGGTGCCGATGACATCACGGGCACAGCCGCTAATGACAAGCTTTATGGCCTTGCAGGCAATGACACGCTGCGCGGTGGCGCAGGCGAGGATAGTTTCTACGGCGGACGCGGCCACGACACGCTAGACGGCACCGCAGCGAACAATGACGCGAATGATCACGACATCGCCGATTACAGCCAAGGCACCGTCGGCATCACCATGTCCCTCTCGAAAGGCAAGCTCACGCTCAAGGATGGAACCGGAGGCACCGATAGGCTCATCGACATTGAGGAGGTGCGCGGCACATTTCTCAATGACACGCTCATTTCCAACTCCGTTGCAGGCGGTGAAACACGCTATCTCATGGGGCTTGCCGGATATGACAGGCTGATCGGCGGCAATGGCATCGACATTGTGCAATATCAGCTTGACGAATTTGCCTTAGATGCCGATCTGCGTGAGGATTTGCGACAGAATGACACCTATTTTGGCGTCATCGCCAATCTCGCTACCGACAGAGCCAACGGCGGCATGGCGGCCGGCACCATCAAAGACACATTCAACCACATAGATTACGTCACAAAAATCGAAGGCATTGAAGGCACAGGCTTCCGTGACAAAATGTGGGGCGGTGGAGAAAACAATATCTTCTCTGGCCGTGGCGGTGATGATCGGCTGGATGGTGGCGCCGGGGATGATTTTCTTTCTGGCGGCGAAGACAATGATATTCTGATCGGTGGCAACGGCTCGGATCGCTTGGTGGGTGGTGCTGGAAGTGATGAAATCGTGGGCGGAACGGGGCAAGACTGGCTCGATTATGCCCAAGAAGCCGCAGACCAGCTTGATGATCCGGCAGTTCAGGGAATCCATGCTGATTTCACCAAAGCAGCAGATATAGACGGCTATATCACCATCACGGATTCGCATGGCGAAACCGATTATGTGGCCGAAATTGAAGCCATCACCGGCACCAATCAGGCCGATACCATCAAAACCGCCAATCTTGGCGAAGGCATCTGGTTTCAAGCCGCAGGCATGCGCGGCAATGATGCGATTACCGGCAGCGCGGGGTTGGACCGCTTGCGCTATGATTTGGAGCGAGGCCGTGGCGGCACACTCGGCATCATCGCTGATTTGGCCGAAGGTACGGTCACAGATAGCTTTGGCACCATCGACACGGTATTGGGCATCGATGCAATCTACGCCACCGGCCTTGCCGACAGCTTGACCGGTGGTGCCGCCGATGAAATCTTCGCTGGGTTTGCTGGCAATGACATCATCAATGGTGGCGGTGGCCGCAATATTGTCACTTATGAATTTGATTATGATTTCGGCCAAGGCCTGCTCAACAATGCCAAATGGGGCAATGGCAAAGCTGGCTTGACGGGCGTCACCGTCAATCTCGCCTTGGGAACCGCCCGCGATGGCCTTGGCGGCACGGATACGCTTTCGAATATCCAGATCGTCCACGGCACCCGCTATATCGACAACATGACGGCGGCGGCCACGGGAAGTGAATTCTTCGGCTTCGGCGGTAACGACACGCTCACAGGCGCGCAAGGCAATGACATTTTGGATGGCGGGTCCGGTGCCGACATCATGCGCGGCGGCGGTGGAGACGACATTTTCTATGTGAACAACACCAAGGACCGGGTTTTCGAGAACGCAAGCGAAGGCACCGATACGGTCATCACCTATATCAACTGGACCCTCGGGGCCAATTTTGAAAACCTCACCCTGTCCGGCACAGCTCGCAATGGCATCGGCAATGCGGCGGCTAACCAAATCACGGGCAATGACCAGAATAACTATCTCGACGGCTTGGCTGGGGCCGATATCCTGATCGGCGGCAAGGGTGATGATACCTATGTCGTGGACAACGCCGCTGATACCATCACCGAATTGGCTGGCGAAGGCACCGACCTCGTGCGCGCTTCCGCCAGTTTCACCCTGTCGGCTGAGGTGGATAATCTGGTGCTGACGGGCAGGGGCCACATCAATGGCACCGGCAATGAACTTGCCAATGTCATCACGGGTAATTACCGCAACAACGTCATCGAAGGTGGCGCGGGTGCCGACAGGCTGGATGGCGGCAAAGGCACCGATACGCTTTCTTACGCTGGGTCAAGTTCAGCGGTTACCATCGACCTCAACGCCCGCACCGCTTTCGGTGGTGATGCCGAGGGGGACAGCTTCCGAAACTTCGAGAATCTCATCGGCTCAGCCCATAATGATGATTTGGTCGGAAATTCCGGTGCTAACCGGCTGTTTGGTGGAGCCGGCAACGACACCATCAGGGGCGGCGGCGGTGCCGATACATTGACGGGTGGTGCTGGAGATGACGTTTTTGTGTTCACGCGGGGCTTTGGCCGCGATGTGATCACAGATTTTGCACAGGGTTCAGACCGCATCCACCTGTCCGAATCTCTGTTGCGGGATTTCAACAAAGACGGCGTAAAAGACCTCGCGGACATGGTTTTGGCCTTCAAAACATCGGGTTTGAATCTGAAATTTCAGATTGACGCCAACACCTCCATCACCCTCACAGGCCTCGCCGGAGCCCCGCTCACCGAGGCTGATTTCCAGTTGATCTAAGGTTTTGCTGCGTCAATTTCGTCTTTTTACTAAGTAAATCATATATTTCCGCCCCAGTTCATTGCGCTGGGGGTTGGCGCGCGGAAACCCTTGCTTGCCTTCTTGCTCATCCGTAGATTGCCTCTTTGTAGGAAACGGCTGACTGTGTTAGGAAGCCGCCGACCCAGTGGGGGGAGACCCTTTCGGGGAAGCTTCAGGTCAGGGGGCCGGGGCTATATCGTCATACCGCCGCCCAGGCGGACTTAACAAACCAAGGACGTACAAACGATGAGCAACGTTGCAGAGCGGGTGAAGAAGATCGTGATCGAGCATCTCGGTGTGGATGCCGAAAAGGTGACGATCGAGGCAAGCTTCATCGATGACCTGGGCGCAGACAGCCTCGACACCGTCGAGCTGGTCATGGCCTTTGAAGAAGAATTCGGCATTGAAATTCCCGATGACGCTGCGGAAACCATCCAGACCGTTGGCGATGCGGTGAAGTTCATCGAAAAGACTGCCGTCTGATTTCAGACAGCGTATTCCGCCAATTCTAGGCGGAATTGAAGGCTTCGCAGAGCGCGGAGGCAGGTCTATCAGCCTGCCGCCGCGTTTTCAGTTTCACTGGCCAAGCCCGCCCCAAGGCGAGCATTTCGCTCCCGGGCTGGTTTCGGCACCGCAGGAGACGGTTATGCGCAGGGTAGTTATTACGGGGTTGGGTCTGGTTTCACCGCTTGCGACAGGCGTGGAAGAAACATGGTCGCGCCTTCTCAAAGGCGAGAGTGCCGCTGGCCCCATCACCAAATTCGAAGCCGCAGACCTCGCCTGCCGCATCGCCTGCGAGGTCAGGCGCGGCGATGGCACCAACGGCACCTTCAACTGTGATCAGTTCATGGAACCGAAGGACCAGCGCCGTTACGACGAATTCATCCTCTACGCTTTCGCCGCTGCCAAGCAGGCCATGGCTGATTCTGGCTGGAAGGCCGAAACGGACGAACAGCAGTGCCGCACGGGCGTGCTCGTCGGCTCTGGCATTGGTGGGCTTGAAGGCATCGAGGAAACCACCCTTTTATTGCAGGAAAAGGGCCCGCGCCGCGTCAGCCCCTTCTTCATCCCCGGCAGCCTCATCAATCTGGCTGGCGGCATCATCTCCATTGAACACAAGGCCCGTGGCCCCAACCACGCCGTCGTCACCGCCTGCGCCACCGGCACCCATGCCATTGGTGACGCTGCCCGCCTCATCATGATGGATGATGCGGATGTGATGATTGCTGGCGGTGCCGAAAGCGCCATTTGCCGGGTTGGCATGGCGGGCTTCATTGCCTGCAAAGCCCTTTCCACCGGCTACAATGACGATCCCACCCGCGCCTCACGGCCCTATGACTCCGCCCGCGACGGCTTCGTGATGGGCGAAGGCGCCGGCGTCGTCATTCTCGAAGAACTGGAACACGCCAAGGCGCGCGGGGCTAAGATTTACGCCGAAATCATCGGCTATGGCTTGTCGGGCGATGCCTACCACATCACCGCCCCATCACCCGAAGGCGACGGCGCTTTCCGCTGCATGCAGGCCGCGTTGAAGCGGGCTGGCCTTCAGGCCCACGAGATCGACTATGTGAACGCCCATGGCACTTCCACCCCAATGGGTGACGAGATTGAACTGCGCGCCGTGGAAAGGCTGATGGGCAATCGCGGGGCAGGGCTTGCCATGTCCTCCACCAAATCATCCGTCGGCCATCTTCTCGGGGCAGCGGGTGCCGTGGAAGCGGTTTTCTCGGTGCTGGCCATCCGCGATCAGATTTGCCCGCCCACGATCAATCTGGACAACCCGTCTGTCGAAACCCAGATCGACCTTGTGCCGCACACGCCTAAGAAAAAGGAAATCAACACAGTTTTGTCGAATTCCTTTGGTTTTGGTGGCACGAATGCTTCGCTCGTCTTCCGCAGATATGTTGCGTGATGAGACGTGCTTTCCGGGCGGCTAGGTGGAACGATTGACTATGTTCGGTTCCAGAGACCGCATGCGCGTGCCTGAACCGCGCCGCAAACGCGGCAAGTTCATGCGTGTGATGCTGTGGCTTTTGCTCCTGCTGCTCATCGCGGCGGGGGCGGCATTTTACGGCAAGCAGCAATATGAGGCCGAAGGCCCACTTGCCACCGAACAGGTGTTTACTGTCGAACGCGGCATGAATGCGCGAGCAGTGGCAAAAATGCTGGCCGCGCAGGGCATCATCCGCAGCGCCGATATTTTCACCGTCGCCGCTTATGTCACCCGCGATTTCCGCCGCATCAAGGCTGGTGAATATCTGGCCCCCGCAGGTGCCAGCATGGCAATGCTCATGGACATCATCGTTCAGGGCAAGGAATACACCTTCCGCCTCACCATCCCCGAAGGCTGGACAAGCCAGATGGCCGTGGAACGCATCAATGCCAATAATGCGCTGGGCGGCAGTGCTGTTGAAGTGCCCGCCGAGGGCACGCTGCTTCCCGACACCCACACTTTCCGCCGCGGCTTTGACCGCCAGCAGCTCATCGACAACATGACGAAGGCGCAAAAAGACCTCATCGCCGAGCTATGGCCGAAGCGCGCCGCAGACCTTCCCATCCAGACCCCGCAAGAAGCCATCATTCTCGCTTCCATCGTGGAAAAGGAAACGAGCGTTCCTGCTGAGCGCCCGCAAGTGGCGGCTGTGTTCATCAACCGCCTGCGCCTTGGCATGCGCCTGCAATCCGACCCGACCGTGATCTATGGCATTGTCGCAGGCAAGGGCAGGCTTGACCGCACGATCAGCAAAGCCGACCTGCGCCAAGAGACGCCCTACAACACCTATCGCATCAAGGGCCTGCCGCCCGGCCCCATTGCCAATCCGGGCCGTGACTCGATTGCTGCCGTTCTCAATCCGGCGGTAACCGAAGATCTCTATTTTGTGGCAGACGGCACCGGTGGTCACGCCTTCTCCAAAACGCTCGATGACCACAACGCAAATGTGAAGGAATGGCGCGCGCTGGAAAAGCGGCTGGCGGAGGAAGCGGAGGAGTCGGAGGAGTCAGAGGAGGCCGACGAGCCGTTAACCAAGCCCGTTATTCCCCTTCCCGTGCCGCGCCCAGCCAAGCTGTGAAATTCACGTTTTGTTAGCGTAAATAAAGGGCATTCCTCGCATAGGGTCTTTACCCATTGTATACTCTCGGTCGTTAAACATGGCACTTGCGCTAAAAGGTTGAGCGCGCCAAACGACCGAGGATGAAACCATGACCATGACAGTGAGCGCAGCAGCGTTGACGAGCATTCTTCCGGCCCAGACGCCGGCGGCAGGCTCGGCCGGCCAGGCTTCAGCTGCGGGCATGTTCGACGAAATCTTGACCAACCTCCAGCCGACGGTGGAGCAAAACCCGTGGGCAGGCCTTGCCAATTACGGCAAAGGCGGCAATGCGGGCGGACAGTTGCCGTCCCCGTGGGAGCAATATTCCGGCCAGTCCCTGACGCAGGAAAACCTCGTTGAGATGGCGCGCGAATTGAAGGTTCAGGCCGATACGCGCTCAGTGGCTTCCATGGCGCTGCATAAAATTCTGGATGGTATTCAGGACACCGCCCGAACGCTGACCCGCCAGAGCTAACGCCACTCTGCTTCGTCCGTGTTTTCACGTTTTTCAAGTCAGGTGGTCTCATGAATCTGCGTGCAATGCGGCCGCGTGTTTCCGCCCTGTGTCTGGCGGCCCTTCTGATGCTGACCGGGTGCAAGTCCGAGCTTTATTCCGGGCTTGCCGAAAAAGAGATCAACGAAATGGCCATGGTGCTGCAAAGCCGTGGCATCGAGGTGGAGCGTTCATCCTCCAAGGCCGGCTTTGCGCTGTCGGTCAACAGCTCTGATTTTACCGAAGCAATGGCTGCGCTCAACGCGCAAGGCCTGCCGCGCAAGACCTTCAACGGGCTTGGTGTCACCTTTAATGGTGAGAAGATGGTGGCGACACCTTTCGAAGAACGCGCCCGTTTCATGTATGCGCTGAACGAGGAAATCGCCCAGAGCCTGAGCCAGATTGCCGGCGTCATCTCCGCGCGTGTTCATGTGACCCTGCCTGAAAGCCAGCCCTTCGAGCGCACCAAGCCGCGCCCGCGCGCTTCTGTGTTCCTTTATGAACGCCCCGACGCAAATGTGAAAACCTATGTGCCGGTAATCAAAAGCCTCGTGATGAACAGCGTGGACAATCTTCAATATGAAGATGTGACCGTGGCTATTTTCCCGGCAAACCTACTGGATGTGCCACTCGTCGCACCGCGCGGCACCAGTGTGTTGCCGCTTTATGCCGCTGCTGCACTTGGCCTTGCTGGTTTGCTGTTGCTTCTGCTCATGCGTGGCAAGAAGGCCGTGGTACCCGGTGGCTTCAAACGTATGAGACAGCCCTCATGAACGACCTTGCGGTGGCTCTGCATGCAGATTGGCTGAGCGATGCGGCAGCTCGCATCCGCCAGCCGCGCTTGCGCGAAAGCTTCGCCAATGATGCCCGCATGCGCGTGCGCGTTGCCGCTCGCCTTGCCGCCGAACAAGGCTTGCCAGATGCCGAAACCCATGGGCTCAATGCCGCCTCTCGCCAAATCCTTGCCGCGTTTTCGCAAGATTCCGCCCGTCTCGTTACGCTGACAGGGCTTGTGTGGAATGCACGCTTTCTGGCCCGCATGGTGACGCGCGATGCAGTCACCCCTGTGCTCGGCCAGATCGACCGCAAGGATCTGATCTTTGCCCTCAAGCTGCGCGAATTTGCGCCCGCCGAAGCCAGTTTCGGCTATGAGGCGGGAAAGCTTCGCGATTTTATCGAAACCGCAGGCCTGCGCTGTGTCTTGAGCTGGCTCAAATCCTTGCCACCGGGCTTGGCCGGTCGCTTACGCATGTCACTACCGCGCGTTCTGAGCTTTGCCGATGAGGCAGCGTCCCTGCCGCCTGCCATCTGCGCCGATATTCTGGTACTTGCAGCCCGCAATTTTACATCGCGCGAGGTCTGATCCATGACCCAGCCAGCCCCCGTTTACACGGGCCGCCTGATGCGTAAGCCAAAGCCCGACCCGGCAATGAAGCCCGCCGTACCCGTCAAATCAGCCGAAGACGAAGCCAAGGAAAACGCACGTAAAATCATCAGCGAAGCCCGTGAGCGCGCCGAAGTCGAAGCCAACAAAATCGTCCGCAACGCGCGTGTGGATGCCGAGCAAGGCGCCGCAGCGATCCTCGACGACGCCAACAGTGCCGTCACCCGCCGCGTCATTGAAATGACGCAGGAAGCGCAGAAAGATTTGCAGGTTTCCCAATCCACCATCGCTGAACTGGTGCTTGCCAGCATGCGCCGCATTCTGGAAGGCTTCGATGATGCCGAATTGGTGCGCCGTGTGGTGGCGCGCGGGCTTTCCGAATTGCGCGAAAGCCGCCGCATCACCGTGAAGGTGCCTGCCGATGACTATTCGGATGTGCGCTATGCGCTGTGGAAATCCGATCTCGGTTTTTCCGGCGTCATCGACAATGTTGAAATCGACAACCGACTTGAAAAAGGCCAACTCGTGCTCGACACGGGCCGCTCGCAAATTGATGTCGGGCTTGAAAGCCAGCTCAAGGTTCTGCGCGAACATTTGGCACCCGAATATCTACAGGCCGAACAATCACTTGCAGCTGAAACTGATCCACCGCCGAAGGATGAGGAAGTGGACGCATGAACCGCGCCATTTCGCACCTGACCGATGGCATGCTGCACCGCATCGGCAATGCTTCCCTGCGCCGCAGCATTGGCAAGCTCACCGAAATCAGCGCGACACGCCTTGCCACTTCCCTTTCCGGAATCTCGGTAGGCGAAGTCTGCCTTCTGCGAAACCCGCACAGCGGAGCGGAATTGAAAGCTCAGGCGGTTTCCGTGGTGGAAGGCCAAGCCATTCTCGCCCCCATCGGCACGGTGGATGGCCTGGGGCCGGATACCGAAGTGATCGCCACCGGAAAGCCTTTCCAGTTTGCCGCTGGTGACTTCCTGCTAGGCCGTGTGTTGGATGGTCTTGGCACCCCCATAGACGGCCCCATGCCGGAGGTTTCCGGTGCCCTGTGGCGGCGGGCGGAGTGTGAAACCCCCAATCCCCTCGACCGCCCCCTGATTGACGACATTTTTGAAACCGGCGTGCGCGTGATTGACGGCATGTTGACGCTCGGTGAAGGCCAGCGCATCGGCGTTTTTGGCGATCCCGGCGGCGGTAAATCAACACTTCTAGGCTCGCTGGCCCGCAATTCGCGCGCTGATGTCTGTATTCTGGGCTTGATCGGTGAACGTGGTCGCGAAGTTCGCGAATTCATGGACCGACAGCTCCCGCCCGATTTCCGCGAACGCTGCGTCGTCGTGGTCGCCACCGCCGACCGGCCGGCGATGGAGCGCATGCTCGCAGCTCACACCGCGGTTTCCCTTGCCGCCTATTTCCGTGAACGCGGCCAGAAAGTGCTATTGCTGCTCGACAGCCTCACCCGCTTTGCCCGCGCCTTGCGTGAAGTGGGCTTGGCCGCCGGTGAACAGCCCGTGCGGCGCGGGTTTACGCCTTCGGTATATGCTGAACTTCCCCGCCTCATCGAACGCTGTGGCCGCACCAATGCTGGCCCCATGACCGCGATCTACACGGTGCTGACCGAAAATGATGGCGTGGGCGATCCCATCGGCGAAGAAGTGATGAGCTTGACGGATGGTCA
>CAJBCQ010000212.1 GCA_903951595.1 uncultured Hyphomicrobiales bacterium | reverse complement strand
TCGCCTGATTGCCCATCAAACGGGAACGCCCCGCATGCCAGAGGACGAGTTCAGAGAGCTGCTTCAGGTGTTGTTCAGCTGGCTGCCCGCCTTGTGAGACTTGATTTTTTCAGCCTCGGAGTGTATACAACAACCCATTCACGGCCCCGCAAGGGTGTCCGCTACCCCGAAAGGGGCACTAGTGACCGAGGGGCCGAAAGGCCCCTTCGGCTTGTCTGGGGCCATATCCGGCCCTCAAACCCCACCCGCCCCGATCGTGCCGAACCGCGCCCTGATGCGGCTGTAAAGCCCGTCCCTTACCTCGCGATAGGCTTCCAAAATCTGCTCACGCGAACCCACCGCAACCGAGGGGTCCATCGTCGGCCAATAGACCGCCTCAATCGCCATGGTGCGGGTCAGTTCCAGTGCCTTGTGATGGGCTTCCGGGGAAAGCGAGATCACCAGATCAAAGCTCGTGTCGGCCAAGTCCTCGAAGCTCTGCGGGCGGTGGCGGCCCAGCGGGATGCCGAATTCTTCCATCACGGCGGCGGTGAAGGGGTCTGTTTCGCCCGCGCGCACACCGCAGGAAGCCACAAACACTTTCGAGCCATAAAAATGCTTCATAAGCCCCGCCGCGATGGGCGAGCGGATGGCGTTCATGCTGCACGCGAACAAGACCGCTGAGGGAAGTTCCGCCACGGCGCGCGTCAGCCGCGCCAATGCAGGGCGCTTACCAGCGTGAACAGCCTGCGGGCAGTGTCGAAATCCATCTCGACCTTGCCCTTCAGCCGCTCCTGCAGAAGCTCGCTGCCTTCATTGTGAAGCCCGCGCCGGGCCATGTCGATGGTTTCAATCTGGCTTGGTGTCGCCGTGCGGATGGCCTCATAATAGCTTTCGCAGATCATGAAATAATCTTTCACGATCCGCCGGAATGGCGATAGCGACAGCCCGATCATGTTGAGGCGCGTTTCGGTGTGGTCGCAAATGTCGAAAATCAGGCGGCCTTCCAGAATGGAAAGCGTCAAATGATAAGGCCCGCAATCCTCGCCCAGCACGGTGAAACTGTTGGCCTCCAACAGATCATAAACCGCCACCCGCCGCTCATGCTCGGAATCTGGTGAGTGCCCCGCACCCAGGCTTTGATCCAGGTGGATTTGCGCCAGCCGGTGTGGGGTATCGCTCATGGGATGTTGAGCCTGATGGCAATGGAACGCGCATGCGCTTCAAGCCCTTCGGCACGCGCCAATTTCACAGCCGCCGGGCCGATTTCACGAAGCGCATCGCTGGAGCATTTGAGAATGCTGGTGCGTTTCATAAAATCCAGAACATTCAACCCCGATGAGAACCGCGCGCTGCGTGATGTCGGCAGCACATGGTTGGGCCCACCCACATAATCGCCCACCGCTTCCGGCGTGGAAGCACCGATGAAAATAGCACCGGCATGATGGATCGCGCCTGCCAAGGCTTCTGCGTCCCGCGCCACAATCTGCAAATGCTCCGGTGCCAGCCGATCAATCAGTGGCACGGCATCCATGAGCGATGGCACAATCAGAACAGCCCCATGATCGCGCCAACTCGCCCCTGCAATGGCCCCGCGCGGCAGAAGCTTCAATTGCCGCGCAACAGCTTGCATCACCGCATCCGCAAAGCCTGCATCATCGGTGACAAGAATGGACTGCGCCGATACATCATGTTCAGCCTGCGCCAGCAGATCCAGCGCGATCCAATCAGGATCATTCTCACCATCCGCAATGATGAGAACTTCCGAAGGCCCAGCGATCATGTCGATGCCAACCCGCCCGAAAACCTGCCGCTTGGCCTCGGCCACCCACGCATTGCCGGGACCGGTGATTTTCGCCACGGGCTGAATGCTCTGCGTGCCATAAGCCAAAGCCGCCACAGCTTGCGCCCCGCCAATGCGGTAGATTTCCGAAACGCCCGCGATATGCGCCGCGGCCAGAACCTGATTGTTCACATGGCCCTCCGGTGTCGGCACCACCATCACAATGCGTTCAACGCCCGCAACCTTCGCCGGAATGGCGTTCATCAAAACGGAGGAAGGATAAGCCGCCGTGCCACCGGGAACATAAAGCCCAACGGCTGAAACAGCCGTCCAGCGATGGCCCAGTTCAACCCCTGCCGCATCGGTGTAGCGTTCATCTGAAGGCCGCTGGCGTTCGTGATAGCT
>CAJBCQ010000211.1 GCA_903951595.1 uncultured Hyphomicrobiales bacterium | reverse complement strand
GCGGCCGGCGGCGGAGGCGCTGCGCGCACCCACAATGCCGATGCCGGGGGCGGCGAGCAATTCGGTGCGGCCTTTGACGCACAAAAGTGGCGGGGCAGCATCGATATGGCGCAAGAGTTCTGGGTATTCTGCCTCGCCTATAGCCAAGAAACGCGCGCCGATGCGTTCGGCATTGGCGAGATCCTGTTCGGCGGCTTCCTTAGCGTAAAGTTTGATGGGGCGGCGCAGGCCACCGCGCGCGGAAAGTTCAGGAAGGGATTCGAGGGCGGCAGCGGCACTGCCGAAGCGGTTGATGAGTTGGCGGAAGGTGGCGGGGCCGACATTCTCGCTTTTTAACAGCCGGATCCAGTCGCGCCGCTGTTCATCATCAAGCAGCCGCTGGATCGCCATGGAATCAGTTCTTTCCCGATCCGAAGGAGATGGGGCGCTCGGTTCCCTGCAACAGGCGGGCGATATTTTCGCGATGGCGCAGGATGACGATGGCGCCCATGATGGCGATGGCGGCGGCGGTGGCTGGGGGGCCGAGGTAAATGGCGCAAAGGCTTGCCGCCAGAAGCGCGCAGAGGCCTGCGAGGGATGAGTAGCGGAAAACTCCCGCCACGATCAGCCAGACGGCGATGAAGGCCAAGGCAATAGGCCAATGCAGGCCGAACAGAACGCCAAGGAAAGTTGACACGCCCTTGCCGCCTTTGAAGCCGAGCCAGACGGGAAAGATATGGCCGAGAAAAGCACCTAACGCTGCGGCAATTGCGGCCAGCTCCCCGCCTGCGAAAAAGCCGATGAGCACGGGTGCTGTGCCTTTCAGCATATCGGCGAGCAAGGTGAGGGCGGCGATTTTCTTCGAGCCGGTGCGTAGAACATTGGTGGCGCCGATATTACCGGAACCGATTTGGCGCACATCGCCAAGCCCCGCCAAGCGCGTGAACACCACGCCAAAAGGCACCGAGCCGCTGAGATAGCCCAGAAGGGCGAAGGCCAAAATAATCATCATTTAGGGATGGTAGGCAAACACGGTGCGTCCGGCAACAACCGTTTCCATGACGCGGCCTTCCAGCGTTGTATGCTCGAAGGGGCTGTTTTTGGAGCGGGAGGACAGCTTGTCTTCCGCCACGAGCCAAGAATGATCCGGGTTGATGATGGCGAGATCGGCGGGGGCACCGGGGGCGAGGCGGCCTTGTTCAAGGCCCAGAATACGCGCGGGGGCTGCGGTCAGCGCATCGATGATACGCGCCATCGGCACGGTGCCTGCGTGATGCAGGCGCAAAGCGGCGGCCAGCATGGTTTCCAAGCCCACGGCCCCGAAAGCGGCTTCGGCGAAGGGCAGGCGCTTGGTGTCGGGGTTCTGCGGGTCGTGGCTGGAGACGATCACATCGATGCTGCCATCGGCCAGCCCTTCGCCCATGGCGATACGGTCGGCTTCGGTGCGTAATGGGGGGGATAGTTTGAAGAAGGTGCGGTATGCGCCGATATCGTTTTCGTTCAGAACCAGATGGTTGACGGAAACACCACAGGAAACGGGAAGGCCTTGGGCTTTGGCGCGGCGGATGACCTCTAGCGAGGCGCGGCAGGAGATTTGTGCGGCGTGATATTTCGCACCCGTCATCTCCACAAGTCTGATGTCGCGTTCCAGCATGATGACTTCGGCCGCCGCCGGAATGCCGCCGAGGCCCAGACGGGTGGCGATTTCGCCGGAGTTCATGACACCGGTTGCCAGGGTGGGTTCTTCCACATGCTGCACGACGAGCATGTTGTAATCTTTGGCGTAATCCAGCGCGCGGCGGAACATGCGGGCATTGGCAACCGAATGGCGTCCGTCCGTGATGGCGACGGCTCCGGCTTCCTTGAGCAGGCCGATCTCGCTCATCTGCTCACCGGCGAGCTTTTTGGTGATTGCGGCCATGGGGGCGACGCGGACAATGGCCGTATCACGCGCGCGGCGCAGGATATAATCGACGATGGCGGCATCATCAATCACGGGGGCGGTGTCGGGCATCACGATCATGGTGGTGACACCACCGGCAGCAGCGGCCAGTGATGCGGAAGCCAGTGTTTCGCGGTGTTCATTGCCGGGTTCGCCCGTGAATACGCGCATATCGATGAAGCCGGGGGTGAGGATATGGCCTTTGCAATCGGTAACAGCCACGCCGGGGGAGGCGTTGGCATTGGTGACTTGCGGGCCGACGGCCACAATGCGGCTATCATCCACCAGCACGCCACCCTTGGCGTTGAGGCCGTTGGCGTGATCGAGCAGATGGGCGTTGAGGAACAGGCGGCGCATCAGTTTTGCTCCTGCGGCAGATTGCGCGAGAGCGCGTCTAGCACCGCCATGCGAAGGGCGACCCCCATTTCCACCTGTTCGCGGATGACCGATTGCACGCCGTCCGCCACGGCGGAGTCAATTTCCACACCACGGTTCATGGGGCCGGGGTGCATGACGAGGGCATCGGATTTGGCGTATTTCAGCTTTTGCTCATCCAGCCCGAAGAAGCGGTAATATTCACGCGCGGAGGGCACGAAGGCACCGTTCATGCGTTCGAGCTGCAAGCGCAGCATCATGACGACATCAGCGCCTTCCAGCCCTTCGCGCATATCGCGGAACACTTCCACACCCAGATTGCCGATAGCGGATGGCAGCAGGGTGGAAGGGGCGATGACGCGCACGCGGGCGTTCATTTTTTGCAACAGGATGATGTTGGAACGCGCCACGCGCGAATGCAGCACATCACCGCAAATAGCGATGGTGAGGCCTTCGAGCCGGCCCTTGTTGCGGCGGATGGTGAGGGCATCGAGCAGGGCTTGGGTGGGGTGTTCATGCTGGCCGTCGCCCGCATTGATGACGGCGCAACCGACCTTTTGGGCGAGCAGTTCCACGGCACCGGAAGCATGGTGGCGCACAACGAGGATATCCGGGTGCATGGCGTTCAGCGTCATCGCCGTGTCCATCACCGTTTCGCCCTTGGAGAGGGATGAGGTGTTGGCGGCCATGTTGAGCACATCCGCGCCCAAGCGGTGGCCTGCAATCTCAAACGAGCCTTGCGTGCGGGTGGAGCTTTCGAAAAATAAATTGATCTGGGTGCGGCCTTTGAGCAGCGGCTGACGCTTATAGGCGCGGCGGCCCTGGACCACATAGGTCTCGGCCAAATCCAAAAGGGGGGTGATCTCCTGCGGGGAGAGCGGCTCAATGCTCAGCAAATGCTGGCCTTTGAGGATTTGTGCGGGGCGTGATGTCATTAAAGTGGTGTGTGTAGTGGAGATTCTGGCGGGCGGCAAGGGGGGTGGGTTTTTAGGGTTTATGAAGGAAGCCGGGTCTCTGCGTGCAGCAGGAATGGCGGTAAACTTATTCGTCAGCCCGGCCTTGAGCCGGGCCAGGGCTTTGGCGGGTGCTGCGTAACATTTTCGATGCTGCAAGCCCCGTCCCGGATATTTCCTTCGGAAATTCCGGGATGACGATTTTCCTATAACCCTGCCCTTTATCCTGTCATTCCCGCGAAAGCGGGAACCCAGCTCATCAAGGTCTGTGCGCTGGAAAGCTGGTTTCCCGCTTTCGCGGGAATGACAACTAACACATCCGTTAAGCCCGGTGGTGACGAGTTATCAGAACTGCCCAGCCAACCAAATAAACGCCGGGATCGTCACGAAGCTCAGCGCCGTCTGCACCGTCACTGTTGCTGCATATAGTGGCGCGTCGCCGCCCATTTGTCTGGCGAACACATAGCCGTTCATGGCGGTGGGAACGGACGCGCAGATGATTACCGTGACCAGTGCATAGCCGGAAAGCCCGAAGAACAAAGCAAAGCCGCCCATGACGAAGGGTGTCACCAAGAGACGCAGCACTACGCCGGTCCACATGGCGGGGGAGGGGTTGAGGGCTTCGGTTTCCTTTAGCCCCGCGCCCACCATCACCAGCCCCAAGCCCAGCGCGGCGCTGCCCAGAAGGTTCATGGTTTTCATCAGCGGCTCGTAAACTTGGATGCCGCTCAAATTTACCGAAAGCCCGATGGCGGTGCCCCAGATGAAGGGGTTTTTCAGGACCGTCAGCGCAATGCGCCAGACGGGTGGTTTGGTGGCGGAAGCATAGGTGGCCAGTACGGTGACATTCATCACATTGATCAGCGGCACCAGCACGGCCATCGCCACCCCCACAACGGCGATGCCGGGTTGGCCGTAGAGCTTGCCTACGATCGGCAGGGCCACGAAGCCGTTCCAGCGGGTGGAGCATTGGAAGATCGAGGTATAAGACGGGCCGGAGATGCCTAAGCCGTTCATCAATGGCAGGCGCAGGGCCAGAACCAAGGCGGCCATGGTGAGGGCGGTGAGGAGCATGGTGAGGGTGATGCTGGTGAGGGGCAGGCTTTTCAGGTCCGCTTCCAGCAGGGTTTCACCCACCAGCGCGGGGAAGAATACCCAGAAAGCCACCAATTCCACGCCGCGCCATTGATCGGCCGGCACCAGCCCGATTTTACGCACGCCAAAGCCGATGGCGATGAGCAGGAAAACGGGCAGCAGCACTTCAAAGCTGGTCATAATTGGGCGAGCCTATCCAGTGCGCCTTGCAGGATGTAGGCGGCGGCGAGTTTGTCTACCAGTTCGGCGCGCTGGGCGCGGCTGCGATCATCGGCGATCAACATGCGCTGCACGGCGGCGGTGGAGAGGCGTTCATCCCAGAACAGGATAGGCACGGGGGTGAGCTTTTCCAGATTGCGGGCAAAGGCGCGGGTGGATTGGCAGCGCGGGCCTTCGGTGCCGTCCATGTTGATCGGCAAGCCCAGCACGAAGGCGAGCGCCTTTTCCGATTCTGCCAGCTGCACCAGATCGGCGGCATCCACGGTGAATTTGGTGCGCTTGATGGTGCGTAAGGGTGTGGCGATGCGGCGCGTTACATCTGACACCGCAATGCCGATGGTTTTGGTGCCAAGGTCCAGCCCCAAAAGACGGCCCGGCGGCATGTGGCTGAGGTCAGCGAGTTCCATGGGCAGGCTTTAGCCCTGTTTGCAGGGGCTTCCAAGAGTGTTTACTTTGGCTCACCGCCTTCACCCGCCCACAATTCTGTGACTAGTTGAGCCCATGACCCAAATCCTGACCGAACTTGCCGCCGAGCTTGATGCCATCCGTGCCCAGAACCTCTGGAAAACAGAGCGACCTATTCTTTCCCCGCAGTCTGGCCATGTGCAGGTTGCGGTGAACGGCAGCGCGCGTGAGGTCTTGAACCTTTGCGCCAATAATTATCTGGGCTTGGCGGACCATCCGGCCCTTTTGGAAGCTGCGCGCGAGGCGTTGGAAAGCCATGGGCTGGGCATGGCGTCGGTGCGCTTCATCTGCGGCACCTCGGATTTGCATGCGCGTTTGGAAGCGCGGATTGCCGATTATCTGGGGATGGAGGATTCGATTCTTTATGCCGCCTGTTTTGACGCCAATGGCGGGGTTTTCGAGCCGCTTTTTGGCGAAAAAGACGCCATTATTTCGGACGCGCTGAACCATGCTTCCATCATTGACGGCATAAGGCTTTCCAAGGCCAAGCGATATCGTTACGCCAATAATGATATGAACGAGCTGGAGACGCAGTTGAAGGCCGCCAAGGCCGATGGTGCGCGCCGGATGGTGATTGTGACCGATGGCGTGTTTTCGATGGATGGGTATTTTGCCGATCTCGTGAGCATCCGAAAGCTTGCCGATCAATATGGCGCGCTCATCATGGTGGATGATTGCCACGCCACGGGCTTTATCGGGCCACAGGGGCGGGGAACGCCTGCGCGGGCGGGGGTGAAGGTGGATATTCTTACCGGCACGCTGGGCAAGGCGCTGGGGGGATCTGCGGGCGGATATATCGCGGCGGCGAAACCCATTGTGGATTTGATGCGCCAGCGGTCTAGGCCCTATTTGTTTTCCAACGCCCTGCCGCCGCCCATTGTGGCGGCTTCGCTGAAGGCCATTGATTTGGCTGAGGCTGGGGATGATTTGCGGGCGCGAATTTTTGACAATGCCAAGCGGTTCCGGGGCGCGATGGCGGCGGCGGGGTTTGACTTGCTGCCGGGTGAGCATGCGATTATTCCTGTGATGCTTGGGGATGCAGGGCTGGCGCAGAAAATGGCGCAGGCGCTTTATGCCGATGGCATCTATGTTACCGGGTTCTTCTTTCCTGTGGTGCCGCAGGGTAAAGCGCGCATTCGCACGCAAATGTCGGCGGCGTTGACGGGGCAAGATATTGACGTGGCATCTGCCGCTTTTATCAAGGCTGGGCGTGCGCTCGGCATTATCGGAGGTTGATCATGCGTGCATTGGTGAAGGCGCAAGCGGCTGTCGGCTTGGTGTTGCGCGATGAGCCTAAGCCTGAATTGGGGCCGGATGATATTCTGATTGAAGTGAAGAAAACCGGCATTTGCGGCACGGATGTTCACATCTGGAATTGGGATGATTGGGCGCAGAAAACCATCCCCGTGCCGATGGTGGTGGGCCATGAATTTGCGGGCCGTGTGGTGGATGTGGGCAGCCATGTGCGAACCGTGAAGGTGGGCGACCGGGTTTCGGGTGAAGGCCATCTCATCGGCATGAAAAGCCGCATGGCGCGGGCGGGGCATTTTCACTTAGACCCGGAAACTAAGGGCATCGGCGTGAATGTGCCGGGAGCCTTTGCCGACTATCTCAAAATTCCGGCCTTCAATGCCATTCATCTGCCTGAAGAGATTGATGATGAGATCGGGGCCATTTTGGACCCGCTGGGCAATGCGGTGCATACGGCCTTGTCGTTTGATCTGGTGGGTGAGGATGTGCTGATCACGGGTGCTGGCCCCATCGGCATCATGGCAGCTGCCGTGTGCCGCCATGTGGGCGCGCGCCATGTCGTCATTACGGATGTGAACCCCTATCGCTTGGAATTATGCGCCAAGGTGGCCGATGCGGTGACGGTGAATGTGGCGGAGGAAGATTTGCGCTCTGTCATGGATAAGCTGGGCATGAAGGAAGGCTTCGATATCGGGCTTGAAATGTCCGGCGCGCCCAAGGCTTTCGAGCAGATGGTGGAGAATGTGATCATGGGCGGCAAGATCGCCATGCTGGGCATACCCACGGGAAAAACGCCGGTTGACTGGAGCCGGGTGATTTTCAAGGCGCTGACCATCAAGGGCATTTATGGGCGCGAGATGTTCGAGACTTGGTACAAGATGATTGCCATGCTGCAATCTGGGCTGGATGTGCGCAGTGTCATCACCCACAGGCTGCCGGTTGCTGATTTTGCGCGCGGGTTTGAGCTGATGAAGCAGGGTTCCTCCGGCAAGATTGTTCTCGACTGGAATTGACGGCGGTGGCATGGCTGGCCTTGTCCTGAGGGGATGGGGAGGGTTGCCATGTTGCAGGTTTTTGGGGTTCAGGAAGGCCGTCTCACGGATCTTTCGCCAGACCCGCAGGCCCCCATCCAGACGCAGGTGCCGGAAGGGGCGGTGTGGATAGACCTCAACAGCCCCAAGCGGCTGGAGGAAAACTTGGTGGAGGAGAGCCTCACCATCGACATTCCCACCCGCGAGGAACTGGCCGAGATTGAGGCTTCGAGCCGCCTTTATCAGGAAGATGGTGCCACTTTCATGACGGCCACGCTGATCAAGCGGGGGCTGGATGACGAGCGGCCAGAAGCGGCACCCGTGACTTTCATTCTGCGTGGTAGCCAGTTGGTGACGGTGCGCTATTCGGAGCCGCGGGCATTTCCCATTTTCATCCGCCGCATGCAGAAGCCAGGGCAGTGCCCGACGGATGGGGAGGGCATCTTCCTCAGCCTGCTCGAAGCCATTGTGGATCGGGCGGCTGATCATTTGGAGGCGGTGGGCCGCACCATTGACGAGACAAGCTTGCAGGTATTCGAACGCTCACGCGGGCGGCGTCAGCGTACCAAGCCGTTTCAGGAATTGCTGATCAAGGTGGGCGAGGAGGGCGATTTCACCTCCAAAATGCGCGAAAGTTTGATGAGCATTGGCAGGCTGGTGGCGTTTTTTTCCGCCGTCATCGACCAGCGGCAGGAAGTGAAGGAAGACCGCGTGCGGCTGAAAACGCTACAGCGCGACATCCAATCACTGGCGGACCATTCGACATTTTTGAGCGGCAAGATTTCATTCCTGCTCGATGCGGTGTTGGGCATGATTTCTATTGAACAGAACGGCATTATCAAGATCTTTTCCGTCGCCGCCGTCGTGTTCCTGCCGCCAACTTTGGTGGCGAGCATTTATGGGATGAATTTCCAGTTCATGCCAGAACTGTCGCTGTGGTTCGGATACCCGCTGGCGCTGGGGCTGATGGTGCTTTCGGCGGTGCTGCCGTATTTTTATTTCCGCGCGAAGGGGTGGTTGTGAGGGGGCTGGCTTCCGGCTACTCCGCCGCCTTCTTCTTGCCCCGCTTCAGGACATCCTTGAGGAATTTCCCCGTATAGCTGCGGGGTTCCTTCACGCAATCTTCTGGGGTTCCGGCGAACACCACTTCGCCGCCGCCATCGCCGCCTTCTGGGCCTAAGTCCAGCACCCAGTCGGCGGTTTTGATGACTTCGAGATTGTGTTCGATGACGACGACGGTGTTGCCTTGATCGACCAGCTCATGCAGCACTTCGAGGAGTTTCTTCACGTCGTGGAAATGCAGGCCCGTGGTGGGTTCGTCGAGGAGATAGAGCGTGCGGCCGGTGGCGCGTTTAGATAGTTCCTTGGCGAGTTTCACGCGCTGGGCTTCGCCGCCGGAAAGGGTGGTTGCCTGCTGGCCGATGTGGATATAGCCCAAGCCCACCTGTTCCAGTGTTGTCATTTTATCGCGCACGGAGGGCACGGCACGGAAGAATTCCGCGCCTTCGGTGACGGTCATATCCAACACATCGGCGATGGATTTGTCCTTGAATTTGATGTCCAGCGTTTCGCGATTATAGCGTTTGCCGTGGCATTCATCACAGGTGACATAGACATCCGGCAAGAAGTGCATCTCGATCTTGATGACGCCATCGCCTTGGCAGGCTTCGCAGCGACCGCCTTTGACGTTGAAGGAGAAGCGGCCGGGTTCATAGCCGCGCGCTTTGGCTTCCGGCAAGCCGGCGAACCAATCGCGGATGGGGGTGAATGCGCCTGTATAGGTGGCGGGGTTTGAGCGTGGTGTGCGGCCGATGGGGCTTTGGTCGATGTCGATGATTTTGTCGAGCAGTTCCAGCCCTTCGATTTTATCATGTTCGGCGGGGGCTTCGCGCGTGCCCATGAGCTTGCGCGCGGCGGCTTTGTAAACCGTATCAATGAGCAGGGTTGATTTGCCGCCGCCGGAAACGCCCGTGACGCAAGTGAAAACGCCCAGCGGAATTTCGGCGGTGACGTTTTTCAGATTGTTGGCGCGCGCTCCGGTTACCTTGATGCGTCGCTTGGGGTCTGGCTTGCGGCGTTTGGCGGGAAGTGGCACGTGTTGCGCGCCGGTGAGATATTGGCCGGTGAGGGATTTGGGGTTCGCCATCACCTCAGCGGGTGTGCCTTGTGCCACGATATGGCCGCCATGCACCCCGGCACCGGGGCCAACATCGACCATGTGATCGGCCAAGCGGATCGCGTCCTCATCATGCTCCACCACGATCACCGTGTTGCCGATATCGCGCAGATGGACGAGGGTTTCGAGCAGGCGTTCATTGTCGCGCTGGTGCAGGCCGATCGAGGGTTCGTCCAGCACATAAAGCACGCCTGTGAGGCCAGAGCCGATTTGAGAGGCCAAGCGGATGCGCTGGCTTTCGCCACCTGAGAGCGTGCCGGAATTGCGTGATAGCGATAGATAATCCAAGCCGACATCCACGAGGAATTTGAGCCTGTCGCGAATTTCCTTCAAAATACGCGCAGCAATTTCCTTGTCCTTGGCTTTGAGCTTCTTGCCCAATGCCTCAAACCAATCGCGCGCTTGACGGATGGACATTTCGCAGACTTCGCCAACATGCAGCTTGTCGATCTTCACCGCCAAGGCTTGCGGCTTCAAGCGGTAGCCACCGCAGGCTTGGCATAAATGGTCGGACTGATAGCGCGACAGCTCCTCGCGCATCCAAGTGCTTTCGGTTTCGCGCCAGCGGCGTTCGATATTGCCGATGACACCTTCGAAAGGTTTCTTGGTTTTATAAGTGCGAACCCCGTCATCATAGGTGACGGTGACTTCTTCTTCGCCTGTGCCGAACAGAACCTTATCGCGGAAGGCCTTGGGCAATTCGCTCCACGGCTTCACCATTGAGGCCTTATAGTGTTTGGCGAGGCTTTCGAGTGTTTGCATGTAATAGGGTGAGGTGGCCCCTGTTTTCGACCACGGCACCACGGCACCGTCACGCAAGGAGAGCGAAGTGTCGGGCACCACCAGTTCGGGCTCGAATTTCAGTTCTGTGCCCAGTCCGTCACAAACGGGGCAGGCACCGAAGGGGTTGTTGAAGGAGAACAGGCGTGGTTCGACTTCATCAATGGTGAAGCCGGAAACGGGGCAGGCGAATTTCTGTGAGAAGATGACGCGCTCATGCGTGTCGTTCTTGGATTTATTGGCGCTTTCACCGGTTTGCTCGGAAGCGGGAAGGGGCTTGTCGGTGAATTCGGCGATGGCTAGGCCATCGGCCAGTTTGAGGGCTGTTTCGAAACTGTCGGCAAGCCGTGTTGCCATGTCGGGGCGCACCACGATGCGGTCTACCACAACGTCGATGTCGTGCTTGAATTTCTTGTCGAGGGCTGGAACAGAGTCGATCTCGTGGAATTTGCCGTCCACTTTCACGCGCTGGAAGCCCTTTTTTTGCAGCTCGGCCAGTTCCTTTTTGTATTCACCTTTGCGCCCGCGCACGATGGGGGCGAGCAGATAAAGGCGGGTGCCTTCGGGCATGGCCAGCGTGCGGTCCACCATTTGGGTGACGGTTTGGCTTTCGATGGGAAGGCCCGTGGCGGGCGAATAGGCCACGCCAACGCGGGCATAAAGCAGGCGCAGGTAATCGTAGATTTCGGTAACGGTGCCGACAGTGGAGCGCGGGTTGCGGCTGGTTGTTTTCTGCTCGATGGAGATGGCGGGGGAAAGACCGTCGATCTGGTCCACATCCGGCTTTTGCATCATTTCGAGGAATTGGCGGGCATAGGCCGACAGGCTTTCGACATAGCGGCGCTGGCCTTCGGCATAGATGGTGTCGAAGGCGAGCGAGCTTTTGCCGGAGCCCGAAAGGCCGGTGAACACGATGAGCTTATCGCGCGGAAGCTCGATCGAGACATTCTTCAGGTTATGCTCGCGCGCGCCCTGGATGGAGATGACGTTTTTCTTTTCAGCCATGATGGGAAGTGGTTAGGCCAAAACGGGAACGCGGGCAACGGGGGTTTTCAATCTTCGTGATGCGTGGTGGAGACGTAATTCTTGTCGTTTTGGGCGTCGCGCTCGAAGGTCAGGAAGTCGTAATAGCCGCAGCTTCCCTTGCCGGGATATTCGCGGCAGCCTGCGGGGCGGGCTTCATAAATGGTGCAGCGGCGGGCTTCGGTGTCGAAGAATTGGCATATTTTGTTGAAGTATTTGTCTTTCTTGCGCTTCATGATGCGCGAAAAGCCATAGGCTGAGCGGATATATTTTTTCTCCATCGCCTCCACCGTCATGCCGAAATATTTGGCCATGCGTTCGCTGTCACGCTTGGTCACGATGATGGCGGGGTAGGAGCAGCAATAGCCCGGGCATTTGGTGCAGTCGTATTTGGCCATGGTCCGATTCCATTTCGCGGGCTGATTGCGTGAAAAAGCTTTAGATCAGCGGGGCGGTTCGGGCAAGCGGGTTGAGCAGGTCTCAGCGGCGCGCGAAGGGTAGCAAGAGCAGGCCGGAGAAGCTGAAGGTCTTTGGCTTTTCGCCTTCGGGAAGGCCCATGATGAGGGCTGATTCCCCGGTGGTTGGGTGGGCGACATAGGTGCCGAACAGGCGGTCCCAGATGGTGAATACCTGGCCAAAATTTGAATTGCCCTCATCCATGCGGATGGAATGGTGGGTGCGGTGCATGTCGGGTGTGACGATCAAAAGCCGCAGGGCGGTATCGAGCTTGGCGGGTAGCGCGATATTGGCGTGGCAGAACACGCTGTGAACGGCGTTCACAAGACCATAGATGGCGATAATGAGGATGGGGATGCCGAGGATCACGTAAAGGCATAGGATCATGCCATAGGCGACAATTAACTCCAGCGGATGATGCAATAGGCTGGAGGCTGCGGTCACATGCTCATCGGCATGGTGGATGGCATGCATGCGCCACAGAACCGTCACCTTATGGCTGACCAGATGCATGGTATATTGGATGAGATCGATCAGCAGAAAGCCCGCGAGGAACAGAAGCGGCGAGGGTATTTCGAGTTTCGACAGGCTGAACAATTTGATTTGCAGGAACAGCGGCACCAGTACCTGCTGGAGCTGCCCATTGAGCAGCGACAGCGTGACCAAGCTGATGGCACCGATAACCATAACGGCCACAAGGCGGCCCTTGATGGAGGGGCGGCCTGTGATGCGTGGGAAGAAATATTCTAGCGGTGCGAATGCACCGATGATCAGAAGCGTGATGGCCCAGGGCGGAAGGGTCACGGTACCGGATCAGCAGACGGGTGCG
>CAJBCQ010000210.1 GCA_903951595.1 uncultured Hyphomicrobiales bacterium | reverse complement strand
GATCTCCACATAGGTCGAAGGCCGCACGGGGTGCGACAGCGGCCCGCCATCTTCGGGAAATTGCTGCATGCGAAGGGTCCGCACATCCTGAATGCGCTTCACACCGCGCGAGCGTAAATCGCTAGAAAATTCCTGATCGCGGAAAACCGTCAAACCTTCCTTCAGGCAAAGCTGGAACCAATCGCGGCAGGTGATGCGATTGCCCGTCCAATTATGGAAATATTCATGCGCGATGATGGCCTCAATCTGCGCGAAATCGGTGTCCGTGGCGGTTTCCGGCAATGCCAGAATGTATTTGTCGTTGAAGATATTAAGCCCCTTATTCTCCATCGCCCCCATGTTGAAATCCGAAACGGCCACGATCATGAAGATGTCGAGATCATATTCGCGCCCAAAGGCTTGCTCATCCCATGTCATGGAACGCTTCAGGCTTTCCATCGCCCATTGGCAGCGATCCTGCTTGCCATGCTCGGTGTAAATCCGCAGCTCTACCTTGCGCCCGCCCTTGGTGGTGAAATGATCCGTCACACAAGCCAAATCCCCCGCCACCAGCGCGAATAGATAGCTGGGCTTGGGGAACGGGTCTTGCCACACCGCATAATGCCATCCGCCTTCCATCGCGCCCGTTTCAACCAGATTGCCATTGGAAAGCAGCACAGGGTTGGCCGCCTTATCCGCCTCAATGCGAACGCGGTATCGCGACAGCACATCCGGCCTGTCTGGAAAATAGGTGATGCGCCGGAAACCTTCGGCCTCGCATTGCGTGCAATACATGCCGTTGGATCGGTATAGCCCGGAAAGCTCGGTATTGGCGGCCGGGTTCAGCCGGGTTTCGATCTGTAAAATGCAACTTTGGCTGGGCATATCCGCGATGGTCAGCATGTCACCGCTCAGCACATAGGCTGAAGCAGCCAGCGGCTTGCCATTGAGCATCACGGCCACCAATTCCAGCTTCTCGCCATTCAGCAGAAGCGGCCCGGACTTGGCAGCCGAATTGGGCCGCAGATCCAGCCGCGCCAGAACGCGCGTGGCATCGGGTTGAAGCGTCACGGTCAATTCCACCGCATCCACCAGCCACATGGGCGGGGCGTAATCGGCAAGCTTGACGGGCTGGGGTGTATCCGGGATCATGATCTATTCCATGTTTTGCGTCGTTTTAGGCCAGTCTAGTGGCGGCCCTCGCATTTGCAACGACCCGCATGGCGGTCTAGTGTCCGCCCCTGTATTTTAAGGATGATTACCCATATGAACGACCCCCGCGCCGTAAACCCGGCCCACAGCAGCATCGCTTCGGAATCCACGCAAAGCTTCGTGGACGCGATGGCGATGGCCGCAACGGGCGTTACCGTGGTGGTAACAGATGGTAAAGCGGGCAGGGCCGGCATCACGGTCAGCGCCTTCACCTCCGTCTCGGCAGACCCGCCCTTGGTGCTCATCTGCGTGAACCGCAAAAGTGCGGCGGTGGAACCCATCACCGCCAACGCCCAGTTCTGCGTCAATCTGCTGGGCGAGGCCCACCAGCCACTCGCCAACATTTTCGCAGGCCGCGACGCCAGCGCCAAAACCGCAGCCCTGGAAGCCCAAAACTGGGCGCCAGGCTTGACGGGCCTGCTCTTGGTGCCAGATGCCCCCGCCGCCTTCGAATGCACCCTGCAGGAGACGGTGGATGCTGGCACCCACCGCATCTTCATCGGCCGCGTGGTGAAAGCCCACCATTCCCAAACCCCAACCCTCGCTTATTCCCGCCGCACCTACAGCCGTCTGGCTCCGCTTTGATGAATGTGTTAGGGTTTCACGCATGCCGAACAAAACAGCTCGAAAAAGCAAAACTGAAGAACGCCTGACCATCGGCCGCGAAGCGTCCTTGCATATCAGCCGGGTTGAAGGCCTTCACATGACAGATGAAATGCGCCGCACCTTCGCGACGATGGACATGAACGGCCTGAGTCCCGCCGCCCGCCGTCAACTGCTGATCGGGAAATATGGCAAGAATTCCGGATGATCCTTATTGCTATCCTGACACGCAGGTTCTGATCAATTTTCAGGACCATACTGATGAAGACGATCTGCGCCTTTTTGAATTAGCCATGACGACCGAGCGTTTTGGCGAGCCGCTTCCAGCTGGCCATCTATCCGTCAACCATTTTTTCGCCGTCCACCGCCATCTGTTTCAGGATGTATATGCTTGG
>CAJBCQ010000209.1 GCA_903951595.1 uncultured Hyphomicrobiales bacterium | reverse complement strand
GATAGAGCTTGAGACTGTCGGCCCCGGTTTCTTGCAAAAATGCGGCGGAGGCTTCGGACCCTTTGCGGTCGATGCTGACAGCCACCACCTCGAAATTGGCTCCTCCCAGCAGGGTCTGCAAGCGCGCCAAATCCGGCATTTCCTTGCGGCAGGGCGCGCACCAAGTGGCCCAGAGATTGAGCAGCACCGTGCGGCCCTTGAAGTCGCCCAAGGTGAGGGGCTTGCCTTGTCCGTCGGTGAAGGACAGGGCTGGCAGCGGCTTGGGTTTAGGGTGCATCACGAAGGCGGCTAGCCCCTTGGCCCCCGGTGCGGGGGCTGGCGCATTGCCAGAGGGCGGTAAAGTCAGGTAAATGCCCATCAGAACAAGGGCGGCGAAACAAGTGGGGATGAGCCGCCAAATCCAGATTTTCATTCAACTATCTCCAAAGGCGTGCGGGGCGCATTCAAATGGCCAACAAGATGTGGGGTGGGCGGTTTCAATCCGGACCCGCCCAGATCATGGAAGAAATCAACGCTTCCATCGGCTTTGACCAGAAACTTTTCGCCCAAGACATTTTGGGCTCGAAAGCCCATGCCCGCATGCTGGCCGCCAAGGGCATCATTTCCAAAAAGGATGCAAGTGCCATCCTGAAAGGACTTGATGAGATCGAGGTGGAAATCCGGGCGGGCAAATTCAAGTTCTCGCGAGCTTTGGAAGATATCCATATGAACGTGGAATCGCGCCTGAAGGATCTCATCGGGCCTGCTGCCGGGCGTTTGCACACGGCGCGTTCGCGCAATGATCAGGTGGCGGTGGATTTTAGGCTTTATGTACGCGAAGCGGCGGGGGACCTGGAACTGGCCTTGGCCGGATTGCAAAAGGCGCTGGCGCAACAGGCGCTGAAACATGCCGCCACCATCATGCCCGGCTTTACGCATTTGCAAACCGCCCAGCCCATCACCTTCGGCCATCATTTGCTGGCCTATGTCGAAATGGTTTCACGCGATCGGGGAAGGTTCCGCGATGCGATTGCGCGCATGAATGAAAGCCCGCTGGGGGCGGCGGCCTTGGCGGGCACGCCTTATCCGATTGATCGGGACATGACGGCCAAAGAGCTAGGCTTTGCCGCTCCCATGCGTAATTCGCTCGATGCGGTTTCCGACCGCGATTTTGCGCTTGAAGTGCTGGCCGCTTCCACCATCTGTGCGACGCATTTGTCGCGGTTGGCCGAAGAAATGGTGCTGTGGATGACGGCACAATTTGGTTTTGTGAAGCTTTCGGACAAGTTCACGACAGGCTCGTCCATCATGCCGCAAAAGCGCAACCCGGATGCAGCCGAACTCGTGCGCGCCAAGCCGGGGCGGATTTTGGGGGCCTTCACGGCGCTCACCGTGGTCATGAAGGGCTTGCCGCTCACCTATTCCAAAGACATGCAGGAAGATAAGGAACCGGTGTTTGACGCCATTTCCAGCCTGTCGCTGGCCATTGCCGCGATGGAGGGCATGGTTTCGGATCTGACGGCGGATGAGGCGCGCATGCGCGCGGCGGCTTCGCGTGGCTTTGCCACCGCCACGGATTTGGCTGATTGGCTTGTCACCCAGCTTGGCCTTGCCTTCCGCGAGGCCCATCATGTGACGGGAACCCTTGTGGCTTTGGCTGAAAAGAAGGGCACGGATTTGGAAGGTCTGAGCCTTGCCGAGATGCAGAAGGTTCACACCGGCATTACCAAGGATATATTCAAGGCCATTACGGTGGAAGCCTCGGTTGCGGCCCGCAAGAGCCTTGGTGGAACCGCACCTGCCAATGTGAAACGCCAAGCCCAGCGTTGGTTGAAGCTTCTTTCTTGAGCTGCGCGCTTGCTGTAAAAGCCTATTCCAGAAACAGGAAACAAATCGCCCCATGAAACAGAGCCATCTCATCATCGCCATGCTGCTGGTTGCGGGCCTGTTATCGGCCTGTGGTAAGCGCGGGACATTGGAAGCCCCCAAGGGGGCTGCCAACCAGCCATCTGATCAAACCATCCTTCTCGACAAGTTGCTCTAAGGCATATTCATGCATCATTTTGCTTACCGCGACGGCGTGCTGCATGCCGAGGATGTGGACCTGAAAATGCTCGCCGATGAGGTGGGCACGCCCTTTTATGTCTATTCCTCCGAAACGCTGGAACATCATGTGCGCGTGTTCACCAAGGCCTTTGCGGGCCAGGATCACCTCATCTGCTATTCCATGAAGGCCAATTCCAATCAGGCCGTCATCAAGACCTTGGGGGCGATGGGGGCCGGGATCGATGTTGTATCCGAAGGCGAATTGCGGCGGGCGTTGGCGGCTGGCATTCCGGCATCGCGCATTGTTTTTTCCGGGGTTGGCAAGACCGCGCGTGAGATGAGTTATGCGCTGCAAGAGGCCATTGCCTGCTTCAATGTGGAAAGCGAGCCTGAGCTTGAATTGTTAAGCTCTGTCGCGCACCGCATGGGCTTGCGAGCCTGCGTGTCCATTCGCATCAATCCGGATGTGGATGCGCAAACGCATGAGAAGATCACCACCGGCAAGGCCGACAATAAATTCGGCATCGCTTTCGGGCGGGCGGAAGAAATCTATGCCAAAGCCGCAAGCCTTCCCGGCATTGAGGTGACGGGTGTTGATATGCATATTGGCAGCCAGATCACCAAGCTTGAACCTTTCGAAGCGGCCTTCAAGCTGATGGCGGATGTTATTGGTCGCTTGCGCGCGCAAGGCCACAATATTCGCCATGCCGATGTGGGTGGCGGATTGGGTGTGCCTTATCGCCATGGCAATGAAGTGCCGCCGCATCCGGATGAATATGCCCATATTATCCGCCGCGTGCTGGGGCCTTTAGGGGTCAAGATCATGCTGGAACCGGGCCGCCTTATTGTCGGCAATGCTGGTATTCTGGTGTCGCGCGTTATCTATATGAAGCAGGGTGAGGCGCAGAAATTCTGCATCGTGGATGCTGCGATGAATGATCTCATCCGGCCAACACTCTATGGCGCATGGCATGACATTGTGCCCGTCGTCGCGCCTGCCGATGGTAGTGTGACCGAGACTGTGGATGTGGTGGGGCCTGTTTGTGAAACGGGCGATTTCATGGCGCGCGGGCGTGATCTGCCGCCCTTGGATCAGGGTGATCTCATCGCCATTATGACGGCGGGGGCTTATGGGGCTGTGCAGGCGGGAACCTATAATTCGCGCCCGCTCATCCCGGAAGTGCTGGTGAAGGCCAATCGCTATGCGATTGTGCGCCCGCGCCAAACTTACGAAGATTTGATCGGGCGTGATCGATTGGCACCTTGGCAGGGTTGAAGCCTGAATTGCGGAAATGGCAACCGGGGGTGGCTTTGCACACTGGTCAGGCGGGGCAAAGCGGCGCATGGTTGGCTTGAACGTCTCTGCGGAGTGAGCGGATGCCGCAAACCGGCCGATTGATTTCGCGCAAGATAGGGGCTGCCCGTCTGGTGATGACCACGGAACGGGCGGCTGAGGCTTTGTTCTGGCCGCTGATGGCGGCGGGTGTTGCCGCCTTTTTCATACTGACTGGCATGGTGGCCTCTTTGGCACCTTTGGGCCGGGCGGGTTTCTGGCTTGTTGCATTTGGTGGCATGGCCGTAGGCTTGTGGAACGCGCGGCATTTCCGCTTGCCGGATGCGGCCGCAGCGGTGGCGCGGTTGGAGCGCGAATCCGGCTTATCGTTCCACCCGCTCACCGCCCTGCGCGACAGGCTTGCGGTGGGCGAGCCTTCGCTATGGGCGGCGCATCAGGCGCGCATGGGGCTGGAAATTTCGCGTGTGCGCTTGGCGCGCCCGCATATTGATTTTGCCAAGCGTGACCCATTTGCGCTGCGCAACGCGCTGATGCTTTTGCTGGTGGTGGCATTTGTGTTGCGTGGTGGGCCGGGGGTGTTTGTTGCCTCGCTGCCGCAGATTTATGGCGCATCGCAAGGCCTGCAAGTGGACGGTTGGGTAACGCCGCCAGCCTATACCAACAAGCCGCCCTTGCTTCTTGCCAAGGGCGAGGTGATTGCTGCGACAGAACCTATCGCGGTGCCGGTTGGATCAACGGTTCTGTTACGCATTGCAGGCGCGCGCCAAGCCCAATTGCAGTTTGGGCCGCAAGACGCACCAAAGCCGATCGCGTTGGAAGCCGCATCGGCAAGCCTTGAGGCGCGGTTTGAAGTGCAAAGCGATGGCAAGCTCACACTTTCGGATGGCTGGCGTGAAATGGGTGCGTGGAATTTTCAGGTCATTCCCGATCAGCTGCCCAGCGCAAGCCTGCCGGATTTGCCGCAAGTAACCAAGACGGGCCAGCTCAACCTGCCTTATGCGGTTTCGGATGATTATGGCGTCAAGAGTCTTACCCTTCACTTTGCGTTGGCGGATGAACAGGCGGATGGCGAAGGCATTTCTGGAGATGGCGCGTTTTTGGCCAAGCCGCCGGAAGTGGCGGTGGCGCTTTCATCTGCCTATCCGCGTGACGCTACAGGCAAGGCTTCGGCTGATTTGACCCAGCACCCTTGGGCGGGGCTTTCGGTGGAAGCTTGGGTGGAAGTGCGTGATGGCGCGAACCAGATGGGTGTGAGCAACCGAATCACTTTCCCATTGCCGGAACGTAAATTCTTACGCGCTATTTCGCAGGCTCTGGCCGAGCAGCGCCAATTTCTATTACGCGACACGCAAGATATGCCGCGCGTTGTGGCGACACTGGATGCGTTGACCATCTGGCCGCAAGGCATGCTTGACCCGTCGGGCCGATATTTGGAGCTTAAATCCATCACGCGCAAAATCTATCGCGCGACGGATTATGCGGCTGTTGAGCAAGCTGCGGAGGATTTGTGGAATCTGGCCGTGGCACTGGATGGTGGCAATTTCACCGATGCGCGCGCCGGGCTTGATGCTGCGCGCAAAGCCTTGGAAGATGCGCTGAGCCAAGGTGCCACCGGCCCCGAAATTGAGAAGCTTGTGGAGGATCTGAAAGCGGCGATGGCGGCATATTTGGCCGCCATGGCGGATGCCGCAAAGCGCGGGGAATTGCCCGCCCAGCCTTCTGACGGCAAGCCTCAGCGCAATGTGACGCCGCAGGAGCTTGCGAAAATGCTCGATGAAATGCAGGCGCTTTCCGAGCAAGGGGCGGCCGACAAGGCGCTCGATATGCTGGCGGAGCTTGATCAGATTCTGAAGAATTTGCAGATGGGCCAAGCGCAAGCGGGGGGCAATCGTGATCCGTCCTTGCTGCGTGAATTCGGCAAGCTCATGCGCGAGCAGCAGCAATTGATGGATCGCACTTTCCGCATGTCGCAAGGCGGTCAAGCGGCAGACCCCAATCTTGCCGGGGAGCAAGGCAAGTTGGGCAAAAGTCTTTCAGAATTGATGGACCGCTTGGGCGATGGGGGCATGGCGGTGCCGGAAGGCCTCCAGCGCGCGCAAGAACAGATGCAAGGAGCCGGTGAGGCCCTGCAAGCACCCGACCGCAATTCCGCTTTGGCCAATCAGCAGCAGGCACTGGAGGCTTTGCGCGAAAGTTTTGATGAAGTGGCGGGCCAAATGATGGGGGATGAGCCAGGCGAGCCCGGCCAGCCCGCGCAGGCGGGGACAGATGGCTCAGAAGATCCACTCGGTCGGCCGCGCGCTTCGCAAGGCTCGCAATATGGTCCGGGTCAAAATATGGTTCCGGGTGAAGCGCCCGGCCAAACCGCCCGGCGCATTCTTGATGAGCTGCGCCGACGCAGTGGTAAGCCGGATCTAGAGGCGTTGGAGCGCGATTATTTTGAACGACTCTTGCGTGGGCTTTACTGACCTAAGCCGCTTACTGAACCACGTGGCCGACAAAGGGCAATTCGCGGAAGGCATGGGCCATGTCCATGCCATAGCCCACAACGAATAATTCGGGGCATTCGAATCCGGCAAAATCGGCCTGAATGTCAGCCACGCGCTTTTTCGGCTTGTCGAGCAGCACCGCCACCATGACGCGCCGGGCCCCGCGCGCGATGAGAAGATCCTTGGCAAAGGCGAGGGTTCGACCTGATTCCAAAATATCGTCGATGATCAGCACATCGCGTCCGCGCACATCGGTTTCAATGTCGCGCAGGATTTCGACCTGGCCGGAGGAGACGGTCTTGTCGCGATAGCTGGCGAGCATCATGAAATCGACTTCCGGGGAAAGGGCTGCATTATGGAAGGCGCGCATGAGATCGGCGGCAAACACGAAGCTGCCTTTCAGCACGGGAACGACCAGCAGGCGTTCCGGCTTCGCAGCGGCAATTTGGGTGGCAAGCGTTTCAACGCGCTCGGCGATCATCTGCGCGCTGAACAGCACGTCGATGCGGTATCCATTGATGAACTGTGTTGTCATGGTGCGGCATTTGAGCTGATTTCATCGTCGCGGGCAAATCGGATTTCAAGGTCATCCGCGTTTTCCGGCGGCGCGGCAAGGCGCGTCAGAAAATTTGTTGATTCGCCCGGTTTGAGCGCGCGAGAGGTGGCAGGCAGGTTCCAAGTGTAAATTTCTCGGCCATCGGCAAAAAGGGCAAAGCGGATGGCGGGAATGCGCCGCTCGGTATCGCTCACATTTTCCACAAGCCCGCGCACGGCAAAAACCCGGGTGCCATCGGCATCCATGAGCTGCGGTTTCACATCGCGGAAGGCAAGGCCACGCAGATTGATGGCAAGCCCCAGCTTGCCATAGACATCGGCCATGCCGGGAACGATTGCCACCACGCGCTCGGGGCTTATGAACAGCATGGCGATGGGCAGGGTGACGGCAAAGGCTAGGGCTGCGAAGGCGCGCAATTCGCGCCGCGTGCGAAGCTTTGCGGCCTTGGCCTGTTCGGTGCTGTTGCGAGCCGCGCGGGCAAGGCGTGTTACTTCCAGATCGGCATCAATAAAGGGGATGGTTTCGGCCTGTTGTGGGGCAAGCCTGATGATTTCGCGCGAGGTGCCATCGATCCAAGCCGCCCCGCAATTGGCGCAGGCCGGGGTGCCCGATTGCTGGCGCGTTGCACAGACAGGGCAGGTCACTATCATCGTCACAGGCGGATGGCCCTTTGTTGATTCGGGTGCAGGTGGCAAACTGCCGGATCGTCGATGAGTGGAGTTGCCGGGATGTCAGCCCGAGTAAAGCGTGAACATGGTTAAATCCGACTTAAGCCGCGACAGTCTCGGTGTGAGGCTGCGCTCGGTTGCCTTCAATATCGTGTTCTATGTCAATCTGGTGGTGTTCCTCGTGGCTGGAAGCTGGCTTTTGCTGGCACCACGGGCATGGGCCATGGCGGGCCTGCGCGCCTGGGCGCGGGCAAGCCTGTGGTGGCTTGATGTTATTTGCGGGCTTTCGATGGAAGTGCGCGGGCAGGAGCATCTGGTGGCGGGGGCCTGCTTGTGTGCAGGCAAGCACCAATCGGCCTGGGAGACTTTCGCGCTGGTATCGGTGCTCAGCGATCCTGCCATTGTGCTCAAGCGCGAGCTTGCGTTCATTCCGCTATTCGGATGGTTTGCCCTCAAATTCCGCATGATCACGCTGAACCGATCGGCAGGTCCACAAGCCCTGAAGGGGCTTATCGGGCAGGCGCGCAAGGCGGCTTTGGCGGGTCGCGAGGTGGTGATTTTTCCCGAAGGCACCCGCAGGCCACCGGATGCGCCGCCGGAATATAAGCCGGGGGCGGCTGCGCTTTATTTGGGGCTTGATCTGCCTTGCGTGCCTTTTGCGCTCAATTCTGGCCATTTCTGGCCACGCCGCCGCATGATCCGGCGTCCCGGCACGGTGATTCTCGAATTCCTGCCGCCCATCCCGCCGGGCCTGCCCCGGCGTGAATTCCAGAAACGGTTGGAGCAGGAAGTGGAAGCAGCCACCACCCGGCTGGTGGCGGAGGCGCGCGCCTGATCCGGGCGTACAAAAGAAGAACATTGGTCGACTCTTAACCCGTGCGCTGCTAGGCTTCGTCTCCTGAAGCCTGAATTGCAGAGTTTTCCGATGACCCCACTTGCCCCTATCGCCCAGCAAATCTGGGATATGAAATATCGCTTCCGCAATGCTGACGGCACGGCGGTGGACACCGATGTGGCGGCCAGTTGGCGGCGGGTGGCGGATGCTTTGGCCGAAGCCGAGCCAGAAGCCTTGCGCAAGGCATGGGCGGAAAAATTTTATCACGCGCTTGAAGATTACAAATTCCTACCCGCAGGCCGCATTCTGGCGGGAGCTGGAACGGCGCGCAATGTGACGCTGTTCAACTGCTTTGTGATGGGACGGCTTGCCGACTCCATCGATGGGATTTTTGAAGGGCTGAAGGAAGCGGCCCTGACCATGCAGCAGGGCGGCGGCATCGGGCATGATTTTTCGACGCTTCGCCCGCGCGGGGCGCGTGTGAAAGGTGTGGGAGCGGATGCTTCTGGGCCTTTGAGCTTCATGGATGTGTGGGACGCCATGTGCCGCACCATCATGTCGGCGGGTTCGCGCCGTGGGGCGATGATGGGCACCATGCGCTGTGATCATCCAGATATTGAAGATTTCATCGTCGTCAAGCAGGACGCCAAGCGACTGCGGATGTTCAATCTGTCTGTGCTGGTTACCGATCCTTTCATGGAAGCGGTCAAGCAGGATGGCGATTGGGAATTGGTGTTTGAAGGTGTCGTTTACCGCACCATCAAGGCGCGCGCCCTGTGGGATCGCATCATGCGTGCCACCTATGATGCGGCTGAGCCTGGTGTCATTTTCATCGATCGCATCAACAAGGCCAATAATCTTTCCTATTGCGAGACAATCAGCGCCACGAATCCATGTGGTGAGCAGCCGCTACCGCCTTATGGTGCCTGCCTTTTGGGCTCGGTCAATCTGGCGCGTTTTGTGACACGGCCTTTCGAGGCCGATGCGGCGCTGGATGAAGCGCATTTGCGCGAGATCACGGCCTTGGCTGTGCGTATGATGGACAATGTGGTGGATGTCTCGCGCTTTCCACTCGAAGCCCAAGCCCATGAAGCGCGCGCCAAGCGGCGTATCGGGCTGGGGCTTACGGGACTGGCCGATGCGCTTGTCATGACGGGCCTTACCTATGGCAGCCCAGAAGCGGTTGCGGCGGCGGCCAAGTGGATGGCGATCATTGAGGATGCAGCCTATCGCGCGAGTGTTGATTTGGCGCGTGAAAAGGGGGCGTTCCCACTCTTTGACAAGCAAGGCTATCTGGCATCGGGCCATGTGCAAAATTTGGGCGAGCCTTTGCGCCAGCTCATTGCCGAGCATGGCATCCGCAATGCGCTACTCACCTCCATCGCACCGACGGGCACGATCTCGCTTTATGCGGGCAATATTTCCAGTGGCATTGAGCCCATATTTTCACTTTCCTATGAGCGCAAAGTGCTGATGCCGGATGGCAACCATAAGCGCGAGCTGGTGGAGGACCATGCCGTGAGCCTCTATCGCCAGATCAAGGGTGCGGATGCGGCTTTGCCGGATTGTTTTGTAACCGCTCAGAGCTTGAGCCCGCGCGCCCATCTGGTCATGCAGGCCGCCGTGCAGCAGCATGTGGATTCGTCGATCTCCAAGACGGTGAATTGTCCGGCCAATATCAGCTTTGATGATTTCCGCGCGATCTATGAAGAGGCCTATGATCGGGGCCTGAAAGGCTGCACCACCTATCGGCCCAATGACATTACAGGCTCGGTGTTGAGTGTGGCCGAAGCCCCCAAGCCAGCAGAGCCCATGTTGCCACTCGAAGTGCCGGAGGCTTCCGGCGGCGTGGTCTATATGAAGCCGCCGCTGGAACGCCATGGCGTGCTGCCGGGCTTTACTTACAAATTGCGCTGGCCGGACAGTGACCATGCCATCTACATCACGCTCAATGACATTCAGGAGACGGACGGTCGGCGCAGGCCCTTTGAGATTTTCATCAACTCCAAGAATATGGAGCATTATGCTTGGACCGTGGCGCTGACGCGCATGATCTCGGCGGTGTTCCGGCGCGGGGGCGATGTTTCCTTCGTCGTTGAGGAATTGAAGGCGGTGTTTGATCCGCGTGGTGGGCAGTGGATGGAAGGCCGTTATGTGCCAAGTCTTTTGGCGGCGATTGGCGGCATCATCGAAAAGCATCTGTTGGATACCGGGTTCCTGCATGCGCCAGAAGCCATCGCCGGGCGTGGCAATGTGTCGGGGCTGAAGGCCTGTGGGCGCTGCGGGGAACGTGCGGTGACCTTCCAAGAAGGCTGCATGACCTGCCTGTCTTGCGGCAATTCCAAATGTGGGTAACGACAGGGGCTTGACGTAGGGTTTTAGATGTTCTATGTTTGTTCTCATCCAACGGAGAGGGTGAAACCATGCTGAACATCGTGATGCAAAATGAATCCGAGCCTGCCGCCATCAACCGTGACGGCGATTTTACCGACCGTTTCTGGTATTGGCATGGCGCTTCCGGCAAGCGTTACATCCATTCCGTCTATAAGGCTGAAAGCTGCCCGCCCTTGCCGGGTGCGGTTTATGTCGCGGTGCGTCGCGCGGGTGATTTGCGTGAAGCGGTGGCCGTGGGGCGTTTCTCGCGTCTTTGGGATGTGGCGGCGGGCATCACTGGCGGGCTTGATCTAGCGGCACTGGATGTCGATGAGTTGCATGTGCATTTGCTGGCGCGTGAAGAACAGGAAGCCGAGGCTGTCGCGGATGATCTGACCATTTGGCTTTATGACCGGGTGCGGGAAAAGCGCGCCGCTTAAAGTCCGGCCGCGACCGCTTCTAAATTCTCATCTCGGATTCCCATTTCGCGCAATTGGGCCAAGGTGCTCAGCACATAGTCGGGATTGGGACCCGACTGGCCCACACTGCGGCGCACGATGGCGCGCTGTTCTTGCACAGGCAAGGTGCCCGCATATTGGCGGTGGGTGCGGTCCACAATATAGGTGATCGCCTCGACCGCGCGTGGCGTTTGGCCCCGAAGGGTGATCTTGCGGCGGGCTTCGAGATAGACATTCGTCACTTGTTCGCGCGCGCGCAAATAGGCAAGTGTGTCTTGCCAATTTTCAGCCTCCACCTGGAAGGCAACCCCGTGGCAGGCACCACCTCGATCTAGCCCCAGCACAAGGCCGGGGTTCGTTTCGGTTCCCCGATGCACGTATGAATACACGCAAAGCCTGCGGTTCATCCCATGCAGCAAAGCCGGAATTTTTTGCCTATGAGCAAAACCCGGACGCCACATCAGCGAGCCATAGCCAAAAACCCAGAATTCCTGCATTTTGCTCTCCGTGCTCCACCATACCGGAATAGCAGATGCCAAAATTTTTGAAACCCTGGCGCATGGCGCTGCCCACAATCGCGCTGGTGCTATTGGGCCTCCTCTGGTCGGGCTATTGGCTGTGGGCTTCATCGCTTGCCCAGCACGCGGTTGGTAAATGGCGCGCTGGGCTTGCCGCGGATGGAATCACGGTGAGCTGTGGCGAGGAAAGCTGGGGTGGTTATCCTTTCCGGGTGGAACTCCACTGCAGCCCAGGAAAAATCGCATCCGCCGAACGCAGTGCCGAATTCACCAAGCTCACCGTGATGGCACAGGCCTATAATCTGGGGCACGTGCTGTTTCTCCATGATGGCGAGACGATCATCACCGGCCCCATGGGCTCGTTCAAAATTGCCCATGAAGGCGCGACAGCGAGCCTGATTTTCAACTCCAAAGGCCAAATGCAGGTGGATGTGGAATTCACGAAGCCGCAAGCGGACACCTTCTCAGCCCACCGCTTGGCGTTCCATACACGCAAGAAGCCTGGCCGTAGTGAACAGGTTCTGGAAATCGCGGCAGCCATGGAGCGGGGCCAGATTCAAACGAATGCCGAGCCTGTCGCCATCGACAGTCTCACCCTATCCGGCAGCCTCACGCCCGTGCCCAAGTTGATCACCTATGAAAATTTGAGCCGTCAAGGCAGCCTCCTCACCCTTGACCAAATCGACCTGCAATCTGCCGCAATCCGCTATCAGGCTTCGGGCACTCTGCAGATCGAAAAGGACGCTCACCTCAAAGGAGCCTTCAGGGGCCGCCTGCAGAATCTCGACCACGTGCTGCAGGCGCTGGCTGATCGCGGCATCCTCGCCCCCGATGCGCGCATGGGTGCCGGTGCGGTTCTAGGGCTTCTGGGGGGTAATTCGCCTGAAGGCATGCAAATCGAAATCGCCGCCGATCAAGGTGGGCTTTATATTGGCCCCTTCCGCATTGCCGATCTGCCAGCTTTGTTCTGAAGTTTATTTGCGCCGTCCAAAATCCGGGGCCGCCGTATCCTGACCTGCCGCGATAATGCCGCGCCTGATTTCGCGCGCGCGTGCGAACATGGCTTCCAGTTGCTCTCCATCGCCCCAGCGAATGGCGCGTTGCAGAACCGACAAATCCTCTGAGAAGCGACCCAGCATTTCCAGCACGGCCTCACGATTGTTCAAAAACACATCGCGCCACATGACCGGATCGGAAGCAGCAATGCGGGTGAAATCGCGAAAGCCCCCGGCGGAATATTTGATGACTTCCGAATCTGTCACTTCTTCCAGGTGCGCTGCGGTGCCGACAATGTTGAAGGCTATCAAATGGGGTAGATGGCTGGTAATGGCGAGCACCAGATCATGATGATCGGCCGTCATGATCTCCACCTTCGAACCAACCGCTTGCCAGAAGGCTCTCAACTTCTCGACCGCGTCTGCGTTCGCGCCAACTGGCGGGGTGAGGATGCACCAGCGCGCATCGAACAATTCAGCAAAGCCTGATTCAGGCCCGGATTGTTCGGTGCCCGCAATCGGATGGCCGGGAATGAAATGGACAGAAGCGGGAAGGTGAGCGCCCACATCGCGCAGTACGGCAGCCTTCACCGAGCCCACATCGGTCACGATCGCCCCGGGCTTCAAGTGAGCGGCCATTTGCGCAGCCACCGCCCCGCACGCTCCCACCGGCACGCACAGGATGACGAGGTCGGCCTCTTTCACCGCCTCTGCCACGGTGGCGTGAACGCTATCGGCAAAGCCGATCGTCAAGGCAGCTTGGCGCGTCGCGGCAGATTTAGCATGGCCTGCAATATGCTTGGCAAGCTTGCCGCGCTTGCTGGCATGGGCCAGCGATGAGCCGATAAGGCCAAGCCCGATCAATGCGATACGATCAAACATGTCTCAGCCTGCCCCCTTCAGATATTCGGCCAAGGCCGCCACCACGCCGTGATTGGCTTCTTGCGTTCCCACCGACAGCCGCAGTGCATTGGCAAAACCATAAGCATCCATGCGACGCAGCACAAAGCCGCGCGATGACAGGAAATCATCCGCCAACGCCGCCGGACCCTTGAAGTGGACGAGCAGGAAATTGCCGACGCTTGGCGTTACTTCCAGTCCCAGCGCGCGCAGTTCAGATGTAAGCCAGGCCAGCCACACATCATTATGCGCGACTGATTGATCGAGAAACGAACTGTCTTCCATCGCCGCCACGCCGGCGGCAATAGCGGGCGCGCTGACATTGAAAGCCCCGCGCACGCGGTTGAGCACATCTGCAATAGCTGGCGGACAATAGGCCCAGCCGAGCCGCAAGGCCGCAAGACCATGCACCTTGGAGAAGGTGCGCGTCATCACGACATTGGCTTGTGTGGAGACAAGCTCGACACCGGCCTCATAATCATTGGCCCGCACATATTCAGCATAGGCCGCATCCAGAACCAGAATGCAATTCTCTGGCAGCCCCTGATGCAGGCGGCGGATCTCGCTGAAGGGCACATAGGTGCCGGTCGGATTATTCGGATTGGCAATAAACACCATGCGCGTCTTGGCTGTCACCAGCGCCAGCATCGCGTCGATATCGGTGGTGTTGTGGCGCTCAGGTGCCACCACGGGCTTTGCCCCATTGGCGCGGATGATGATGGGATAGACGAGAAATCCATGCGCGGAATAAATTGCCTCATCGCCTTCGCGCAAATAGGCATTGGCGAGAAGTTGCAGCAATTCATCTGAACCGGCACCGCAAACAATATGCGCCACATTCAGCCCATAGCGCGCCCCGATCGCCTCCCGCAGGCGGGTGGATGCGCCATCGGGATAAAGGGCCAGATCACCTGCCGAAGCCCGGAAGGCTTCAACCGCCTTCGGGCTCGCGCCCAGCGGATTTTCATTGGACGACATTTTGAAGGTGCGCGCCCCTCCTGTCGCTTTGCTGCGGCCGGGGACATAAGCGGCAATATCCAACACACCAGGTTTGGGCGCAGGCGAAGGCATCAGGAAACCTCATTCAAGCGAAGCGGGCGCGGATAGCGGCCCAGAAAAATCGTGCCGGGGGGTGTTGCATCTGGCTCCAGAAAGCCCGGCACACCGGCAAGGCCAGCGTCAGCCCAATGGGCATTGGCGGGGGCCTTGTCGGCCAGAATCAATGTCTCATCATCCCCGGAAGGCTCGGCCAGTGAGGGCGAGCCCACGAGCAAGACGAGCGGCTTTTCCTCGCCTAGCGTGCCGATCACATGAAGGCGGCCCAGCGCAGGCGCGAAAGGCTCGGCAAGGCTTACCGCAGCAAGGCCTGCCACATGCGCCCGATCGATGGCTGTGGCGCAATTCAGGCAGGCGGAAATGCCGCCGAATTGGGTGTTGAGCAGGGCGGAGGCCGCCGCATCGCTGAGCAAGGCCTTGGAGGCATGCACCGTCAATCCGTCTTGGGCTTGCGTGGCCGAACCCATGATGGAACGCCAAAGACGCACCAGAAGGCTGGCTGGCAAATGCGGCCCGCGCTGCGCCAGAAGGCGGCGCAAAACCTGGGCTTCGCGGGCTGGGCGGAAAGCGGCACGGCCGGGGCCATCCTCGGCCTGCTTGGCGGCGCGCACCCGGGCAACCGCGGCAAAGCGCGCGTCCAGCAGGGCCAGCAACCGATCATCGATGTCATCGATTTCACGGCGTACCTCGATAAGGCTCGGGATGGGGGCAGGGTCAGCGGTCATGGGGTGAAGCATTGGCAAAAAAGACGCGCGCAATCCAGCCTTAATCGGTGTCGGGCAGGCGCAAGGCAGGCACAGGGCGCAGCACGGGTTTCATCTGCGGCACCAGCCTTCGCACCCTTTTGCCCGGTGGGATGGCATAGACTTGCTTGACCGCCTCGACCACCAAAAGCCCCGAGAAACCGGACGAAACCGCAAGGCCCAGCTGTTCAATGGCCGGGGCGGAGCGCACGAAAAAGCTGTGGGTGACGGGGGGTGCGAACAGGCATTGCGACCAGCCCAGGGGTGAAAACTGCGCCTCTTTCAGCATGCGGGCGAGCTGGCCGCGCGAAAAGGGCCGGCCATGGCCAAAGGGCGTTGAGTCAAACCGCGCCCACAGCCCGCGTCGGTTGGGCACCACGAACAGGGCGCGGCCTTGCGGGGTTAAGACCCGGAAAATCTCGTTGAGAAGGCCGGGAAGCTCTTCGGCCAGTTCCAGCCCATGAATGACAAGGGCAAAATCGACCGAACCATCCATCAGCGGCAATTCGGCCTCATCCACGAGCGCGCTTTTTGGTTTTCCCGCTTCCGGCCAGCGGCTTGCCCCCATGCGGGCGGGCATGAAGCAGAGGCTGCGCTCGGCATGGCTGCCTAAGGCTTCTAGATAGGGTACGGCATAGCCCAGGCCCAAAAGGCGGCCCCCGCGCAAATTGGGCCAGCGCGCGGCAAGCCTGCGAGCAATCAGGCGGCGGGCGGCTTGGCCCAGCGCGCTTGCGTAGAATTCCCTTAGGTCCACCACATCCATGGGGCTATTCTAGCATGAGGACTTTAGGAAAATCATGAGCGCAAAAATCATCCACGCCTTCATCTGCCGCAACGACAATTTTGCGGTTCTCATCCATGACCCAGAAACGGGCCTGACTGCGGCCATTGACGCGCCGGATGGAGCCGCGATTGCCGGGGAACTGGACAGGCTCGGCTGGCGGCTTTCCCATCTGCTCATCACCCATCACCATGAGGATCACATTGCAGGCGTTGCGCCTTTACGGGCGCGGTTTGCCTGTGAGGTCTGGGGTCACGCGGCAGATCGGCACCGCTTGCCTGGGCTTGATCGTGAAGTGCAGGATGGCGAAGTGTTCGGCCTGCTCAACGAGGAAGTTCACGTCATCGCCACACCGGGGCACACATCCGGCCAGATCGCCTATTATTTCCCCGGCCTCGGCGCCGTTTTTGCAGCTGATTGTCTGTTTTCGCTCGGCTGTGGGCGGATTTTTGAAGGCACCGCGCGCCAGATGTGGCAGGCACTCGACCGCTTGCGGAAATTACCCGGCAACACCGCCCTTTATTGCGGCCACGAATATACGCAGGCCAATGCCCGCTTTGCGCTGAGTGTGGAGCCGGGAAATCAGGCATTGCAAAAGCGTGCGCGTGAAGTGGATGCTCTTCGGGCCAAGGGTGAATTCACCCTGCCTGCGGTGATGGCGGATGAGTGTGCGGCCAATCCCTTTCTCAGGCCCGAGAGCCCCGAAATACGCGCCCATTTCGGCTTGGAACATGCCAGCGATGCGGAAGTATTCGCCGCCTTGCGGCAAGGCAAGGATCACTTTCGCTAAAAAAATCAGGCGGCGGCCTTGCGCGCAAACAGCATGTCCTTGGCCGCAATCACCGCCCCCAGCGTGATGAGCAGGCAGGCCATGGCGATATTCAAACTGAGCACCGTGCTTCCTGCCAGCGCCAGCAACAGTGTGGACATGAGCGGTGCTGAATAGGATGCAGCACCCAGTACAATGATATCGCCGTGTTTCACGCCGTAATCCCAGGCATAAAAGGCAAAGCCCACGGGCAGGATGCCAAGCCCCAACACGGCCAACCATTGCACCCCATCAGCAGGCCAAACGGTCACTTCAAATAGCAAATGGCAGATCAGCGACAATCCGGATGTGCTGGCACAGAACAAGCCTACAATATCGGTTGGCGTCTCTCCAAAGCGGCGCGTCAGCACTGAATAGCCAGCCCAGATGATCGCTCCGGCAAGGGCCAGAACATGGCCTGCTTCCAGGCTTTTGGGCCAATAGGTGCCGGCCTTGGTTATGATGAGTACCGCCCCGGCAAGCCCCAAGAGCGCGCCTGCCAAATGATGCAGCCGTAAACGCTCGCCCGGTAGCAGTCCTGAAAACACCACCAGCAGCAGCGGCCAGAGATAAGCAATCAGGCTCACCTCAACGGCAGGTGCCGCGCGCATCGCGCTGAAATAGACAAAGTGATATCCGAACAATCCGCCAACACCCAGCGCCCAGACCCGCCAATCTGTTGGCAAGGGTGAGGGGGCAGGATTGCGCCAGCGGCTGATAAAACCCGGAAGGCTGCCGATGAGGAAGGTCATGGCGGCAAGCTGAAACGGGGGAACGGCACCGGAGGCATCACTCAGCAGCGCCAAATTGGCCCACATGAGGATGGCGGCGAATCCGATGATGGTGGCGCGGCGGCGGTTCATGTGTTGTCGTCTAGGCCAAGTGAACCGCCGCGGCAACCTTATGTCATATATTGCCCGCCATTGACGGTCATGGTCGAACCATTGATGAAGCCAGCCCCGTCGCCGGCCAAAAACACCACTGCGCGCGCGATTTCTTCTGGCTCACCCAGGCGGCCCACTGGAATGAGCGGCAGAATGCGCTTTTCGAGAACATCGGGTGCTATGGCTTTCACCATTTCTGTTGCGATATAGCCGGGGCAAATGGCGTTGACCGTGATGCCCTTGGCTGCGCCTTCTTGGGCAAGGGCTTTGACAAAGCCCAAGTCACCCGCTTTGGCGGCGGAATAATTCACCTGGCCCATCTGGCCCTTCTGGCCGTTGATGGAGGAGATGCAGATGACACGGCCAAAACCGCGGTCACGCATGCCCGACCACAAGGGCTGGGTCATGTTGAACAGGGAATTGAGGTTGGTGTTGATCACCGCGTTCCACTGCTCGCGCGTCATTTTGTGGAACATGCTGTCGCGCGTGATGCCAGCATTGTTGACCAAAATATCCACGGGGCCGAGATCGGCTTCCACCTGTTTCAGGCCTGCTGAGCAGGCGTCGTAATCTGAAACATCCCATTTGTAGACAGCAATTCCCGTATCGGCGTGGAAGCGATGGGCTGCTTCATCATTGCCGGCATAATTGGCCGCCACGGTGCAGCCTGCCTGCTGCAAGGCGACACTGATTGCGGCTCCGATTCCACGCGTACCGCCTGTCACAACTGCTATCCGGCCCATTGCATTCTCCCTCGACTAAAAGTCATTTGCGCCGCTTTGGCGTTTCGATCAGTCTCGCGCCACGGTGAGCGCGATGCCCATGCCGCCGCCGATGCACAAGGTGGCCAAGCCCTTCTTGGCATCGCGGCGTTTCATTTCATGCAGCAGTGTTGTCAGAACGCGCGCGCCAGACGCCCCGATTGGATGGCCGATGGCGATGGCACCACCGTTGACATTCACGATATCCGGGTTCCAACCCATGTCCTTGTTCACCGCACAGGCTTGCGCGGCAAAGGCCTCATTGGCTTCGACAAGATCCAGGTC
>CAJBCQ010000208.1 GCA_903951595.1 uncultured Hyphomicrobiales bacterium | reverse complement strand
TCGGCAATGCCATATTTGGCCTGATTTTCAGTCGCCCACATGTCGCCGGTGGAACCGGTATCCACAGCCACGATCTTGCCCTTCATGTCATCCATCGACTTGATGCCGCTGTCGGCCATCACTGTCAGCGACTGGTCGCTGTCATAATAGGGCTGGGCGAAGGATACAGAGGCCAAACGCTTCTGGGTGATGGTGATGGAAGACACCGCAGCATCAATGCGGCCTGATTGAACGGCCGGGAACAGGCCTTGGAAGGGAATGTTTTCGAACGAAACTTCCTTGCCAAGGCGCTTGCCGACTTCCGTCATCAGATCTACTTCGAAACCAACGATCTTGCCGCTGGCGTCTTCAAATTCCCAAGGCACGTTACCGACATTCGCGCCGACTTTGATGCCTTCTGCATGGGCCGCACCAAAAGAAAGGGCTGCCGTTACTGCGGCGGCCGTTAGCAAACTGCCAATTCTGAACTTCATGGATCGTTTCCCCTATTGGATCGCGGGTCCGTTATGGACAGCGATATTGTTTTGACACTTCTTACTTGTCAGATGAGTTAAGTACGTGAATTGTCGCTTGGCAAGGGCTGTTGTTCCCAAGCCATTGCTTTGTGCCCAAAATGTCGGCAAAAATCGGCTAACATACTGATCCGTATGGCGGTTTTAAGAGGAGTTGGTGGTTTTGGTACGCAAGCAGGTTCCCCATAAGACGGTGGAAACCATTCAGCAGATGATTATTGCCGGCGAATTGAAGCCCGGCGAGCGTTTGCCATCGCAAGCGGAAATGGCCGAGAAGCTGAATGTCAGCCGCCCCTCTTTGCGCGAAGCCTTGAGCATGCTGGAGACGCTGGGCTTTCTTACCATTGCGCCGGGCATCGGTACGTTCGTTTCCTCAACCAACCCCACCCATTCCGGCTCGCTGGCGAGTTGGCGCTATCAAAAGAGCTATGACGAAGCCGCCGTATTTCAAACAAGGCTTTATGTGGAATGCGCCATCATCTCAGAATCAGCCCTCACCATTGGCGTGCCAGACCTTGACAAGCTGCGCGCGGCAGCACGGGGAATGAAACAGGCTTGGGACGAGAAGAATCTGCTGCGAGTGACTGAATGTGACACGCGCTTTCATGAAACCATCGTGAACACTTGCCCCAACGCCTTGCTGGTTGATATTTACACGAGCGGCAAACACTTGTTCCAAGAGACGCAGGTGCACCCCATGCCGGTGACGCGCATGGAACGCGCGGCCAGTTCTATTGCCGAGCATGAGGCAATTATTGATGCCCTGCACAGCCGCAATTCAATCTTGGCGGCACAAATCATGGAAAAGCACATCACCAACACAGCAGCTGCTTTGGGTATTTTCCTGAAGCGGCTTCCGGCAACTTCATGAGGGCTTCGTATGTCGATCTATGACACCATTATTGCGAATGGAACTGTTGTAACACCCACGCTGACAGCGCAAATGGACCTTGCGATCAAAGACGGAAAGATTGCAGCGATCGGCAAAGACTTAGATTCCGCCGAAAATGTCATTGATGCAACCGATTGCTATGTCTTGCCTGGCGGCATTGATAGTCACGTTCATCTGGCTCAACCTTCTGGTGACGGCATCGTTATGGCCGATGATTTTGCCAGCGGCACGCTTGCTGCATTGCATGGCGGCAATACCATGATCCTTTCGTTCTGCTTTCAGGAAAAGGGAGGCAGCTTGCGGCAGGCCGTCAACGACTATCATGCGCGAGCCAATGATTCCTGTTATTGCGATGTAAGCTTTCACCTCGTTGTTACCGATCCGACAGCCCAAGTGTTGGGCCAAGAGCTGCCGTCGCTCGTTGCTGCCGGTTACAGCTCGGTTAAAATATTCATGACCTATGAAGGCTTGCGCCTTTACGACGATGAAATTCTGTCAACATTAGACGCAGCCCGCAGTCTGAATGCCACAGTTATGGTGCATTGTGAAAACGAAGACGCGATCCGCTTTCTTGTTGAGAAGCATCAAGCAGCCAACAAGCTTGCGCCCAAATATCACGCAACAACCCGGCCTGTTGCGGCCGAGCGTGAAGCCACACACCGCGCTTTGGCGCTTGCGGAAATCGTCGATGTGCCAATCGTCATTGTGCATGTGTCTAACGAACAAGCGATTGAAGAAATTTCTCGGGCACGCGCGAGGGGCCGCAATGTGGTGGGTGAGACATGCCCGCAATATCTGTTTCTCACCGCTGAAGATTTGGACGGGATGGATTGGGAGGGGGCCAAGTTCATTTGCTCGCCGCCGCCTCGGGACAAGCAAGCCCAAGAAGCCTGCTGGCAAGCCTTGCAGGATGGCACCTTTGATCTGTTTTCCTCCGATCATTGCCCGTTCCGCTATGATGATCCGGCGGGCAAGCTCAATCCCAAGGGCAGGACAAACTTCAAGTGGGTTCCAAATGGGATTCCCGGTGTTGAAACCCGTTTGCCACTTTTGTTTTCAGAAGGTGTTATGAAAGGGCGGATCAGCCTTGAACAGTTTGTGGGGCTTACTTCCACAAATCACGCCAAGACCTATGGCCTTTATCCACGCAAAGGCGTGCTGCAACTCGGCTCAGATGCAGATATTGCCATCTGGGATCCGCGTATTGAAACCGTGATCACACAGCAGATGCTGCATCACGGCGCGGACTACACACCCTTTGAGGGCTTCAAGGTCCAAGGCTGGCCAACAACCATGCTGCTGGGTGGAAACACCGTGATCAGAGAGCGCAGGCAGATTGAGCCGAAATGCCTTGGCAATTATATTGCGCGAAATGTTGGCTGAGATGGATTTACGACCCGGATGGGCTCCAATCAAACTTCTCGCAGCCCAACCCGCTAGAGAATAATAAGCGCCAACTCACCTTCTCAATGATCGGTTTGCCAGTTCAGATGAAGGAATTGGCCTGCTGGCTGATAAGCGATTTTTGCTGTTGTAAAGCTTTTTAGTGACTATGGGACTCGATACCGCAATCAACATTCAATTAGTGAAATCAACAACATCGTTTCTATCTGCTTGTTTCGGTTTGGCGTGCCCTTCCCTTTAGGATCGTTATATTTCGTCGGGTCGCCCGCCTTGATGGTGGCCGCGAGGATTTGGGTGTTTCTGACCAAGTGGAAGGCGCGGTTATCGGCTTTGATTGGAGAGTTGTGGAAAATGGCACAGGCCATGCCGCAAATATGCGAGCGGGAAGACCTTATGGCTTCCCCAAAGCTTACGTATTTATGTATTCCCCACGAGATCTAGCAGAACTGCTGCAACGTAAATACCCAAAAATCTCTAAAAAAGGTTCAAATTCGCTTTTCTAATAAGTATAATTTGAGTATCTCTGCTGCTCGTCACAGGACAATCAAGTTCTTAAAAAGAAAAATAATATAAGTATAATGGCATCATAATTCCGGAGCGACTTGAGTTGAAAAAGGCACTCATCACCGGCGTTTCTGGTCAAGATGGAGCTTATCTTTCCAGGCTTCTGCTTGATAAGGGATATGAAGTTACGGGCGCTAGACGTCAAAACTCGCAATTTGATTCAGCGCGGCTTCACAAGCTTGGTGTAGCTTCCGACATTCGCTATGTCGATTATGATATTGGTGAATTGGAGAGCATCAACCACCTGATCCGCAGTACCGAATTTGACGAAGTCTATAATCTTGCAGCCCAAAGCTCTGTTGGGTCGTCTTGGGAGCAACCTATCTATGCAGCCGACGTTAATGGCGTTGGTGTCGTTAGGTTGCTGGATGCGCTTCGAACCTATTCTCCGCACTCGCGCTTCTATCAGGCATCCACATCTGAGATGTTCGGGCTTGTGAGAACCGTGCCGCAGAATGAAAACACTGCTTTTTACCCAAGGTCTCCTTACGGTGTTGCAAAAGTCTACGGACATTTTATCACCATAAATTATCGGGAGTCTTTTGGTCTACACGCATCATCGGGCATCTTGTTTAATCATGAAAGCCCGCTCAGGGGGAGCGCGTTCGTCACCCGAAAAGTTACCCTTGGCCTATCGCGTTTTGCGCGGGGCGAGCACATTCCCATTAAATTGGGAAATCTAAATATTTGCCGTGATTGGGGCTTTGCAGGCGATTACGTTGAAGGCATGTGGCGGATGCTGCAGGAAGATGTAGCTGATGATTATGTGCTGGCAACAGGGGTGACCACGCCCATCCGTGAATTTGTGAATTATGCGGCTGAGGCGCTCGACATGAGACTTGAATGGATCGGCTCTGACATTGCTGAGCATGCGATTGAACGAAAAACGGGTAAAGTTGCGGTAAAAGTTGATCCAAATTTTTTCCGCCCTGCAGAAGTGGATTCACTTCTAGGCGACGCGAGTAAGGCGAGTGCAAAATTGGGTTGGAAGGCTACAGTTGGCATCCGCGAAATTGCAGCGATGATGGCGCACTCAGACTATGATGATTGGTGGTCGTGAGCTAGTATAGATAGAAACTTAGATTCACGCACGAAGTGCAACGCGGGTTATTGAGTTTGTAAATATCTCGTGAGGCGTTTTGTATCCGAGACGTTTACGAGGACGAGTATTGAGGAGCATTTCTATCTTTGCAAGCTCGGCGTCGGTGACCGTGGCGAGTGGGCGGGTTTTGGGAATGTATTGACGGATGAGCCCGTTCAGATTTTCATTCGATCCACGCTGCCAGCTTGAGTATGGATCAGCAAAGTAAGCAGTTGATCCAAGCGCTCTATCGATTGTGGCATGATGGGCGAACTCCTTGCCATTATCATAGGTTAAGGTCAGGACCCGTTTAGATATGGGCTTCAAGCGCTTGATAATAGCTGTCGAGACAAGATCAGCGGTTTTGTTCTCGACCTTGGCTAAGACAGCATATCCAGTCTTGCGCTCAACCAATGAGACGATCGCGTGCTTATGGCGCTTGCCAATCAGCGTATCGCCCTCCCAGTGCCCGATCTGACGACGCTCTTCGATATGCTTGGGGCGCTCGGCAATCGGTCTGCGACCAAGGATTTGCCCGCGTCGGTCTCGACCTCCCGCATGACGTTTACGGCGCTTTCTCTGGCACCTCAGGCTCTTGTAAAGATCGCCGCCCAGGGCTTTATCGGCATAGACATGGCGGTAGATCGTCTCATGGCTCATCGGCACTTCTGAAGCGATCTGTTCGGGGCTCCATTGGTTCTTCAAATAGTCTTTAACGCAAAGCCAATCCAACTGCGTAATCCGTCGGGCGTTACGGCTATGAAGAGACCTATCCTCCGCCAAAAGGCACGCCTGTCTTGGACGAT
>CAJBCQ010000207.1 GCA_903951595.1 uncultured Hyphomicrobiales bacterium | reverse complement strand
TACCCCACCAACTAGCTAATCCTACGCGGGCCCGTCTAAAGGCGATAAATCTTTCCTCTCACGAGCGTATACGGTATTAGCTCAAGTTTCCCTGAGTTGTTCCGTACCTCTAGGAAGGTTCCCACTAGTTACTCACCCGTCTGCCACTGCTGTATTGCTACAACCGTTCGACTTGCATGTGTTAAGCCTGCCGCCAGCGTTCGTTCTGAGCCAGGATCAAACTCTCAAGTTTGAAGAACTGTGCTCCGTTCACTGCGTTTATTCTTGCGAATTGACGAGATGCACAATGTGTACACGATTTTCATCGTTTATTACTTTGGCTCTCTAAAACACAGGACGTTAGCGTTCTGTTGTGAACCTTCCGAAGAAGGTTCCGCCAGGACACCGCCGCCTGCGTTTCTCTTTCTTTCATCAACAATGTCAAAGAGCGGGGAGGTTTTACCCTCCATGCACCTAAATTCGTCGTCAAATCCTCCGGTCCCTTTCGGGTTACCGGCTGACTAGCCGACTAATTAGGGGCGAATGGACTTCAGCGCCGCCGCGTGTGCCGCGCTCCGTCCTCAGTGATGCGGTTTCTATCCCCGCCACTTATCCGTGTCAACACCTTCGTCGCAAAAACTTCAGAAAATTCTGATCCGGGCGAAAACGGCCAGCAATTTGGGCCTTTCTGCATTATCCACAGCCACGGCCCCCCGCCATATGCCAAGCGGCCGCCTTGCCTCATACTGGCCCCAATCTCGCGGCAAATTCCGCTCCCGGCCGCTTCTGCGCCTTCGGGTTGACTTGGCGGGGGCTGGTCGGCACATTGCGGCGCAAGTTCGCCGGTGCTTGGGGAAAATGAGCCATCAGCCCTTATCAGCCGGTGGTTTAGGATGGACGTTTGAAGCGGGTGCCATGAAACTTCGGACCGACGATCTAACGGGTGCACAGCCTTGAACGATGGAAGCCCGCCGCATAGGCCGCCCAGCAGGCCCTATCTGCATGCCGCCGCACCCGGCCGTGCAATCCATATCGAAGACCTCGAATCCGACCATAATGACCCGTTTCATCATGATGAGCCGCGCCACAACCGCTGGCTTTTGACGACCTGTGTGGCCGGAATCGCCGGAAGCCTCGTTATTGCCAGCGCCCTTTTGGGCATTTTCGGCGAGGAATCATCCGGCAACCGCACCCTGGCTTCCGTCAATCCGTCCGATTTCTGGCAACAGCGCCCACAAGCCTCCATGAAGGGCGACTATAATGGCGAAGTAACCGAGGCCGCCGAGCTACAGCCCTTCGTGGACGACAGCGCCGACAGCGACCCCGAAGCCACCCCGGCCGGAATCATCATTCAGGGCGACAACTACCCCTCCATCGAGGCGGGCGTTTTGCCCTATGGCAGTAAAACCGAGGTGCTGGAAGGCAGCATCGACCTCAACGCCATCGATACAGAGAACATCACCACCATCGCCAAAACCCCGCCCGCCGAACCGGTGGACGAAACCATCAAGCTGGCCCAAGGCGAAAGGCTCGACCGCCGCCTCGTCAACCTGGGCGTCACCCCCGAAGCCGCCCGTGCGCTGGCTGCCTCCATTGAGCCGGTCTTTCCGGGCAAGCTTATGAAGGCCGGTATGACTTTCGATGTCACCCTCGACAAGCAGCAGGATTTCTACGGCAACAACGTCATTTTCCCGGTGCGCCTGTCTTTCCAGCCCGGCCCCAACGAGGAGATTCTCGTCGAATCGGATGAAGACGGCCAATTCAACGCCCGCATCGCCGGTGCCGATGAAGGGGCGCGCTCCAGATATGCCGAATATCCGCAGATTCGCGCCAAGTCCAAGGTAGGCTCCAGCCTCTATGCCACCGCCAAGGATGAAGGCATCCCGGATTATATTATCTCTGAAATGATCCGTATTTACTCTTACGACGTCGACTTCCAGCGCCAGGTCAAGGCAGGTGACGAGTTTGAGTTGTTCTTCGGCAACCCGGCTTCCGGCTCCTCCACCAAGCGCAAGGTGCTGCTCTATGCAGCTCTCGAAGTGAACGGCAAGATGAAGCGCTATTACCGTTACACCGTGCCCGGCGAAAACCAGTCCGACTATTTCGACGAAGACGGCCAGTCCGCCACCAAGGGCCTGCTCAGAACGCCAATCTCCGGCGCCCGCCTCACTTCAGGCTTCGGCATGCGTACCCACCCGCTGCTCGGCTACTCCAAAATGCACGCCGGCATCGACTTCGGTGCCCCCATGGGCACGCCCATCAAGGCGGCAGGCAGTGGCGTCATCAAAAAATCAGGCCGATCAGGCGGCTTCGGCAATATGGTGCAGATCGCGCATCAGGGCGAATACTCCACCCTTTATGCTCATATGAGCCGCATCGCCTCGGGCATCAAACCGGGCACCCGTGTGCGCCAAGGCCAGGTCATTGGCTATGTCGGCTCCACCGGTCGCTCCACTGGCCCGCATCTGCATTATGAAATCCGCGTGAGCGACCGCCCCGTGAACCCGCTCAAGGTCAAGGTCGCAGGTGGCCGCCAGCTTTCCGGTAAGCAGCTCTCCGCCTTCCGCCAGCAGCAGCAAAAAGTCATCGCCATGATGAAAAACGCACCGTTGGCAACCCAGGTGGCCCAGAACCAATAAGCAAAAACCCCGGCGCATCCGCCGGGGTTTTGTTGGGTTCACGCCGCCGCAGCTTGTGCGCGGATGCTCTGGATGACAAGCCCATCCGGGCCCGCCTTCACCGCAACCTGATCCCCATCGCGGATGTCGCCGCCAAGGATCTTGCCCGCCAGCTCATCCTGCAGGCTTTTCTGGATCACCCGCTTCAAAGGCCGTGCGCCATAGGCAGGATCATAGCCCTTATCGGCCAACCATTCGCGCGCGGATGGATCGAGTGTAACCACAATCTTGCGCTCGGCCAGAAGCTGATCGAGCCGCTTCATCTGGATGTCCACAATCGCCGCCATATTCTCGCGCTTCAAGCGGTGGAACAGGATGATCTCGTCGAGCCGGTTGAGAAATTCAGGCCGGAAATGCGAGCGCACCACATTCATCACCTCTGTGCGCGCGTCATCGGCTTCCTGATTCTCACCCAGTGCCACCAGATATTCGGCCCCCAGATTCGAAGTCATGACAATGAGCGTATTGCGGAAATCCACCGTGCGCCCCTGCCCATCCGTCAAGCGCCCATCATCCAGCACCTGCAACAGCACATTGAACACATCTGGATGCGCCTTTTCGATTTCATCGAACAGCAACACTTGATAAGGCCTGCGCCGCACCGCTTCGGTCAGCGCGCCTCCTTCATCATAACCCACATATCCCGGAGGTGCCCCGATGAGGCGCGCGACCGAATGCTTCTCCATATATTCGGACATGTCCACGCGCACGAGCGCATGCTCATCATCAAACAGGAACCCGGCCAAAGCCTTGGTAAGCTCGGTCTTGCCCACACCCGTCGGCCCCAGGAACATGAACGAGCCGATCGGCCGATTCGGATCTTGCAAGCCCGCCCGCGCACGCCGGACTGCGGTGGAAACCGCAGCAACCGCTTCTTCCTGCCCGACCACACGCCCGCCCAAAGCCTTTTCCATCTGCAAAAGCTTCTCGCGCTCGCCTTCAAGCATCTTGTCCACCGGAATACCTGTCCAGCGCGACACGACTTGCGCGATGTGATTCTCCGTCACCGCCTCTTCAAGCATGGGTGACGCACCTTGCGTTTCCTGATCCGCAAGCCGCTTTTCCAGTTGGGGGATCACGCCATAGGCAAGCTCGCCTGCACGCGCGAGGTTGCCCTTGCGCTGGGCCTGCTCCAACTCGCCACGCGCCTGCTCAAGCTCCTCCTTGATCTTCTGCGCGCCAGCCAGCTTGTCCTTCTCCGCCCGCCAGCTCTGTGTCAGCGCGGAAGATTTTTCTTCCAGATCGGCAAGCTCCCGCTCCAGCTTGGAAAGCCGGTCGCGTGATGCAGCATCCGTTTCCTTACGCAGAGCTTCGCGTTCGATCTGCAACTGCATGATGCGCCGGTCCAGCTCATCCAAGGCCTCAGGCTTGGAATCCACCTGCATCCGCAAGCGCGATGCCGCTTCGTCCATCAGGTCGATGGCTTTATCCGGCAGGAAGCGATCGGTGATGTAACGATTAGAAAGATTGGCCGCCGCAACCAGTGCAGTATCGGTGATGCGAACACCATGATGGACTTCGTATTTTTCCTTCAAGCCGCGCAAAATGGAAATCGTATCAATCACCGTGGGTTCACTCACGAACACCGGCTGGAACCGCCGCGCGAGAGCCGCGTCCTTTTCCACATGCTTGCGATATTCAGCCAGCGTTGTTGCCCCCACGCAATGCAATTCACCGCGCGCCAAGGCAGGCTTGAGCAGATTCGAGGCATCCATCGCCCCATCCGCCTTGCCAGCCCCCACCAGTGTGTGCATTTCGTCGATAAACAAAATTATGCCGCCTGCCGCTGCGGTAACTTCCGACAACACGGCTTTGAGGCGTTCTTCAAACTCGCCGCGATATTTGGCACCCGCAATCAGCGCACCCATATCGAGTGCCAAAAGCTTCTTATCCTTCAGGCTTTCAGGCACATCGCCATTCACGATCCGCAAGGAAAGCCCTTCGGCAATCGCTGTCTTGCCGACACCCGGCTCACCGATCAAAACGGGATTGTTCTTCGTGCGCCGTGAAAGCACTTGAATGGTGCGGCGGATTTCTTCATCGCGCCCAATCACCGGATCCAGCTTGCCATTGCGCGCATCCTCGGTGAGATCGCGGGCATATTTCTTCAACGCATCATAGGCTTGCTCGGCAGAAGCTGAATCCGCCGTGCGTCCTTTGCGCAGATTGTTAATAGCCTCATTCAACGCCGCCGCCGTCACCTTGGCAGCTTTCAGGCCATTGGCGGCTTCAGAGGTTTCAACACTCAAAGCCTGCAACAGACGCTCCGCGGTGACAAAACTGTCGCCCGCCTTCTGTGCAATGCCCGAAGCAGCTTCAAAAACCCGCGCCAACTCTGGCGCCATATAAAGCTGACCAGCACCGGAGCCTTCCACCTTGGGAAGCTTGGCGAGTGAGGCTTCTGCGGCCAGCAAGGCCGCCTTGGCATCCCCACCTGCCGATGTGATGAGGCCTGCCGCCAACCCTTCCGGATCATCCAGCAAAACTTTCAACAAATGCGAAGGGGTGAAACGCTGATGGCCCTCGCGCAGGGCAAGTGATTGGGCAGATTGGACAAATCCACGCGCGCGCTCAGTATATTTATCGAAATCCATATGGTTCCTCCTTTGGCAACGTTTCTGGAACCGGCCTTCAAAAGCACCGGATGGGTGAAACGCCCCTCTTGAGATTCATATAGGAACGGCTCCGGGCGGTGCCAAGTGGCTCCCGCCCGAAGGCGCGCAAGTGCTTAAAGCTGCGTCAAAATCTTTTCAGCACCCGATTCCGTCACACCCGGACCGGTTTCCACATTCAGCGTTTTCACCACGCCATTGTCCACAATCATGGAATAACGCTTGGAACGCACACCCATGCCATATTCGCTGAAATCGGAAGAAAGCCCACAGGCCTTGGCGAAATCGCCATTGCCATCGGCCAGAAACACGATCTTGCCTTCCGCTTCCGCCGCCTTGGCCCAATGCTTCATCACAAACACATCATTCACCGAAACGCAGGCAACCGTGTCCACACCCTTATCCTTGAGCGCGCCAAAGGAGCTGAGAAAGCCCGGCAGATGGTTCATGTGGCAGGTAGGCGTAAAGGCACCAGGCACGGCAAACAGCACCACCTTACGGCCGGCGAAAATTTCATCCGTGGTGATCTTCTGCGGGCCATCGGCCGTGGAGATCGAGAAAGTGGCGGAGGGCAGATGATCTCCGGGGGAGATAGTCATGGAAAGCTCCTTGTTTATTGAACTTGGGCCGAAATCTCATATGCCGCTCCGGCCGTTGTCACCGTCAGATTGAGGCTAGAACCCTTCAATAGGGAAACATCCTGCATCCCGTCTACGGGCAAGATGAGGTTTTTGGATCCTTGCCGCTCCGGGGCCCGGAAATAGGAAAGCGGTGCCCCTTCGACAAAAACATCCTGCACCACCGCGCCTTGTGGCAATGCAAGCTGAAGCCGCAAGCCTTC
>CAJBCQ010000206.1 GCA_903951595.1 uncultured Hyphomicrobiales bacterium | reverse complement strand
CTGCCCCACCACGCTGAATGATTTAACGCTAGCTTTCAACGCACTCGGCGACAAGGCGCGCGATTTGCGGGCGGTGTTTGTGACGGTGGACCCGGCGCGCGATACGCCGGAAGTGCTGAAGGAATATCTCGCTAGCTTCGATAGCCGCATTTTGGCGCTCACGGGTTCCGCTGATGACATCGCGAAAGTGGCGAAGCTCTACCGCGTTTATTACGCCAAGCAGCCCACGAGTGATGGCGGCTATACGATGGACCACACGTCGCTGGTGTATCTCATGAACCGTGACGGCAAATTTGTTGGCACACTGGATTTCCATGAAGATCCGAATGTGCGGGTAAAGAAGCTGGAGAAGTTGGTGCAGTAAAGCTAGCTGGTTTCCCGCTTTCGCAGGATTGACGAGTTTGAGATTGTCAGTCCCGCGAAAGCGGGAACGCCGCTTCAGGCTAATTTCGCTGCCGCGATATCATCCATGAAGCGCGTGAACAGATAGTGGCTGTCCTGCGGGCCGGGGCTGGCTTCTGGGTGGTATTGCACCGAGAATACCGGGCGGCCTTCGAGTTTGATGCCGCAGTTTGAGCCATCGAACAGCGACACATGGGTTTCCACCACACCGGATGGCAGGCTGTCGCGATCCACCGCAAAGCCGTGGTTCATGGAGGTGATTTCCACCTTGCCCGTGGTGAAGTCCTTCACCGGATGATTGGCGCCATGGTGGCCTTGATGCATCTTGGCGGTCTTTCCGCCCAGCGCAATGGCTAGCATTTGATGGCCTAAGCAAATGCCGAAAACGGGCTTGCCGCTGGCCACCAATTTGCGGATTTCCGGCACGGCATATTCACCCGTGGCGGCTGGATCGCCGGGGCCGTTGGACAGGAAAATGCCATCGGGCTTCAGCGCCAGAATGTCTTCGGCGCTGGCCGTGGCGGGAACGACGGTTACGTTGCAGCCGGCACTCACAAGGCAGCGCAGGATGTTGGCTTTCAGTCCGAAATCCATAGCGACCACGTGATGAATGGCGGGTGGCGTTTCGGTTTTGGCCCAGCTCCATTCGCCTTCGCGCCAGTCATAACGCTGGGTGACGGCTACTTCTTTCGCCAGATCCATGCCCTCAAGCCCCGGCCAGTTGGCGGCGGCTTTCTTCAGTTCCGCCATATCAAACTGGCCCTTGGCATTGTGGGCGATCACGCCATTGGGCATGCCGCCTTCCCGGATGAGGGTGGTTAGCGCGCGCGTGTCTACCCCAGCAATGCCGATGATGCCGCGTGCTTTCAGCCACGCATCCAGATGCTTGGTGGCGCGGTAATTGGCTGGGTCGGTGATGGCGGCTTTTAGCACGAGCCCTCTGACGCCGGAGACGGAAGCGGGGTTAGAGGTTTCGGTGTCTTCGTCATTGGTTCCCACATTGCCAATATGGGGGAAGGTGAAGGTGATGATCTGGCCGGCATAGGAAGGGTCGGTCAGAATTTCCTGATAGCCGGTCATGGCGGTGTTGAAGCACACTTCGCCGGGTGCCATGCCTTCAGCTCCCAGGCCAAAGCCTTCGATCACCGTGCCGTCGGCCAGAACCAGACGCGCCGTGGTGACGGGTATTTCCCAGGCGGATTTGGTCATGGGCAATCATTCCTTTGCGTAAAAAAGGGTGGGGCGATGCGGAATCTCATGGCTAAAGGCGTTCCTTAGGGCCGGGGGGCTTTTGCGTCAAGAAACAATGCCGTATCAGGTGGAGGAAACCCAATTTGAAGGAATAGCCCTATGTCGCTTCGCGAAAAGCTCACTGCCGATATGAAGCAAGCCATGAAGGCGGGCGAAAAGCGCCGTCTTTCCACCATCCGGCTCATCCAGTCGGCCATCAAGGACAAGGATATTCTGAACCGCACTGATGGGCCGGATGCGGGAATCAATGATGCGGGAATCATCGAGCTTCTGGCCAAAATGGTGAAGCAGCGGCAGGAAAGTGCGGCCACCTATACCCAAGGCGGCAGGCCCGAACTGGCGGCAGCCGAGATGGAGGAAATCGCCATCATTGCCGATTATATGCCGCGCCAATTGTCGGAAGATGAGGCCCAGGCCGCTATCCGCCAGCTTATTGCCGAAATCGGCGCTGCGGGGATGAAAGACATGGGCCGCACCATGGCGGCGTTGAAAGACAAATATTCCGGCCAAATGGACTTCACCAAGGCTTCCGCCTGGGTGAAGTCCGCTTTGGGGTGAGCCATTATTTGTCGAACTGGCTCCAATGGCTGCCCGTTGAGAACAGGTCGGTTTCCTTGTAGTTGGCCAGTGCGGCGGTGTGTTCTTCACTGCCTTCCTTCTTATCGAAGGCCAGAGTGGTTCCGTCAGCATTGCGAATAATGCCGCCGCCGCCCTTCTGGTACTCGCCATTACCCTTGTACAGATCGTTCTCGCCGATGGAATGACCCCAGATGCCGCCTGTTTCCACCTCGTTGTTGATCTCGATGCCACTGCTATCCAAGTCTAGGTAATCGCCTGCTTCGCTCTTTGTATAGGATACAACGAATTTCCACTTCTCACCGTTCTGGTCGCTGGTCACCACCAGCTTGTCACCATCCAAACTCATCCACTTGGGCATGTTTTCGGGGGTAACTTCCTTGCCGTCGAGCTTGTAGGTTATCTTCTTGGCTTCCCTGTCCATGCCAACTTCAAGCTGTTGGCCGTTGACGTTGAAGCCAAACTTGCGCATGACCGTGGTGATGCCGTCATCACCGAACTTATCCCATAGTGCGTTCACTTGGACGCCTTTGTCGGAGACAATGTTGTAGATATCACCAGACTTGCCCTGGATATCGTACTTTTCTCCGTCAGCGCCGTCGAAATGGGGGTCTCCCCACGTCCTGCCCTTCACATCACGATAAGTAACTGTGGCGGGTGTTTTGTTCGGTTCCAGTGCTTCGGTGATATCGTCAACGCCACGATCGGAATTGACGTCAAAGAGACCGGACAATTCGAATTTGGTCAGTGCCGATTTCATCTCGCTGCCGGACTCGGACAAACCGCCATCCTCATCACGAATATAACCGGCACCATTATCGTCGTCGCCATTGTCGGAGCGGGCGCCGACCGCGTCGCCCAGAAGGCCGCCGTTGCGGTATGCGTTTTCACCGACATTCTTACCGTCGATCTTGAGTTCCAGCTTTGCATCTGCAGTGCGTACCACGGTGACTTCGTAGCTTTCACCATCGTCATTGGTGATGGGGAAGGTGACGATATTGCCCGAGAAGCCAGGGATTTTCACGAGATGATCGTTCTTATCCCGAACTTCCATATGGCCATTTTCGTTCAGCAGCACCTTGCGTGCCAAGCCATCTACCACCAGGCCAACAGACTTCAGTTCTTGCCCGTCACCGCCACCAGCAGAACCAAATGTGCCGCTGACGCTCAAATCCTGCTCGGAGAACAGAAGATAGGCTTTGTCTGCCTTCAAATCCTTCATCTTCCAATTGGCAATCTTGTCGCCGTCGGCGCTGAAGCCGAAGCCAGATGAGTCAATCGTCACACTCGTGTTGTTGTATTTCGGGTTCCGAGCGTTCCACAGAACGGATTTGCGCTCATCATCTTGGAGTGTGTCCCTGTCGTTGAAGGTAAGCGCGTCCTCCACTTCAAAATCACCTGGCTTCAGGTCCTGTTTGAGTTCGGATGCGCTGTCCTGCACGCCATCATTGGCACTGCCCAGCAAGCCGCCGGCACCGACCTTCACGTTCTTTGCATCAATATCCATCATGATGCCGCTATTGCGGTCGGGATCCAGCTTGATCACATAGCCTTCGGAAGTGGTGAGGGTGTAGCTGTCGCCATTCTTTGTCAGGGTGCCGTCAAGATCATTCTTGCCCTTTCTGAAGGGTTTGCCATCCACCAACAGCGTGCCATCGGAAGAAAGGGCGATCTGACCATTTTCCGTGAGGATGCCGGCCTGATCGAGGACGAGCTCACCATCCTGGGTTTCATAGCTGCCGTTGATCTGCAGCTTGTCGGTGGAGAGCAGATTATAGGTCTTGCCCTCCCGCACGGCGGGGCTCCAGACTTCGCCATCGAGGGTGCGGAATTCATTACCCTTGATCGAGGCGTCGCCCGTCAGTTCAGAGGGCGGCCTGTGATGACGGTCGTAGTCATAGTCCCCATGCTTGTCATTCTTGCGCCAATCACTGTCGTTCTTGCGCCAGTCATTGTCATTCTTGCGCCAATCCCGGTCGCCTCTGTTCCGATCCGAATCGTTACGGCGCCAATCCTTGTCATCCCTTTTCCAATCGGAGGGATTGGGGAAGGAAGGATGATAAGGACGATTGTAGTAGCCATGCCTGCTGGTGCTTTCCAGCAGGTTCCGCAAGACAGCGGAACTGCTGCTTGAGCTTGACTGGCTGAAGGGGTTAGCCAGTGCTTTATAAGAGCCATAGAAAGAAGGTGCCTGGGTTAAATTCTGCATCGGCTGCTGCTGCGGCTGCGGCTGGGCGCGCAGCATCACTTGCGTCGCCCGCTGTGGCATGACTTGCGGCTGCGGCAGGATCGCCGGCTGCGGCATGACTTGCGGCTGGGCGCGCAGTAGCACTTGCTGTGGCACGATCCCCGGCTGCTGCATGGCTTGCGGCTGGGCGCGCAGTACCACTTGCGTCGCCCGCTGTGGCATGACTTGCGGCTGCTGCATGACTTGCGGCTGGGCGCGCAGCATCATTTGCTGCGGTGCGATCGCCGGCTGCGGCAGAACAAAAGCTCTGCTCTGGACAAAGCGATTGTCTCTCGGAGGGAAGCCATAGGTGTTCATGATTCAGGTTCCTGTGAAAGTTTTACGTGTTCAAGTTTTCTTAACTTTCCTTCGAAAAAGCAGTTCGTGCTGATTACGGAGAGGCAATATCGGACTACCTAAGCAGAATGGTTGGGGCGTGAGACACGCTGCGGATTTGACTTAAGTTAAATAAGACTCTGAATTTGTTGGATAATTTACCTTAATGCGAAATGGGAAGGGCTGGGAAAAGCCGTATTCCAGCCGCGAAATCCTATTGTCTCAAAACGCCGCCCCATGGCGAGCGCGATGAATATCAGCTCAATCGCGCTGATGTCGGCTGTGGATCAGCGATGGGATTTTTGCGGTGGCGGGGCCAAGCTATTGTCGCTTTGCCCCCGGCCCGTTGACTCTTTTGCCCGTCCGCCCCATCAAACCCCCATGCGTTTTCCGCCGCAGTTCATGGATGAAATCCGCGCCCGGGTGAGCATTTCCTCGGTGGTGGGGAGGGCTGTGCAATGGGATCGGCGCAAGAGCCAGCCGGGCAAGGGTGATTATTGGGCCTGCTGCCCCTTCCATTCGGAAAAAAGCCCGTCTTTTCATGCAGATGACCGGAAAGGTCGCTATCATTGTTTCGGCTGCAAAGCCTCTGGCGATATCTTCACTTTCCTCGTCGAAAAAGAGGGTGCCTCCTTTCCCGAAGCCGTGGAGCGGCTGGCGGCGGAGGCTGGATTGGCGGTGCCGCAGCTATCGGCGGAGGAAGTGCAAAAACAGGCGGTTCGCGCTTCCCTTTATGATGTGATGGAGATGGCGGCGGCCTGGTTTGAGGGCCAGTTGCAACAAGCGGTGGGCGCGCGCGCGCGCGGATATTTGGCCGATCGCGGGTTGCCTGCTTCCGTCCAGCAGGCGTTTCGGATGGGTTATGCGCCCGAAAATCGGCATGGTTTGACACGTTTTTTGCGCGAAAAAGGGGTCGAAAACGAGCAAATTGAGCAGTCTGGGCTGGTTATTTTTGGCCCCGATGTGGCCGTTCCTTACGACCGTTTTCGCGACCGGGTTATGTTCCCCATCCGCGATCCGCGTGGCCGGGTGATTGCTTTCGGGGGGCGCGCGCTGTCCGCCGATGTTCCGGCTAAGTATCTGAATTCGCCCGAAACGCCGCTCTTTCACAAGGGGGCCGTGCTGTACAATCTCGACCGTGCGCGCGCGCCCGCGCATGAGGCGGGCACCATTGTGGCGGTGGAAGGCTATATGGATGTCATCGCCATGACGCGCGCCGGGGTGGCGCAAACAGTGGCACCTTTGGGCACGGCGTTGACGGCCGAACAGCTTGGAATCCTTTGGAAAATCGCGCCCGAACCGATCTTGTGTTTTGATGGTGACGCGGCTGGATTGAAAGCCGCCTTCCGCGCTTTGGACCTGTCCTTGTCGCTGTTGGAACCGGGCCAATCCTTGCGTTTTGCCTTTCTGCCCGACGGGCAGGACCCGGATGATTTGTTGAAATCGGAAGGGGCAGAAGCGGTGAAATCCGTGCTGGCGGCGGCTGAGCCGATGAGTGCGGTTTTGTGGCAGCGCGCGCTTCAGATGAACGACCGCTCAACGCCAGAGCGGCGCGCGCAGTTTGAGCGGGAAGTGTTTGATTTAGTTCGGCAAATTGGGGATGAGAAAGTGCGCGAGCATTACCGCTCCGACATGGCCGAACGCATCCGGGCATTGTGGGGCAAGAACCGCCGCGCCATCCCCTTTAAGCCCGCCACCCGCTTCAGGCCGGGGGCCAAGCCGTGGGAACAGGCGCTGCCCGCCTCGCGCGGATTACGCAATCTCGCTGGTTCCCAGCAAAGTGCGGAGCGGCGCGAGCAGCTGATTGCCATCGCTGTGATCAACCATCCAGAATTATTGGATATTTACGCGGAAAGCTTTGCTGGGCTTGAATTTGAGGTGCATGAACTTGACAGGCTGCGGCGGGCAATCTTAGATGTCGCCGCCGCGCAGATAAGCCTTGACAGCGCCCAACTGAGACACCACCTGACCCAACAAGGTTTTGGTCAGGTTCTGTCGCGAATTGACCGTCAGCTATCGTCGTTGAATGAGTGGTTTGTTCGGCCGGATGCGGCGGAACAGGATGTGAGGACAGGTTTCGGCCAGATTTTGTCGCTGCATATCAAGCGCGGCAGGCTGGTGCGGGAACTGAAAGGGGCGGAGCAGGCGCTTGCGGAAGATCCGACGGAGGAAAAACTGAAAATTCTCCGCGATATCCAAGAGCAACTTGCCTCTGCAACGGGCCAGGAAGCGGCCATCGAAGGGTTTGGCGAGGCCTCTGGCCGACCGAGCACTCCGGTGGCCTGACGTTCTTAAGAAGGGCTTAATACGGCCATACTAGTTTAAGCGAATCACCAGCAACAGAAAGGGCAGCCGGGTGAAGAAACCTGAGCGCCAAAAAGATATGAAACCGGGAACCAAGACGGCGAAGCCAACGCGCCCCGCTGTGGCGGAGCCTGCTGTAAACGAGGCACCTGCGGAAGCAGAAGCACCTGAAACGCAGGTCGCACAAACCGACTCGCCGCTTCTGGATCTTTCAGATGCCGCCGTGAAACGCATGATCAAAGCCGCCAAAGCGCGCGGCTATGTGACCTATGACGAGCTGAATTCGGTGCTGCCTTCGGAGGAAGTTTCCTCCGAGCAGATCGAAGACACCATGGCGATGCTTGCCGATATGGGCATCAATGTGGTGGACAGCGAGGAGGAGGCCGAGGAGGCCGCCCCGCAGCTTGATGAAGTGCCCGAAGGTGGCGCTGGCCTGCCGGTGAAGGTGGAACGCGCGAGCGAGCCCACCGACCGCACCGATGACCCGGTGCGCATGTATTTGCGCGAAATGGGATCGGTTGAACTGCTTTCGCGCGAAGGCGAAATCGCCATCGCCAAGCGCATCGAGGCCGGCCGCGAGGCGATGATCCAAGGCCTGTGCGAAAGCCCGTTGACCTTCCAGGCCATTATCATCTGGCGCGATGAATTGAACGAGGGGAAGATTCTTCTCCGCGACATTATCGATTTGGAAGCCACCTATGCCGGGCCTGATGCCAAGCAAGCGCCGATCCAGGTGCATGTGGAGCCGCCCAAGCCCAATTTCCCCTCCCGCGATGTTTCCCGCCGCCAGCCCCCGCCGCGCCCCGCGCCCCCGGTGCGGAAAGCGGATGATGAATATGGCGATGTGCTGAGCCCGGAAGATTTCGACCGTCCCTCCATTCCTGACGATGATGAGGATGACGAAGAAAACAACGTCTCACTCGCGGCGATGGAAGCGGAGCTGAAGCCGAAGGTTCTGGAAACCTTCGACGAGATTGCCCGCATCTATAAAAGCTTACGCAAGCTGCAAGATCAGGAAGTGGCGGAAGCCACCGCCCTTTCGACCAGCCAAGAGCGCCGTTATAAGAAGCTGCGCGAAGAGCTGATCGGCCTTGTGAAATCGCTCTCGCTCAATGCCGCGCGTATCGAAGCGTTGGTGGAGCAGCTTTACGACATCAACAAGAAGCTCATCAGCCTTGAAGGCAAGCTGATGCGTATGGCTGAAACCTATCGTATCCCGCGCGAAGAATTCCTCAAAGAATATCATGGCGAGGAATTGGATGGGAATTGGACCAAGCGCGTGGGCCGGTTGAAGAAATTCGGCTGGATGCGTTTCATTGCCGAAGAAAAAGACACCGTTCACGCGCTGCGCAATGAAATCCATACGCTGGCTGCTGACACCGGTTTGCAGATCAGTGAACTGCGCCGCATTGTGGCGATGGTGCAGAAGGGCGAGCGCGAAGCGCGCATTGCCAAGAAGGAAATGGTGGAGGCCAATTTGCGCCTCGTCATTTCGATTGCGAAAAAATATACTAATCGCGGTTTGCAATTCCTCGATTTGATTCAGGAAGGCAATATCGGGTTGATGAAGGCGGTGGATAAATTCGAATATCGCCGTGGTTACAAGTTCTCGACCTATGCGACTTGGTGGATCCGGCAGGCGATCACGCGCTCGATTGCTGACCAGGCGCGCACTATTCGCATTCCGGTGCATATGATTGAGACGATCAACAAGATCGTGCGCACCTCACGCCAGATGATGCATGAGATTGGCCGCGAGCCGACACCGGAAGAACTGGCCGAAAAGCTCTCCATGCCTTTGGAGAAGGTTCGCAAGGTGATGAAGATCGCCAAGGAACCGATTTCGTTGGAAACGCCGGTGGGCGATGAGGAAGACTCGCATCTGGGCGACTTCATCGAAGACAAGAATGCGATTTTGCCAATTGATGCGGCCATTCAGGCCAATTTGCGCGAGACGACGACACGGGTGTTGGCGAGCTTGACGCCGCGTGAGGAGCGCGTGCTGCGCATGCGGTTCGGGATCGGCATGAATACCGATCACACGCTGGAAGAAGTGGGCCAGCAGTTTAGTGTTACGCGCGAGCGCATCCGGCAGATTGAGGCGAAGGCGTTAAGGAAGCTGAAGCATCCGAGCAGGAGCCGGAAGCTCAGGAGTTTCCTCGACAACTGAGTTGTTGGGATTGAAGATTGGAAAAGCCCCGGTGATGAGCCGGGGCTTTTTTGTTTTGAGACGATAATGACAGGCAAGAAAGCGAAGTGGGAAAGGACCCACGGGTTAAACCCGTGGGTATCAGCGCGCGAAGTTCAGCTTCTGCCCATGAAATCCATTTTGCCCAGTTCAACGCCCAGCGTGCGCAAGTTTGCGTAGGCCATGCTGGCGTGGAAGTAGAAGTTGGGCAGAACGAAGTGGACGAGGTAAATGCTGCCCGTAAAGCGCATTTCATTGCCAGCCACGGTGAGGACGATTTCGCGGGTGGGGGCGCCTTCGAAATGTTGGGGGGTGAAGCCCTTCACATAATCGACCGTTTTGGCGATGCGGGCTTTGAGTTCATCGATGGTCTTTTCATCATCGGCCCATTTGGGCACTTCCTGGCCCGCAAGGCGCGCGCAGGCACCCTTGGCGAAATCGCACATGATTTGCACTTGGCGGCCCATGGTGAGCATGTCCGGTGCCAAGCGCCAGCCGGTGATGGTGAGGGGGTCGATCTTTTTGGCCGCTGCGTGGGCGGCGGCCTTGTCGAGCACTTTGCTCATGGCATTCAGCATGCTCAGGAAGGCGGGCACGGAGGCGGTGTGGATGTCGAAGCTCATATTTAGTCTCCCCAACGGAAATTGAAGCTGATGGAAATGCGTGCGTCTTTGCCGGCATTCATCGGCACTTCATGGCGTAACCAGCTTTCCCACATGAGAATAGTGCCAGCGGCGGGTGCCTCATAGATGAAGGATTGCTGATCGCGGCGGGCCGTTTTCTTTTTCGGCGGGGCGGCCATCATGAGGGCCAAACGCGGGTCTTCGATTTTGAGGGCGGCGGCACCCTTGGGCACATTCACATAAAAAGTGCCGGAGATGACGGAATTGGGATGGATGTGGCTGGAATGAAAGCCGCCGGGGGGCAGGCAGTTGATCCAGAGGCTATCGAGTGTCAGGGGCTTGCCCTGCAAATCCCATTCGAGCTTTTTGGCGAAAGCGCCTGCGTGGGTTTCCAGATGGTTCACCAGATCGGCAAAGCAGGGATAGCGCCAGGGCAAATCATTGAGCGAGGCATAGGAAGTGTAGCCCGGATAGGCATTGGCATCGCACCAGCGTTGGCCTGCCACATCCTCATCTGCCGTGCTGCGGCAGGCATCGTCTAATTCACGGATCAGGCGTTTGGCCGGGGCTGATGGCCCCAGTTCGGCGCGGTAAAGGCGGGTGACGAAAAGGGGTTCTGTTTTGGCCATGATGGTCTGGCTCTAGCTGGGGCGGGGCGCAAATGCAATAAGCGGGGCATGGTTTGAAGGAGAAGGCCCATGTTGTTTTTTGAACACCGCCGCCAGCGGTTGGCACCGCCGCACCAGTTCTTCAGCCGTTTGGCCAAAACGGGCATGCTGGTTCTTCTGCTGACACTGATCTCGCTGCTGGTTGGCATGGCAGGCTATGCCGGGTTTGAGGGGATGAGTGGCGTGGATGCTTTTGCCAATGCCGCCATGATCCTTTCCGGCATGGGGCCGATGTCGCCCATGATGACCGCGGGGGGCAAGATTTTCGCTGGGATTTATGCGCTTTATTCCGGGTTTTTCGTGCTTGTGATGGCAGGCCTGCTGCTCGCGCCCGTTGCGCATCGGTTTTTGCACCGGTTCCACTTGGAAGATGGGCGGGGTTGAAGGCAAGGCCTTGTGGGACTAAGCCTCTGGCTGGATGAGTTACCTTGAGGAGTTACCACCCATGAGTTTGCCCAAGCGCATGTTGGAGGGCTATGCCAGTTTCCGCGCCAATCGCTATGTGGTTGAGGCTGAGCGCTATGCCAAGCTGGGCACGGGATATCAGAAGCCGCGCATCATGGTGATTGCCTGTTGCGACAGCCGGGCGGCACCGGAGACGATTTTTGATTGCGGGCCGGGGGAGCTGTTTGTTGTTCGCAATGTGGCCAATCTGGTGCCGCCTTATGCGCCAGACGGCAAGCACCATTCCACCTCTGCGGCCTTGGAATTTGCGGTGTTGAGCCTGAAGGTCGAGGCCATTGTTATTATGGGCCATGGGCGCTGCGGGGGGATTGCGGCGACGGTTAATCCCGGTGAGCCTTTGTCATCGGGTGATTTCATCAGCAAGTGGATGTCGGATGTGAAGGATGTGGCCGCTGAGGTGGTGCGGCCTGAAGGATGTTCGGACCATGATCATCAAAAGCTGGTGGAGCGGGCGAGTGTGGAACATTCGCTGGCTAATCTTTCCACCTTCCCATGGGTGCGTGCGCGGGTGAACCAGAAGGAGCTTTCGCTGCATGGCGCGTGGTTTGATATCGCGCTGGGCGAGCTTCACACCTATGACGCGGGTGATGCCAGTTGGCAGGCGGTGGCGGGTTAAAACCGGCCTATGGTTTCCAACTGCGTGATGATGCCGTTGAGATAGACAAACAGCTCTGATGGCGGGCGCATTTTTAGGGACTGGTCTTTTGGCGGATGGGCGAGGTGTTGCAGGGAGTTTGTGCGCGGCTCCAGCCATTTGATGGCCGTTTCAGTGAGGGCGGGAAGGGTGAGTTCACCCAGTTGCGCCAATTCCTGATAGCTTCTTTGCACTTGCGGGTCATCGCCATAGCAGCCGATGCTTTCATTGCGGACGGGCACGAGCTGGCCTTGGGTTTCGTGCCAGATGGCGCGGGCCTTGCGGAAGCTTGGCTGGGCGCGGTCGATGATGAACCAGGTGGTGAATTGGTGACCCATATGGCGGGTTTCTTCAATAAAGCCACCGGCATTGGCGATTTCGAAAAAACGGTCGAGATGGAGTGCGGGAAGGTCGATCACATAGCTGGAATGTGGATTGGCGAGGATATGATCGAAAAGTGCAATCTGACCATCGGTGCGCGAAAGGTCTAGCACATAGGCATTGCCGCTGAACCATTGGGCAAGGCGGCCTTGCGGTCCGTTGCAATCCATCACGGTCACGGTGATGCGGTCTGCGGTGAGGCAGTCGGCCAGCGTGCGCGCAAGGAGCGTTTTACCATTGCGCGGCTGATCGGATGTCACCAGATGAATATGGTGTTCCATCACGCCGCCCAATGGCTTTTCCGGTTCGTGGACAGACGTTAGGCCGGGCTTGCAGCGGCAGACTGAGTTTGGTTGCCGCCACCGGTACGCATGCCAGCAATGATGCCTTGCACGAGCTTCAGGCGGTCAAACTCGGTATCAATCTCCGCGCACCATTTACGCACATAGCCGCGCAGGACGAAGGAGAATTTGCCGGGATTGCCGTCGGTGGCTTTGTTGTCGATGAAATCCTTGAAGGTCACGCCAGCCAGATCAACCTGCTCATAGGCCATCTCATTGAGCTTGGGGATGCTGATTTCGCTGCGCTGATCGACATGCGCGAAATATTTTGCATGCGTGTCGCGGTCCCATTCGAAGAAGTTGGTTTCGTTGATGGAATTGCGCGCGAGTGTGTAGTCCACACCCTTCAGATAGCGCGAGACTTCGGCGATTTCTTGCAATGATGCAATGGATGGGCCGATGACATGGATCAGCCCCATGTTGAATTCACCCGCACGGGCAGCTTCGAGCACGCCGATGCGCTCGAAAATGTCGAGTGCGTAGGAGAGGTTTCCGGCCTTCAGGTCCACGATGGTGACTTTGACGCTGGCGGTGTCGAGCGTGTCGAGCACCCGCATTTGATCGCCCACGGCGGCTAGGTCGATGATGGGTGCGACCTGCGGATAGAATCGGTTGAGCGTGCCACGCGGATGTTCGGTGTCAAAAGCGCGGGCCAGAATGTTGCGGCGGGCCAGATAATCCAGCAAAGCGCGGGAAACAGTGGTTTTTCCCACACCGCCCTTGTCAGCACCGACGAGAATGAGGGTTGGTTTCATTTTTTTGTCCTTAACGCAGGTTTAGATCTCCCCTTAACTAAACCCTACGGCGAAAAGATAACAAAAAGCAACCTAAAAGTGAAATTTATTCCAGCCGCCAGGTGACATTGACGCTCGCGCTCAGGGCCTGTTCGCCGGGCGCAACCGGCACGGGGGCGGATTTGGCCACCATAGCATCCATTTGCAACCGCATAGGCCGCGGTTCGAAACCGGAGGTTTCCGACAGGCTCATCACCTCGGCAAGCTCCAACCCAGCGGCTTCGGCATAAAGGCGGGCTTTGCGCTCGGCGTCGGCATAGGCCTTGCGGCGGGCTTCATCGGTGGCGGCTTGCGTATCCGACAGGCCGAAGCTGATGCCGTTCACATTGTTGGAGCCATCGCTGACGGCCGCGTCAATCACGCTGCCCAGCGTGTCGAGCTTACGGATGATGATGGTGAGCTGGTTTGAGACTTCATAGCCTTCCAGCTTGGGCGGCTGGGCATTGTTGGGATCGTAGCTCATGCGCGGGTTGATGGAGAAGCCTGCGGTTTGCAAATCCTTCTCGGCAATGCCTGCGGCTTTCAGCCCTGCGAAGATTTTTGTCATGGCGGCGGTGTTGGCATCCAGCGCTTCACGCGCTTTGACGGCAAAGCTGGTGACGCCCAGTGAGATGCTGGCCATGTCTGGCGTTACCATAACCTCACCGGAACCCTGCATGGTAATGGAGGGCGGCGGGGACGGCGTGTCCGCGTGTGCGGGAAGCGACATGAACGCCAGAATGGCAAGGGTGGGCAGAGTGAGGATGCGGCGCATTTAGCTCTCCTGATTTTTCAGCGGAAGGGGGGTTCGTCGAAGCTTCTGAGCTTGCGGGAATGGAGTTGGCCTAAGCTTTCGCGCAGGCGGGTGATGGCGGCGAGGCCGATTTGCAGGTGTTCGGTGACGGCGCGGTCGTAGAAGGCGTTGGCGGCACCGGGGAGTTTGATTTCGCCGTGCAGCGGTTTGTCGGACACGCATAAAAGGGTGCCATAGGGTACGCGCAGGCGGTAGCCTTGGGCGGCGATGGTGCCGCTTTCCATATCCACCGCGATGGCGCGGGAAAGATTGATGCGGCGGCGTTCCTGCGTCCAGCGCAGTTCCCAATTACGGTCGTCATTGGTGACGACGGTGCCGGTGCGAAGGCGGGCTTTCAACGCCTCGCCATGCTCACCCGTCACATCGGCGGCAGCTTGCTGGAGGGCAACTTGCACTTCGGCCAAGGCGGGCACGGGGATTTCAGGTGGCACGAGACTGTCTAAGATGCGATCTTGCCGCAGATAGCCGTGGGCCAGAACATAATCACCAATGCGCTGCGAATGGCGAAGCCCGCCGCAATGGCCGATCATCAGCCAGCAATGCGGGCGCAATACGGCCAGATGATCGGTGATGTTCTTGGCGTTCGATGGGCCGACACCGATATTGATGAGGGTGATGCCGCCTTTGCCGTCTTTGCGCGTTACGTGATAGCCGGGCATTTGGAAACGATGCCAAGGAGAGGCGAGAAGGGTTGCTTCAGCCTCCTCAGCTGACATAGCGGCGGTGATGGTGTGGCCGCCGGGAAGGTGCAGCGCGTTGTATTCGCTGCCTTTGGCGATCTGCTCCAAGGCCCAGCCGACGAACTGATCGACATAGCGGTGGTAATTGGTCAGCAGGATCCATGGCTGCACATGACGCCAATCGGTGCCGGTATAATGGCGCAGGCGTTTGAGGGAATAATCAACCCGCACGGCATCGAAAAGGGCAAGCGGGGAAGGAATGCCCGGCGCTTCATCCCACAGGCCGTCGGCTACTTCATCGCCAACCGCTGAAAGCTGGGGGGTGGGAAAATTCCACGCCAGTTCACCTGCGGAAACACCATGCGGGTGCAATTCGTCGCCGCCTTCCAGAACGTAAGGATAGGGAATTTCTTGGGCGCTGGGGCCGGTTTCAATTGTGGCACCGTAATCAGCCACAAGGAAGCTGAGCTGCTCGCGCAGATAGTTTTGGAAATGGCGGGGCTGGGTGATGGTGGTGGCATAGGTGCCGGGGCCTTGGAATTTGGCAAAGGCGCGGGCAATGGCGGGCTGGGGGCCGGTATTTGGGCAGGTGACGCGCAGTTCCGGATAGCGCCAGCGGGCGCGTTCGGCCGCGGTGGGAGCTTTGCGCGTTTCGAAGAAACGGTTGAGGCTTTCGCGCAGGGCCGCACCGGCCTCGTCATGCAGGCGGATGAGGGATTCGACGGCGGCTTCGGGTGTGGCTTGTGTTTGCATGCAGCTTTGGAGGGTAAGGCAGATGGGCGGGATTGGCTAGGGGGGATCACCTTGCACTTCGCCACAGCCTGCGTTCCAGCGCGCGCAATAGGAGGGACAAGCCCAGCGTCATCAGCAAATAGGCGGCGGCAACCGCGTTGTAGGTTTCGAAAAAGCGGAAAGAGCCAGAGGAATAGATTTTGCCCATCTGGGTAATATCGGCCACGCCCAAGGCCGAGACGAGGGCTGAGTCTTTGATCATGGAGATGAAATCATTGCCGAGTGGCGGCAGCACCGTGCGGAAGGCCTGATAGAGAATCACATGGCGGAAGATTTGCCAGCGGCTCAAGCCCAGCGCGCGGGCGGCTTCGGCTTGGCCTTTATCGACGGATTGGATTCCGGCCCGGAAAATTTCCGACAGATAGGCGGAATAGCTGATGGTGAGGGCGGCGATGGCGCGCCACATCAGGCTGAAATCACGCACCTCCACAGCGGTGAGGCCGAGCGGGGTGGTGATGGCGTTCCAAGCAAAGACAAGTGCGGGAGCGGCCACGAAGGCCATGTAGAACAGCAACACCAGCACAGGAATGCCGCGGATGACCTCGACATAGGTGCGCGTGATTTGGCGCAGGATATAGGATCTTGACGTACCGCCCAAGGCGATGATGAGGCCAAGGCTGGCGGCCAGTGCGAAGGCGGTGATGGTAACGAAGATGGTGGTACCAAGGCCGCGCGCCACGATGGTGAAGATGGGCGCGTAGACCGGGTTCCACAGGCCGTAGAGGAAGAAACCCAAAAGACCCGCCAATGAGATGGCGAGCCAGAGGGGGAATTCATGTCCCGTGTTTTTGCGTTCCGGGGGCATGAATTCCCGCGCTCTGCCGGTATCAGTTATTCATCTTGTAATCACGGAACCACTTCTGGGTGAGCTTTTCCAGCGTGCCGTCGGCTTTCATTTCGGCCAAGGCGGCGTTTACAGGCCCGGTGAGGTCGGAGCCTTTCTTGAAGATGAAGCCGAAGTCTTCCGAACCCATGGGCTTGCCTATGAGCTTGTAGGTGTCTGGATAAGCATCGATATAACCTTGGCCGCCTGCGCTGTCGGTCAGCACCACATCCACATCACCGGCTTTGAGGGCTTGGACGGAAGCACCGAAGGTTTCAAACAGCTTGATGCGCGGGTTGTCTTCCTTGCCATCCAGCATGTTGTAAACGGCGACATAGAAATTGGTGGTGCCGGTTTGGGCGCCCACAAGACCCTTTTCAAATTTGCCGAAGCTTTCGCCATCGGTGAAGCGGGTTTCATCAGCGCGCACCAGCATGAGCATTTCAGAGCGCATATAGGGGTCGGAGAAAGCCACCTGCGCCTTGCGCTCATCATTGATGGTGATGCCATCCATGCCGATGTCATATTGGCCATCCGCCACCGATTGGATCATGGCATCCCAGCTGCTCAGGTTCCATTTGATCTTGGCATTCAGACGTTTGCCGATTTCGTTTACCGCGTCATATTCCCAGCCCATGGCTTCACTGGTTTTCGGGTCCACGAAATTAAGTGGCGGATAATCATTGGCGGTGACGGCGTTGATTTCGCGGCCCTGAAGGTCGGGCAGGCTGCCTGCAAGGGCGGGGCTTAATGTGAGCCCGAGGGCGATGAAAAGTCCGGCGACTTTCTGGAAAATAGGCATTTTTCTGGTTCCCCCTGTTGATCTGGGCTGGAGCATGCCCTGATTCAGCCCGTCAGATCAATTGCAGGCTGATACAGAGCTGGTAGCCGAAATTGCGGATGGCGCGGATGGATGGGTCTGGTAGGCCGATTTTTTCCAGTTTCTTGCGGAGTCTGGCGATGCGGACTTCGAGGGCGCCTTTGCTGAAATCGTCGCTGCCTGCAATTTCCAAGAGCTGCCAGTTCTCTAGTCTTTGGCCCACCGCGCGGGCAAGGGCGGCTAGGATGCGGGTTTCGGGATCGGTGAGGAGGGCGAATTTGTTGTCGAATTCCACTTGCAGTTTGCGCTGGTGGAGCCGTGGCTGGCCGGGGGCCAAATCACTTGGCGAAAGGCGCATTCCCAAGGCCTGCACGGCAGACAATAGTTCTTCCATCGAGGTGGGCTTGGTGAGGTAGATGTCGGCCCCACTTTTATAACCTTCAATCCTTTCTGTGGGCCGGGTGCGGGCGGTGACCATGATGATACCGATGCGAGGTTGGGCGGCGCGGACGCGGCGGGCAAAGTGCAGGCCATCTTCACCGGGTAGATTGAGGTCGATGATGAGCATATCGACGGGGGTATCGGCATGTTCGTCGAATTCATCGGTTGCGGGCAGGCCGCGTACCTCATGGCCAACACCGCGCAGGGCTTGCACGGTGATGTCGAGGAGAGAAAGGTCGTCCTCGATAACGACTATGCTAAATTTGGAAGCCATATTCTGAACCTGATGCGCCGGGGTGAGGGGAGATATTCGATGGTGCCGCCGAGTGCGCGGGTGATGGCTTTGACTATGTCTAAGCCATGGTCTGAGCTGGTTTGCTTGTGAGCTGCCGGGGCGCGGTAGAATTGGGCGAATAGCTTATCGGGGTCTGGAAAGCCTGCCATGCCGGGGGCATTGGTGAATTCGATGGCGATGCCTTGTTTGCTGCCACGGCGCTGCTTTGTGACGCGGATATGCTTGGGCTTTTCCATATCACCATGTTTCATGGCGTTTTCCATGAGGCTTGCGATGATGATGCGGAATAGTGCTTTGTCGGTTGCAAAGCCGGGAAGGCTTTGGCCGGAAAGTTTCATGCGGGTGGCACCTGTGTGGGCGCGTATGGTTTCGATTTCCTGCATGACATCGAAGGCGGAAGCGTGAACAGGTTTAGCAGCTGGGCTATCCTGCATGAATAAACTCTCGAAGCGGTCGATGACGGCTGATATTTCCAGAATAGCTTTATCGGTGTGTTTTTTAAGCTCTGCTTGCTGATCGGGCATGGCCGCGGCCAGGCGCAGGACTGACAGGGGTGTTTTGACTTCATGGGCGAGCATGGATGCAAAACTCTTTTGCACTTCCAAGCGTGAATTTTCCAGACTGATGCGTTGGCGCAGTTGCTGGGCGCGCATTTTTCGGCGTTGTTCCAAGTGCTGCATGCGCCATGAGCGCCATTGCAGCAGGCCCAACATCACAAGGATGCTAAGCAGGGTGACGATGCGGTAATCAATCAATATGCCGATCTGCAGCATGCCGAGAGCGGAAAGGCTGATGGCGGACATCAGCAGCAACACGAGGCCATAATGGGCAATCATCACCATGCGGGGCAGGATTGGCGGGGTGAGACCGACGAGCTTTTGTGGCGTGGATGCCGCAACGGAAAACAGCAGGAAAGGTGCTGCCTGCATGATGATCATGTTCAACTGTAGGGCTGGCCGCGCATATCCGTACAAGAGCAGCACAAAGCTGGCAGCAACTGGAAGCCAGATCATTTTTAGCAGCTTGAGATGTTTGTTATTGGGCCAATTGCTGGCAAGCAGGGTGTGGTGGAAATGCACCGTGGCGGCTGTGATGGCAATGATCAGGAAGCTTGTCGTGAAGTCGAACCAATGAGCATGGGGCCCGTGTCCGAACCATTGGCGAAGTTGCCCAAAATAGCTGAGCGACATCAGTAGGCTTGTGAGTTGCTGCCCGAAAAATGCCAGCAGAACAGCTTCGCCGCGCTGCCTTAAAAGCATGATTGCGGTCCAGAGCAGGACGACAAGCAGCACGCCCGTATAGGTATCTTGCACTTGGTGGATGGCTCTGTATTGCACAGGGATTTCGTCGGGATGGAGCAACTTCATTTCCATCATGACGGCGCTGGTGGAGCGCACGCGCAGCCAGTATTCTTGGACAGGTAATTGCTGGTGCAAGCGCAAGAGGTTGCTGTGCCACAGGGGCATGTCGCGCGGATGAGGGTAACGGTCACCCGTGATTACGGGTGGTGCCCTTGGCTGAAGGGGATCATAGAGGGCTATTTCATCAATGAATTGCGGATCGACTGAAAGGAAAAGCGGCTCTGTGCTATTGGGTGCGCTCACGCGGATGCGCACCCACATGGCTGATGCGGTGTAGCCTTTCAGAAGTGTTCCGGTGAACAGGGTGAGGGGAAGTTTTCGCGCTTTCGCGAAATCGAGTTTCCCTGTCGGGTCTTCAGCATAGGCTTGATCTTGGATCACAGCCTTTTCGGCGTGGGCCGCATTCGCGAAAGAGATAAGTAGCAAGAATGCGGCAATGGTAATTAACTTATCCATTAATATATTAATAATAAATATAAGTAGACTGATCAGTCAACCGTTCAGTTGGCGCGAAACCACATCAAAAATGAGCAGGGCGGCGGATAGGATGGCGGCAAAGATGCCCCAGCCGCGCACCCGGCGCAGTTTGGGCGGTGCGTCAGGGCTGCTGCCGATGCGCCAAAGGGACAAATTGACCAGAGTGAACACCGCCAGAATGACGCCGCTTGTGGCCTCGGCCAACAGGTTAAGCGGAACGGTGAGAGCGAGGATTATGATAAGGACTGCCAGTATGAAAATGGCGCGCACCGGGGTGCGCCGCCACGGGTTTACCGCGCCGATGCTGGCCGGCACCAGACCTTCGCGCGCCATGCCATAGATGAGGCGGCTGCCCATCATGATCTGCACCAGAATACCGTTGATCATGGCGATGGCGGCCATGGTGGCGATGGGGGTGCCGCTTTGGCCCGTGGCCAGATGGAACAGGCTGGCGAGTGGTGCGGCATTTCCGGGCAGAATCTCACGGCCCGGCACGCTGGCCGCCACGGTGGCGATGGCGGCATAGATGAGCACGGTAAGAATGAGGGTAAGGAAAATGGCGCGCGGCAGCACGCGCTGCGGGTTGACGGTTTCCTCGGCCATGTTCTCGATATCCTCAAAGCCGATGAAAGCGAAAAAAGCCAGGAAGCTTGCCGCGATGACGCCTTGGATGGCGTTGAAATCAGCCGGCAGGGACATGAGGCGGGCGGCATCCGCGCTGTCGATATGGGGAATGCCGACTGCGATGACGATGAGGAGGGTTGCCATTTCCAATATTGTGATGATAGCGGCAAACCACACGCTTTCGCGTATGCCCCATGCGGCTAGGGCTGCCAGCAGGCTGATCATGGTGATGATGGCCGCCCAGCGTGGCACATCGGCAATGGCGGTCACATAGCCGGCAAAAGCCAGCGTGATGGTGGCACTGGAGATGATGGCGGTGAGCAGCACGCCAAGCCCCACAAGCCGCGCCCAATTGGCACCAAGCCCCATATTCACAAACACCGCTTCGCCGCCCGCACGCGGAAAGGCCGCGGCAAGCACGGCGTAGGAATAGCCCGTGGCAGCTGCAACCAGCCCTGCGACGAGGAAGGCCAGCGGCGCATGATCGCCCGCAAGGCCAGCGATTTCGCCGATCAGGGCAAAGATGCCCGCCCCGATGGTGACACCCAGCCCGTAAAGCACAAGAAGCGGCAAGCCCAGCGTGCGGCGCAGTTCAGACATAGGCTTCATGGCGGCCCTCCATTCAGGTGACGCTTGGGCAAGATAAGGCAGCAATCATGGCCGCCACAAGGCTGCCACAAGCCGGGTAGGCGAAGCCAAACGGATTTGCTATATCGCCTACAGACCAAGGGGGGCCTGTAGCTCAATTGGTTAGAGCCGGCGGCTCATAACCGCTTGGTTGGGGGTTCGAGTCCCTCCGGGCCTACCATCCCCATCCCCCAGATCACCAGGTGACGGCCAGCGAGACGCCGCCGCCATAGTTTTGGCTGTCCTCATTGAACTGGCCGTTCACATTGAAGGAAAGTGTGGTGTTGGCAGATGGGGCAAAGGTGGTGCCAAGGCTTACCAAGGCAGAATCACTGGCTGGTTTTGCACCTGTGATGGTGAAACTATCACTTTCGATGGCCACGAAATGCGCCTGCACAGACTCATCACCAGTGAAATCATGCGCCCAAGCGAGGCTGCCCGTCAGGCTCAAGCCGTTGCTGGCCTTGGTCTGCATTTTCAAGCCCAACTCAGTGCGTGCTGAGGTTTGCGTGCTGTCATCAAAACCCAGGGCCAAGCCTTCCGTGTCGCCTGTTGTGTCTTGGTCATAAGCGGGGGTGTAGATGAGCTTGAGCTGCAGGGCAGCATAAGGCGTCAGGGTGGGCGACAGCGCATGGCCAGCCTCAAGCCGGCTTGTCAGCGTGTGTGTGTTGAATTCCGCGCTGATGGTTTCGTCTTCAACAACGCTATTTGATTTCATGTTCGTGAAACCATAGGTGCCGGACGCGGATACATAGCCAGAACTCAGGAACTTGGTGGTATTGACACTGCCTTGTAGAAAAACGCCTTTGCCATCGCCCAAATCATCGGCCACATCCCAACCCAAACCGCCAGCGGCGATGTAGAAGCCGCGCATTTCGGTGGGCGAGACGAATTTTCCCCAGCCGGTGGCAAGCCCATAGCCATAGGAATTCACGTCACTGGTTCCGGCATCCGCGTCGCCTTGCGTGGTGCCGCCGCCGCCCAGCGCAGCCCCCCACATGTTCCACTGCGGTGCTGCGGCCACATCGGCCGCGGGGGTGATGGAATTGTCGGGGGAAAGATCATTGGCGCGGGTGCCCGCACCCATCAAGGTCAGAACAGATAATGCGGTAACGATTTGAAGCGTAACGAATTGGCGCGCCATGTGATCCCCCCGGAACTGAGAAAACCATAAGTACACGCATCGTTTTGTTTTATAAACCGGAAATGATATTTGTTATGGGATAGCCTCTTTCAGCCTCCCACTCGGTTTCTAGCGCGTCGGCCTGTATGCGTGCATTTTGACCCATTTGCATGCGCCTACAGCATGCGATTGCAGATTCTGCAAAGGCAATCCCCGGTTAACGCCGTTTTCACTAGCTTTGCTGCCCTATGGCGGGGAATTGGATAGTTTTTAGGAGATCATGGATGAGCCGCGAGACGCAATTGCCTTTGGCGGCAGTTCGGTTTGAACCTTCGGCCTTTTCGCTATCGGGTGCCCGCATTATGGGGCGGCAGTCGGCGGGGGAGGCTTTTTTGCGCGCGGCCGTTCATGCGGCAGGCGGTGCCAGTTTGCCGGGGAGCGGTCCTTTGCCGGAAGGCGGGGCGGAATTTGCCAAGGCCGTGGCGGCGGTGGATGCGCGCGCGCAGACGCGGTGGATCCCTTCGCATCGGTTTGATCTTTTGGCAGCGGCCGGTGCTTTGCATCAGCCGGACCCATCGATCAGCCTTGCCGCGCGTTATCGGCTTTCAGGCGGGGCGACGAGTGCCTATTCGATCACCGGGGTGACGCACACGATCTCGTCGGAAGGGGCAATGGGTTTCATCACCGATTATGCAATTTCACCGGTGATGCCGTGGGATGGGCTTATCTGCACATCGCAGGCGGTGAAGGCAGGTGTTGTGCGCCTGATCGAAGCGCAAGAGCAATATCTCGGCTGGCGGATGAAGGGGGCACAATTGCCTGCCCGCCCTCAGCTTCCGGTTATTCCGCTGGGGGTTCATCCGGGTGATTTTGATGCGAGCGCGCAGGAACGGGTGGCGGCGCGCGGGGCCATGAAGATTGCGGCGGATGAGGTGGTGTTCCTGTTTTTGGGGCGCTTGAGCTATCACGCCAAGGCGCATCCATTTCCGATGTATGAAGCACTGGAAGGTGCGGCCAAGGCTGGGACCAAGAAGATCACGCTGATGCAATGCGGTTGGTTTGCCAATGACTCGATTGAGGCGGCCTTCAAGCAAGGCGCGGCGCGCTTTGCGCCTTCTGTGCGGCATGTGTTTGTTGACGGACGGGAAGCAAAAAACCGCAAGGCGGCTTGGGCGGCGAGTGATGTTTTCATGACGCTTGCCGACAATATTCAAGAGACATTCGGATTGACGCCATTGGAGGCGATGGCAGCGGGCAAGCCCGTTATCGCTTCGGATTGGGACGGTTATCGCGAGACCGTGACCCATGGAAAAACGGGCCTTCTCATTGCGTCCTTTATGCCAGAAGCACCGCATGGGGCGCGCTATGCGGCAGCGCATGTGAGTGGCGCGGTGGATTATGACAAATATATCGGCTTTGCCAGCCAGCATGTATCGGTGGATTTGCGCTCGCTGCGGCAAGCGATTGTTTCATTGGCCGAAAGCCCGGATTTGCGGCGCGTGATGGGCGAGGCAGGGCGGAAAATGGCCGAGAGGAAGTTTGACTGGAAGCATGTGTTCCGCAGCTATCAGGAATTCTGGGCCGAGCTTGCCGCCATTCGCGCCAAGGCGGAAGCCGATGATGGTGCCCCTGCTGTGATGCCGGGGCAGATGGACCCGTTTAAGCTGTTTGGCCATTACCCCACCTTCTCCATTCATCCGCAGACATGTGTGGAAAAGCGCGCGGATGGGGCGGCGTGGCGGGATGTGGCAACCGATGCCCTGTTCCGTTTTGCCACCAAGATTTTGCCCTCCGAGGCGCATTTTGATGCGGTGCTGGCGGCGCTGGATGGCAAGTTGTCCATTGCGGCCTTGGCAGTGAAAGCCGCAGTGGCGGAAGACATCGTGATCCGCGTCGTCAGCCATTTGGCGAAATGGGGGCAGGTGGAATTGAGCGAAGCGGTGCAGTGAACCTATGGAACCCCGCTTTCTACCCTCTGAACGGCACCGCCGCCCAGCCGCGAACACCGGGAACCGCGCAGAACAGGCTGCCAGCGTGGGGTTCGCGCGCTAGCTGTTCTGCGGTTTCGCCTTCGCGCGATGTGGTGATGTAGAGCGTGTCCAGCTTTTCACCACCGAAGGCCACGCAGGAAGGTTTGTGTACGGGCACTTCGATGATTTGGCTTAGCGTGCCGTCCGCT
>CAJBCQ010000205.1 GCA_903951595.1 uncultured Hyphomicrobiales bacterium | reverse complement strand
GGGGGCCGTGGCTTACACCGATTTTGCCTTCCAGCCGGATGATGTGCTGCTGTTTGGACGGGAATCAGCCGGGGTGCCAGATGCTGTGCATGAAGCGGCGGATGCGGCGGTGTTTATTCCTCTGGTGGCGGGCATGCGGTCACTGAATGTGGCGGTGGCGGCGGCGATGGTGACCGGGGAGGCGCTCAGGCAGGTGGGTGGGTTTGCGGGGTAACGTGTACATTTTCGGCTCGAAAATCGACACGTAGACATTGACATGTCGATTGGATCGACGCATTGTCCAGATATGTCGATTTCGGATCAAAGAATGTACATGACGGATGGTTGGCAGCCAGACCAGCCCCATAATGGCTTGGCGCTTCTGCCGCCGCAGATCGACCTGGAGACGCCGGCAGTGCTCAAGGCGTGCATCGCCGCGCGGGCTGCTTTGGGAGAGTTGAAACAGGCGGCGAACCTCATTCCGAACCAATCCATGCTCATCAGCATCCTTCCGAAGCTGGAAGCCCGGGCCAGTTCCGAAATCGAAAACATCGTCACAACGACAGACGAGTTGTTCCGCCACGCTCGCTCGGATAGCGAGGCCAACCCAGCCACCAAGGAAGCGTTGCGTTACAGCCGCGCGCTTTTCGAGGGCTTCCGCTCGCTGGATCAGCATCCTCTAAGCACGCGCACCGCAGAGCGGATATGTTCGACAATAAAGGGCGTGGACGTGGCGGTGCGGCGCGTGCCGGGCACTTCATTGGTCAATCAGGCGACAGGCGAAACGGTTTATACGCCGCCGGATGGCGAAGACCTGCTGCGCGCGCTTTTGTCCAATTGGGAGCGCTTTTTGCATGAGCGCACGGACCTTGACCCATTGGTGCGGATGGCAGCCGGACATTACCAGTTCGAGGCGATCCACCCCTTCACGGATGGCAACGGTCGCACGGGGCGGGTGATCAACAGCTTGTTTCTCATTTCCGAAAAACTTCTCAACTTGCCGATCCTCTATCTCAGCCGGTACATCATCCAGAATAAATCAGATTATTACGCTTTGCTTCAAGGCGTTACGCGCGTCGGCAACTGGGAGCCTTGGCTTATCTATGTTATCCGGGGCGTTGAAGAGACAGCGATTTGGACAACCGCGAAGATTGCGGCCATCAACGCCTTGGCGGATCACACATCAGATTTTGTGCGAACGCGGCTTCCTGTGGTGCATAGCCATGAGCTGATGGAGCTTATCTTCCGGCTGCCCTATTGCCGCATCAGCGATGTGACGGATGCCGGAATCGTCAAGCGGCAAACCGCTTCGTTATACTTGCGCCAGCTTACCGATATTGGCGTTTTGACGGAGACAGCTTCCGGCAAGGAAAAACTGTTCATCCACCCCAAGTTCCTGCGGCTGGTGGCGCGGGATGGCAATGATTTCGAGCGTTATTCATGATCTGGGACACTCCATCAGCCAAGCGAAAACACCCCGCGCTTTCCTTTTCGCCCCGCCTTTGGCACAAGGGCGGGCATGGCTGAGGATATTCATGTAACGCTCCAACCGCAAAAGCTTGCCGCCAAGGCATGGTTTGAAGCTTTGCGCGACCAGATTTGCGCTGCCTTTGAGACGCTGGAAGATGAGCTGGGGGGCGATGCGCCCGCAGGTCGCTTTGAGCGCAAGGCTTGGGAGCGGGAGGCGGGGGGCGGTGGAGTCATGTCGATGATCCATGGCCGTCTGTTTGAAAAGGCGGGGGTTCACACTTCCACCGTTTGGGGTGAGTTCAGCCCGGAATTTCGCAAGAGCATGCCGGGGGCGGAAGATGATCCGCGCTTTTGGGCGTCCGGCATTTCGCTGATCGTGCATCCGCGCAATCCGAATGTGCCGGCCGTTCACATGAACACGCGCTTTGTCGTCACCTCGAAATCTTGGTTCGGGGGTGGGGCGGATTTAACACCCGTGCTGGATGCGCGGCGCACGCAAGAGGATGCCGATACGGTTGCCTTCCATGCCGCGATGGAGCGGGCCTGCGCCGCGCATGCCGTTGCTGATTATGACCGTTATAAGAGCTGGTGTGATGAATATTTCTATCTGCCGCACCGCAAGGAAATGCGCGGGGTGGGCGGCATTTTTTATGATTATCTGAACAGCAGCGATTGGCCTGCCGATTTTGCCTTCACGCAGGATGTGGGGCGGGCCTTTCTGGCGGTTTATCCGGCTATTGTGCGGGCCAATATGCATAAGGCTTTCACGCCTGACATGCGCGATGAGCAATTGATCCGGCGCGGGCGTTATGTAGAGTTCAACCTGCTTTATGATCGCGGCACGCTGTTTGGTTTGAAAACTGGGGGCAATGTGGAATCGATCCTTTCATCCATGCCGCCGGAAGTGAAATGGCCGTGAGCGGGGAACGCATCCAGTGGCGCAATCTCATCGCGGCTTCGGCGGCGGTGTGCGTGTTTTCCTTTTCGATGGGCGAGATGTATCCGCTTCTGTCGCTCAAGATGGAAGGCTGGGGCACTGAGCGTTGGGTGATCGGGCTGAATTCTGCCATGTCGCCGATCGGCATTTTGGTGGCGGGGTTGTTTATCTCTAAACTCGCGCATGCCTTTGGGCCCAAGCGCGTGGCGATGTGGATGGCTTTTGCGACGGCACTGGTGCTGCTTTCCTATCCAACTCTGCCATTCCTGCCGGCGTGGTTTGCCTTGCGCTTTTTGCAAGGGGCCTGTGTGGCGACTTTGTTCGCGCTGTCGGAGGCTTGGGTGGTGCGTTTTGCACATGGGCAATATCGCGCGCGGGTGACGGCGATTTATGCCGCTGTGATCTCGGCCAGTTTCGGCTTGGGAGCTGGCGTTCTGGGCATTACGGGTATTGAAGGCTATCTGCCTTTTGCGGTGGGGGCAGTTGTCATCCTGTGCGCCATTCCGCTGATGGCGATGGTGCAGGATGATGAGATTTTGGATGAGGAATCCCATGTCTCGTTCTTTGAATTTTTGCCCAAGGCACCGATGCTGCTTTTCGCCATTGCGGTGCATGCGATTTTTGATGGGGCGATGATCGGGTTCTTTGCGGTCTATGCGGTGTCGCATGGTTACAGCATCCCGATGGCCGCCCTCACCGTGACGGCGATGGCGCTGGGCAATGTGGTGCTGCAATTACCACTCGGCTGGCTTGCGGATCGGACTTCCAAACGCGCGGTGATGGCCGGGTGCTTTGTGGTTTGCGGCGGGGGCATGCTGGTGATCCAGCCGCTCATGCACACGATCTGGATTTGGCCGGTATTGCCGGTTCTGGGGGCTGCGGCTTTTGGCATTTATTCGATCGGTCTTGCCATGCTGGGCGACCGTTTCAAGGGCTCTGACCTTGTGGCCGGAACGACCGCCTTTTCTTCCATGTGGGGCTTGGGTGCGCTGGCGGGTTCTGTGCTGGCTGGGGCGGCGATGGATGTATTCGGGCCGGAAGGGCTGCCATTGTCGATGTTTGGCGTGTTCATGCTTTATGTGCTGGCACTTGGCGTCTTTGGCCTGCGGCAGCGGAATGCGTTGGCATGAGTGGCCTTGCGCGTGATCTGGTTGTCACCAGCCGCGCGGCGGGCATGATGCTTGCCTTTGCAGGGGCTGCCTGTTGGAGCACGGGCGGATTTTTCGTGCGCCTTGCCGGGCCTGTCGATGTGTTCCAGATCAATTTCTACCGCGCCCTCATGGTGTTTGCGGTGATGGGCCTGTGGTTGCTCAACAGCCACGGGCGCAGGCTTGCGGCTGTGTTCGCGCAAGCGGGGTGGAATTCGGTTTTCGCCGGGGTGGCGCTGGCCATGGCTGGACTGACCTTTGTGGGTGCAGTTGCCTATATCTCCGTAGGTCAGGCGATCTTCATGACGGGTATTTCGCCCTTTGCCTCAGCCCTGTTGGCGCGGGTGTTTTTGAAAGAGGCGATCAGCCCTGTCACATGGGCCGCGATGGCCGTTGCCGCACTCGGCCTTGGCGTGATGACGATGGGGTCAGAAGGTGGGGGAGCGGTAACAGGGATGGCGCTGGCGCTCGCCTCCGGCTTTGCGTTTGCTTGCTACAATGTGGCGCTGCGGGCGGGTGCGCGCACCGACATGGTGACGGCGATCATCTGGAACGCCGTGTTCCTGTTTTTCGTGTGCGGTGCGGTTCTTTATGCGCGCGGCATGTTGGCCGTTCCAGCCTTCAGTCTTGCGGCCATCAGCGGCATGGCGATTGTGCAGCTGTGCATGGGGCTGTGGCTGTTCACGCGCGGCTCGCGCAGCGTGCCTGCTGCCGAGCTGGGGCTGATCTCACTGGCCGAGCCTGTTCTTTCGCCTATCTGGGTATGGCTTGCCTTTGGCGAAACAACACCCGTTCCCGTCATCATCGGCGGCGGCATTATTCTGGGCGCGATTGTGGTGCAGACACTGGGGGGCTTTCGGCGGGGCTAGCTCTTGAGGTTTGCCCAGATGCGCCGCGCGAGCTTGTCATACTCACTCATAATCGGACGGGCTTTCTGTTTGACAACTGGATAGCTGCCGGGGCCGAGATAGTTTTCCATCGCGCGGATGTAAGCCGGATTGTGTTGCCAAGCCTCGATGCAGTCCATGTCGAATTCGACGTGGAATTGCAGGCCTAGTGCATTGTCGCCGACAGCCATCGCCTGCACGGCGGAATGGGTGGAGCTGGCGAGGTTCACGGCCTCTGGCGGCAGTTCCTGCACTTCGCAATGGTGCCATTCGAAAACGGTGAGATTGGGAGCTACGCCATTGAAGAAGCGGTGGTCGGCATCGGAACGGGTCACATCATAAACGCCAAGCTCCTGCTCAGCCGCCATGCCAACCTTGCCGCCCATGGCATCGGCCAGAAGTTGGTGGCCGAGGCATATGCCCATATAGGGGCGCGCGCTTTGCACCCATTCGCGGATGGCGGCTTTTTCGGTGACGAGCCACGGGTGGGCTTCTTCTTCCCACACATCCATGGCCCCGCCGAGGACGAACAGATAATCATAGGACTTGAGAGACGGGATGGTGCCGGCCTTGTGCAGCATGACCGTATCCACGGCCACACCATCTTCGGCCAGAATGCCGTTGAAACGGCCCAGATGGTCTTGGTCCATATGCTGGAAAACGAGTGCGCGTTTCATGCAGTGCCCCAAAATTCCCTTCAACGCACCGGCGGTAGCACCAGCGTGTCGGCCTGGCAACTGCGACGCTCATTTTCGCCGCAACGGTCAAAGCCATCTTGCTTGCCCATGCAGATGCGCAGTTCGGTGAGCCGCGCCCGCCCGCCGCGCTTGCCGCCGCATTGGACCGACAGCATGTCGGCGGTCAGGCCCTTGTTGGACTTGATGAAATCATTGATGAGGTCCGCCGGGCGCACCTCCACGGTTTTGGTGGGGCTCAAATAGCGGGCAGGTATGCGCACGGCTTGGAAGCGTTCGCGCAGCTCGTTAAAATATTCACCCGCTTTGAGCCCGGAACAGGTGCCGTGCTTGCGCCATTGGTGGATGACGAGGCCCTTGGCGGGCATGATGTCGAGCTGGGCGTCGATCAGCTTTCCGGGTAAGCGTTCGGCAGGTCCGCAATTTTGCGGCCAGCCTTTTTCAAATTGCGGCCACAGGCCATGTACGACAAAGGCGAAGCGTCGGCCGGGCTGGCACTGGTCCTCATCCGCATTGCGCTCGATGCCGCACCAGGTGGGGCTCCAGGAAAGGGCGAGGGTGTAATAGTCAAAATCCTTCGCTGGGGCGGGGTTGATGGCCAAAAGCAGGAATAGGGCAAAAACGGTGGCACGGAGCATGATGGGGGCACTCTCAATAAAAACCCCGCCTTTGGGGCGGGGCCAAGTTGGGTTTTTTCAGCGTCTAAATCAATCGAGATGCAGTTCCACGGCTTGCGGGCCGCGGCCGCGCTTGTCGGGTTGAATCTCAAAAGTGACCTTGGCGCCTTCCCGCAGATCGGCAATTCCCGAACGCTGGACGGCGGTGATGTGCACAAACACATCCTTGTTGCCGTCGGAAGGTGAAATGAAGCCGTAGCCTTTTGTCTGATTGAAGAACTTCACGGTGCCGCTCTGGCGCATCGAAAGGAAACTCCTTGTCCCGCAACTAAATCCCCGCTTGGCAGCGGTACGGGCGTTCCTGTCCAGACTAGGCGCATGTCTTCGCCGGGTTCAGTAGGCCCGCGCCGAGCCTTGTGGCTGGTTAAGACACTTAGCCCGGCGCGTCCTTCTTATGCCCAGCTTGGGCGCTACATCAAGTGTGACGTAGTCTAAGACCAATGCAAATTCAGTATATCTCAATTAATGCGCTCAAAGTCGTCGATGCGCGGCGGTTCGGTGATCCAACCGGTGCCAGAACGGCCGAATTCGCGGCCCAAATCAAACTGGCGGCGCATGATTTCGGGCTCGAATGCCAGCGCATTGTCCGGGGCGGGGGCGTTGTCGGGCATGTAAATGAGGCGGAATCCGGCATCGGCCTGCTTTGACGTTACGTAACCCTGATAGACCGTGCGGTAGAGCAGGCCGCGCAGCAGTTCCTCAATGGACTTTCTGGAAATGTCCATCACTTCGGGCTTTACCGCGCTGTCGGCGTCTACGAGCTTCATATGTCCGTTGACGACGATGTAAACATTACGCTTTTTCGCTGGCTGCTTGAGCATGAAGGAGCGCAGCAGTACGGGGGCTTTCACGCCGCCATCCACATGCATCTGGCGGGCTTGGCTGGCGGCGCTGGGCTGGATGTAGACGGGTTTGAAATAGCCCGGAACAGCCGCAGATGCGCGCAGCACGTTCTGGTAATAGCGCGCACGGGTGGGCGAGCCGGAAGCGGCAATGGCCCCCATATCCCAGACCACAAGCTGGCCGGAATCCAGATTGGTGGTGGCGACATAAAGACGGCGGCCGGCGCGATATTCAGAGGCGACCTTGTCGAGAAGCTCGTCGGTGACGACGGACTCGATCTTCTTTTTCAATGGCGTTGAATCCAGAAGGCTGTCGGAAAGCAGGCTCGTTAAGCCCTTTTCCTTGTAGATGTCGTCGTTCTTGATGGTCGTGTAAACGTCCTTCATCACTGGATCATATTCAGGCCCCAGGAAGGCGAGGGTAGCCATGAGGGCGCCGGTGGAAACACCCGTCACCACGTCAAAACGCGGGCGCTTGCCGCTTTCGGACCAGCCGGTGAGAAGGCCTGCGCCAAACGCGCCATCGGCCCCGCCGCCGGACAAAGCCAGCACGTTCAGTTCTTCCTTCACGCCCTGAATGGCCGGCAGGCTTTCATCTTCGACGATCTGGCCGTTGGAATCGAATAGCACGATTGCACCCACGGGGGTTTCGGTCCGCACATCTTCCAGTTCGAGGGGACGGGAGGCAGCAGCGCAGCCTGCGAGCAGCAGGGCGACAGCAAAAAGCGCGGCATGTGCGCGCGGCAGAATGGAAAACACGGGCCAAATCCCCCTTGAAGTCTAATTTCAGGCTCTAGCTAGTCCCTTTGCCCGCAAAATTCCAGCGGGCTGGTGGCAAATGGTCTTAAGGGCGGCTTCGGGCTTTTTTGCGACAAGCGCGGAAATGGCCCGAATTTGCTTGGATGGGCTGGGTGGGGAAGGATAGTTTGCGCGCTTTCTTGCCGCCAGCCACAGGAGCCAGCATGGGCGCGCCCAAAGCCATGATCATTCCCGTCACCCCATTCCAGCAAAATTGCTGCCTGTTATGGGATGATGCCACCAAAGAGGCGTGTGTGATCGATCCGGGTGGGGATGTGCCGGTGATCCTTGATGCCATTGCCCAAGCGGGTGTGAATGTGGGCGAAATCTGGTTGACGCATGGGCATATCGACCATGCAGGCGGGGCAGCGGCACTTGCAGAAGCACTTGGCGTGGAGATTATCGGGCCGCACCGGGAAGACGCTTTCCTGCTCGCCAACTTGGCGCAGACGGGGAGTGAATATGGCATGACGGATGCGCGCGCCGTGGTGCCTTCGCGCTGGCTGGAGGCGGGGGATGAGGTAAAGGTGGGTGGACTTTCCTTCAGCGTGCGCCATTGTCCGGGGCATACGCCGGGGCATGTGATCTTTTTCAATGCTGAAAACCGCTTTGCCCTTGTGGGTGATGTGCTGTTCCAAGGCTCGGTTGGGCGCACGGATTTTCCGCGTGGTGATCATGCTGCACTCATGCGCTCGATCCGCGAGGAACTATTTCCGCTGGGCGATGATGTGTCGTTCCTGTGCGGGCATGGTGAGCCTTCCACCATCGGGCGTGAACGGCAGACCAATCCGTTTTTGCAGGATTAGTTGGCGCGTGTGGCGGCGATTTCGGCTGCGCCGGTGGTGGCGTCCACTTCTTCCACCGTCACCTGCTGCATGGCGCGCACGCCGCCTTGGCTGGAGCCGAGTTTCGTCACCTGCTGGTCAAGCCGCAGATAGCTGGCGCGGCCTGCGGGCACCTCAACGGTGACGAAAAAGGGGATGGTGGGTAAGAACAGCATGTTTTGGAAGGCCCGCACGGTGTGCATCCCTTCGGGAACCTCAAAAGCGATATAGCCGCCCGCGCGCAAGCGGCGGGGAAGGCCGGTGCCGAGCTGCACATAAGGGTCTTCCCCCCGGCCCAACACTTTGCCGAGCGGGCGGTAAACATAGATGACACCCTTGCCGTCAGCCGGTGCCAGCGGCGAAAAACCGTCGCCAGATGCAGCACAGCCTGTGAGCAGGGCGGTGGTAAGGGCAAGGAGGGTGCGGCGGGTGAGGGTGTTCATGGGTGGGTTTTAGCGGAGATGGATCGGCGTGTGAAGAAGCTGGTTTCCTGTGCAAGCTGGAACCTAGCTGTCACTTCGCCCCGCGTAATGTCCTTGTTCCTGGCTTGCCGCCCTTTGAACCCGCCCGGCGGTTTGGCTTGCCCTGTGGCCAGCTCGCTTCGGGGGATTGGATGCGCGAGGGGCTTGTCACATCGCGCGTCAGGGGGTCTTCCATCACGGCCAGTTCCACCGCCTTCAACCGCTTCACTTCATCGCGCAAACGGCCAGCTTCTTCGAATTCCAGATTGGCGGCGGCGTCGCGCATGCGTTTTTCCATATCCGCGATGACGGCGGCGAGGTTGTGGCCAACGGCACCGCCTTCGAGCAGGCCTGCATCCGCTGTTACATGGTCTTTCTCATAAATGGACGACATGATGTCGCCGATGTTCTTTTTGACGCTTTCCGGCGTGATGCCGTGTTCGGTATTATAGGCCTGCTGCTTTTCGCGCCGACGATTGGTTTCGGCGATGGCGCGGTCCATGGAACCGGTCATTTTGTCGGCATAAAGAATGACCTTGCCATCCACATTGCGGGCAGCACGGCCAATGGTTTGGATGAGCGAGGTTTCAGAACGCAGGAAGCCTTCCTTGTCGGCGTCCAAAATGGCGACCAGCGCGCATTCAGGAATATCGAGGCCTTCGCGCAACAGGTTGATGCCGATGAGCACATCGAAAGCACCCAGCCGCAGATCACGCAGGATTTCGATGCGCTCCAGCGTGTCGATATCCGAGTGCATATAGCGCACGCGGATGCCTTGCTCATGCATATATTCGGTGAGGTCTTCGGCCATGCGTTTGGTGAGCGTTGTGACCAGCGTGCGATAGCCCTTCAGGGCCGTTTCGCGACATTCGGCAATGAGGTCATCCACCTGATCTTTCACCGGGCGGATGACGACGGGCGGGTCGATCAACCCCGTGGGGCGGATGACCTGTTCGGTGAACACGCCGCCTGTGCGTTCCATTTCCCATTTGCCGGGGGTGGCGGAGACATAGACCGATTGCGGGCGCATTGCGTCCCATTCTTCAAACCGCAGCGGGCGGTTGTCGATGCAAGATGGCAGGCGGAAACCATATTCGGCCAAGGTGGCTTTGCGGTTGAAGTCGCCTTTATACATGCCGCCAATTTGTGGCACGGTGACATGGCTTTCATCCACGAATACCAGCGTATTGTCCGGCAGATATTCGAATAAGGTGGGCGGTGGTTCACCCGGCGCGCGGCCTGTGAGATAGCGCGAATAGTTTTCGATGCCGGCACAGCTTCCCGTGGCCATCATCATTTCAATGTCGAACAGGACGCGCTGTTCAAGACGCTGGCTTTCCAGCACGCGGCCTGCAGCGTTGAATTCAGCAAGGCGTTTATTCAGATCATCCTTGATGCGGCGGACGGCCTGTTCCAGCGTGGGCTTGGGGGTGACGTAATGGGAATTGGCGTAGATTTTGAAGCTTTCCAATTCGGCCATTTTGCGGCCCGTCAGCGGATCAAATTCCGTGATCGCTTCGATTTCATCGCCGAATAGCGAGATGCGCCAGGCGCGGTCATCCAAATGCGAGGGGAACACTTCCACCGTATCGCCGCGCACACGGAAGGTGCCGCGCACGAAATTCTGGTCGTTGCGTTTGTAATGCAGGGCCACAAAATCGGCGAGCAAGCGGCGCTGTTCAATGCGCTCGCCGCGTTTGAGCTGGAAGGTCATGGCGGAATAGGTTTCGACATCTCCGATGCCATAGATGCAGGAGACGGAGGCGACCACGATCACATCATCACGTTCCAAAAGCGCGCGCGTGGCGGAATGGCGCATGCGGTCGATCTGCTCGTTGATGGAGCTTTCCTTCTCGATGAAGGTATCCGAACGCGGCACATAGGCTTCCGGCTGATAATAGTCGTAATAGGAAACGAAATATTCCACCGCATTGTTGGGAAAGAAGCTCTTGAACTCGCCATAAAGCTGGGCGGCCAGCGTCTTGTTGGGCGCGAGGATGAGGGCGGGGCGCTGGGTGGCCTCGATTACCTGTGCCACGGTGAAGGTTTTGCCGGAACCGGTGACGCCAAGCAGCACCTGATCGCGCTCGATGGCGTTCACGCCTGCCACGAGTTCGGCGATGGCGGTGGGCTGGTCGCCAGCCGGGGTATATTCGGAGATGATCTTGAACGGCACCCCGCCTTCAGATTTTTCGGGCCGTGGCGGGCGGTGCGGCGTGAAATGCGCCAGATGGCCGGGCATGTCCGGCCGCAATAGCTCCAACCCCGCGCGCGGGCCCTGCAGGGCATCCGCGGTGGGGATTTCAGGATAGCCTTCCAAAGGCTTCAGCGGCGCTTCAGAAAAGCCGCCAGTTTGGCGTGAGTGACCCATGGGGGGAATATAGGGGCTCTCGACGCATATGTCACCCGGCGGTCATCCCGAAGGCTGGGACCCCGGCTCAAAGCTCGAGATACAAAGGCTGGCGGCTTGCCGTGCTGATGCGTCAAACATCCTTCCCAACCCCCACCCCTCCATGCCAAAAGCTCCCCCATGAATTATCGTCACGCTTATCATGCGGCCAATCATGCGGATGTGCTCAAGCATGCCGTATTGGCGCGGCTGCTTGTCCATCTTGCCAAGAAGGACAAGCCTTTCCGTGTGATCGATGCTCATGCGGGGTTGGGGCTTTACAGCCTCAACGCGCCGGAGGCGGGCAAAACGCTGGAATGGCGTGAGGGCGTTGGGCGGCTTTATGATGACGCGGGTGCCGTGCTGCCTTTGCAATCGCTGGCGGAGGCCATGCTCGCCCCGTGGCGGGAGGTGGTGGGGCAGGTGAACGGGCCGGGGCCGCTTGAGACCTATCCCGGTTCGCCTGAAGTCGCTCGCCGCATGATGCGGCGCATGGATAAGCTTTCGCTCAATGAGTTGCATCCGGAAGATTTCATCACCCTATCGCGCCGCTACGGTCAGGATTTGCGTGTGGTGCTGACGCAGGTGGATGCGGGCACGGTGCTGAAGGCGCAACTGCCGCCACCCGAACGGCGCGGGCTCATTCTCATTGATCCGCCTTATGAGAAAACTGATGAGGCGCAACGTGTGGGCCGCATGCTGGCTGAAGGGCTGAAGCGTTTCGCGACGGGCATTTTTGTGGTGTGGTATCCGGTGACGGGCGATGGCTTGGATGAGAAGCTGGGCCAGATCATCCGGGCATTGGATTTGCCCTTGTTGCAGGTTGAAATGCGGGTGCGATCGGTCGAGAGCGGTGGGCTGGCCGGTTCTGGCCTGTTCATTCTCAACCCGCCTTGGCAGTTGGATGATGAGTTGAAGCTGTTGCTGCCCGCGCTTACGCAGCGGTTGGCGCAAGGGCCGGGGGCTATGGGTTTTGTTCGCTGAGGGCTGCGACCCAACGCTCAACACGGGCCTTGTTCACGCCTAAATCGGAATAGCCCAGGCGGCTTCTGGAATAGATGGCGATGGTGCTGGTGGTGGCGGAAAGTGCGATGAAGCGCACCGAGATCGTATCGGGAAAGCGCATCAGGGCTGTCTTCTGGACATAGCGTTCTGCGCTGGTGGTCTCGTCCATGCGGGTGAGGTGCGGTTCGTTTTGCAGGCTTGCGTGAAGGGAAGCGCGCAGTTCATCAGCGGAAAGTGGGAACACGGGCGCTTGCGCGTCAGCATCCGCGCATAGGTCCTTTGGGCACATTAGGAAATCATTGGGCTTGCCGCTGCGGGTGATATTGGCAAAATCCACCGCGCCCTGATCTGCGGGGCCAGCCAGTATCACCCAAATTTGTTCACGCGCCGCGAAGACTAGGGCCAGCCCGATGAGGCCAGCCAGGATCGCGGCGCGTGTGAGTGTCATTGCGCTTCAGATGCTTTCACGGCTGTCTCAATCGCTTCGACGAGATCGGCATGGTATTCGGTGCCTTTGCCGCCGCGCTTTTCGATTTCGGCCAGTTGTTCGCGGGCAAGGTCAATCCTGCCCATGGTGACATAGCCTTCGCCCAGATATTCGCGCACCTGCAAATAATCAGGGTCGATATTTAGCGCCTGCTTATAATAGCCGATGCCGATTTCGAACAGGCCAAGCTTGCGGTTAGTATAGCCCAAGCCGTTCAGCACTTCCGGGTTTTCACGGGTTGCGGCCAGTTCAAATAATTCACGGGCGGCGTCAAATTCGCTGTTGCGGGCAAGAGCCCAGGCTTGGTCAAGAATTTCGCGATCGGGGAATATTTGCGAGGTTTTGGCTACGCATTTCTTCAGTATTAAGCTGTAAATCTGACCCTTGGGGCAGGTGATTTGCTGGCCGCCATTACCGCCGCCACCACCACCACCACCACCGCCACCACCACCACCGCCGCCACCACCTTCTGCGAACCCCGAGACGGGCATCAGAAGGGCGGCTAAAAATGCGAGAGCCGAAAGTTGTGTTCGCATCTTATTTTCTCCAAAATGATAAGCCTAGTTTCAGCATACACCTGTTTGTTCGGTTTCGATATTAAATCGGATCAGTCGTGCCGCAGGTTCCAAACATAGAGTCGATCCAAGCGGGAAAGCATCAAGCGGTTTGGGGTTCGCCGCAAGAGGGCATCGCGGGTGAATTTCATCAGGCCGCTTGCATGATAAATGCGCGCCAAGCCACCGCTTGCCGCAGCCACGCGCGCGGTGCGGGGCTGGCGCAGGGCTTCGTATTGGCGCAACGCCTTGTCGGTTTGCGTTTGTCGCGCGATGCAGGCGCCCAGAGTGGCGGCGTCTTCCAGTGCCATCACGGCACCTTGCGCCAGATAGGGCAGCATGGGATGGGCGGCATCCCCCATCAGCGTCACATTCCCGGCCCCCCATTTGGGCGCGGCCTTGCGGGCGGCACCGGCCCATTTGCGCCAGTTTTCCGGAATGCCCAGAATATAGCGCAAATCCACACAAGCTTGCGGGAAAGCGGCCATCAGTTCATCGCGGGTGGCGTCTTGGCTCCAGCTTTCGCTCGTCCAACCGCCATCAAAGGCGGCCACCATGTTCATGGCTTTGCCGCCGGACACGGGATAATGTACCACATGCCCGCCGGGGCAGAGCCACAGGGTGACATCCGGCTCCAGCCCAGCCATCTGCATGCGCGGCACCAATGCCCGGCAGATCACCTGGCCTGCAAAGCGCGGCGGGCCATCGGCGAGCAGGCTTTGGCGGATTGTCGAGCGGATGCCATCGGCACCGATGAGTGCTGTGAAAGGCTCGGCAGAGCCATTGGCAAATTGCAGGCTGGAACCGGAAAACCCGCTAACCGTCCGGCCGGTTTTGAGCGCAATATTTGGGGCGTTTGCAGCCACGCTGAGCAGGGCTTTCAGCAAATCTCCCCGGTGGATGACGCGATAGGGCGCGCCAAAGCGGGCGGCAAAGCCTGGCCCAAGTGCCAAGCGGGAAAGGGTGTTTCCGGTGATCCCATCGCGGATATGGATGGCAGGTGGGGCAAAGCAGAAGGGTTCCACCGCTTCCCAAGCGCCGAGTGCGCGCAGGGCTTTGACGCCATTGGGGCCGAGTTGAAGCCCAGCCCCCACTTCCTCAAAAGCGGGGGCCTGCTCGAAAACCGTGCATTCCCGCCCGGCGCGGGAAAGCGCCAGTGCTGCCCCCAATCCGGCAATGCCGCCACCTGCGATGAGAAATGTCACGTTGCCTCCAACCGAATGCTCATTTCATACGTCATTCTGGCGAAAGCGGGAACCCAGCTGGCGTGATGAAGCCCTTGCCCCCCGCGCGGCCTGCCTTTAGGTTGCCGCCGGCAATCAAAAAGAGGGTTTTCCCATGGGTTTCATCGCCGACTCGCTCAACCGCATCCAGCCATCCTCCACCATCGCCATTTCCATGAAGGCGGCGGCGTTGAAGGCGGAAGGGCGCGATATCATTGCGCTGTCGGCAGGGGAACCGGATTTTGATACACCGGAAAACATCAAGGAAGCCGCCATCGCCGCCATTCGGCGCGGGGAAACCAAATACACCGCCGTTGATGGCATTCCGCAGCTGAAAGCCGCGATTGTAGCCAAGTTCAAGCGCGAAAATGGGCTTGATTACAAGGTTTCCCAAGTCTCCGTCGGCACCGGCGGCAAGCAGGTGCTTTACAATGCGCTGTTGGCCACCGTGAACCCCGGTGATGAGGTGATCATTCCGGCGCCCTATTGGGTGAGCTATCCTGATATTGTGATGCTGGCGGGTGGAACGCCTGTGTTTGTGGAAGCCACCATTGCCACCAACTTCAAGCTCACCGCCGAGGCACTTGAAAAGGCGATCACACCGAAGACCAAGTGGTTCATCTTCAACTCGCCCTCCAATCCGTCAGGGGCTGCCTACACGCATGATGAGCTGAAGAAGCTCACCGATGTGCTGGTCAAGCACCCGCATGTGTGGGTGCTGTCGGACGATATGTATGAGCATCTGGTCTATGATGATTTCAAATTCGCCACACCTGCCCAAGTGGAGCCGACGCTCTATGAGCGCACGCTCACCATGAATGGCGTGTCGAAAGCCTATTGCATGACGGGCTGGCGCATTGGTTATGCGGCAGGGCCGGAAAACCTCATCAAGGCGATGGCTAAGCTGCAATCGCAGTCCACTTCTAACCCGTCCTCCATTGCCCAATGGGCGGCGGTTGAGGCGCTCAATGGTCAGCAGGAATTCATCACCGCCAACAATAAGGTGTTCAAGGAACGCCGTGACTTGGTGGTTTCCATGCTCAATCAGGCCAAGGGGCTTTCCTGCCCCACGCCGGAGGGTGCGTTTTATGTTTATCCTTCTTGCGCGGGCGTGATTGGCAAAAAGGCACCTTCAGGCAAGGTCATCAGCAATGACGCTGAATTTGCTGAAGCTTTGCTGGAAGCGGAAGGTGTGGCCGTGGTGCATGGCGCGGCCTTTGGCACCAGCCCGCATTTCCGGATTTCCTATGCGACCGCCACGAGTGCTTTGGAAGATGCCTGCCAGCGTATTCAGCGGTTCTGTGCGGGTTTGACCTGAGCCTGCCTTGGTTCAAACACAATTGTGGATGTGAGTGATCCCAAAAAGGTGGGCGGGGGTATAAGTGGGTCCGTCCGATCCAAAAGGGGTTGAAATTCATGCACATCCACAAAATCCGCGGCTGGGAAATGCTGTCATCCCGCATCACCCCGGAGCATGTGTTCTTCAATCGCCGGCAATTCATGGCGGGTGCCGGGGCCATTGCGGCGGGGCTTATGCTGCCGCCTGCCATTGGTGGGGCTGAGGCGGCGGTGAACCCGGCCTTTGCCGATGCTGGGCGTGCGGTGACGCCGGAAGAAATCAATACCACCTTCAATAATTTCTATGAGTTCGGTTCCTCCAAGCGCATCGCCAGCGCGGCGGCTGCCTTGCCCACCAAACCTTGGACGATTGCGGTGTCGGGGCTTGTTGAAAAGCCGTTTGAGATTGAATTTCAGGATTTGCTGAAACAGGTGAGTTTGGAAGATCGCGTGGTGCGCCATCGCTGTGTGGAAGCGTGGGCCATGGTGGTGCCGTGGACGGGCTTTGCGCTGAAGGATTTGGTGGCGCTGGCCAAGCCACTTTCGGGTGCGAAATTTGTGCGGTTCGAGACGTTCAATCTGCCAGAGATTGCAGCGGGCCAGAAGGAAGGCTTATTCGGTGGCGGCTATCCGTGGCCCTATACGGAAGGCCTCACCTTGGCCGAGGCCACCAACGACCTGGCCTTCATCGCCACGGGTGCTTATGGCAAGGAATTGCCCAAAAGCATGGGGGCACCCTTGCGGCTGCACACGCCGTGGAAATATGGCTTCAAGTCGATCAAATCCATCGTGAAGGTAGAGTTTACCGATAAGCGTCCGGTGAGCTTTTGGGAGCAGCTGGGGCCAGCCGAATATGGGTTCTGGGCCAATGTGAACCCGCAGGTCGATCACCCGCGCTGGAGCCAGAGCCAAGAACGCATGCTGGGCACGGATGAAATGTTCCCCACACAGTTGTTCAATGGCTATGGCGAATGGGTGGCGGGGCTTTATGCGGGCATGGAGAACGAGAAGCTTTATATGTGAGCTGCCTCAGAACTCCCACTCCTTCGCTTTGGCGACAATGAAATCGCGGAACACGGCCACGCGCTTGCTGTCTTTGAGTTCTTCCGGGTAGACGAAATAGCTGTCGAATTGCGGCAGTTCGGTGGGAATGTCGATTTTCACCAGTGGGCTGTCGGGTGGCACGATGTAATCTGCCAGTGATCCTAACCCCACACCTGCTTCCACCGCGCGGCGCAAGCCATAGGCGTTGTTCACTTTCATCGCCGGTGTGCGGGCCTCGCCATCTGTGCGGCCTGCGGTTTCCAGCCAATTCAGATTGGTGAGATAGGGTGGCGTTTGGCCGAAAGAGACGATGCTGTGATCGTCGAGGTCTTTGAGCGATTTGGGGGTTCCGCGCCGGGCGATGTAATCCGGCGAGGCAAAAATATGATGATGAACGGTGAACAGCTTGCGCTGGATGAGATCGGGCTGCACGGGCCGTCTGAGGCGGATGGCGACATCCGCTTCGCGCATGCCTAAATCTAGTTCGCGGTCATCGAGTAGCATCACAATGTTGATCTGCGGATATAGCGCGATGAATTCGGCAATGCGCGGGGTAAGCCAGGTGGAGCCCAGCCCCACGGTGGTGGTGATGCGAAGCTCGCCCATCGGCTTGTCTTTGCTGTCCATCAAGCGCGTTTGCGTGGCGGCAAGCTTGGTGAATACTTCATGCGCTGTGCGGTAAAGCACCTCGCCCTGTTCGGTGAGAATGAGGCCGCGCGCATGGCGGTGGAATAGTAGCACGCGCAGATCCTGTTCCAGCGCGCTGATCTGGCGGCTGACGGCGGATTGGGACAAGCCTAGCTCATGGCCGGCATGGGTGAAGCTTCCGGCATCGGCCACGGCATGGAAAATCCGCAGCTTGTCCCAATCCATCGTGGTGGAAGCGCGGCTATCCATCACTCGGCGGCTACGCTGGTCTGTTCCTGTGCCGCCAGCCAACGCTCGGCTTCTAATGCGGCCATGCAGCCCATGCCGGCGGCGGTGACGGCTTGGCGGTAGACTTCATCGGTCACATCACCGGCTGCGAACACGCCGGGAATGGCGGTGGCGGTGGAGCGGCCGTGGGTTTCCAGATAGCCACCGGGAGACAGTGGCAGCTGGCCTGCGAATAATTCCGTCGCGGGCTTGTGGCCGATGGCGATAAACACACCATCGGCGGTTTCTTCTGCGGTGGCACCGGTGTCCTTGTGCTTCAGCCGAACACCCGTAACTCCCTTGGGGTTTTGCGTGCCGAGCACTTCGTCGATCACGCTGTTCCAGACGATGCGGATTTTAGGATGCGCGAAGGCACGGCTTTGCAGCAGCTTTTCAGCGCGCAAGGACGAGCCACGATGCACGATCACCACTTCGCTGGCAAAATTGGTGAGGAACAAGGCTTCTTCCACTGCAGTATTGCCGCCGCCCACCACAATCACCTTCTTGTTGCGATAGAAGAACCCGTCGCAGGTGGCGCAGGCCGAGACGCCGAAGCCTTGGAAAGCCGCTTCACTCGGCAAGCCCAGCCAGCGGGCTTGGGCACCTGTGCAGATGATGAGGCTGTCGCAGGTATATTCCTGGCCCGTGTCGCCCTTCATGCGGATGGGGCGCGATTTGAGGTTCACTTCCATGATGTGATCGGTGATCATTTGCGTGCCAACATGCTCGGCCTGTTTTTGCATCTGCTCCATCAGCCACGGGCCTTGGATCACATCGGCAAAGCCGGGGTAGTTTTCCACATCGGTGGTAATGGTCAGCTGGCCGCCGGGCTGGATGCCCTGTATGAGAATAGGCTTCAGCATCGCGCGCGCGGCATAGATGGCGGCGGTGTATCCGGCTGGGCCGGAGCCCAGAATTATTACGCGGGCGTGCTTGGCGGTCATCTGGGCTCTCCTCAGGGTGGGCGGAATCGTTGCGGCCATGTGCTGCAAGCATAGCTCACAGGCTCGGCTCCCAAAAGGCAAGGCTTGGGGATTTCCACGCAATAAAATTGCGCGGGAGGCCTATTTTGTGAAATATATGCCGATGATCCGCAGTTTCAAACTCGACAAGACCGATTGGCGCATTCTGCATGAATTGCAGCAGGATGGGCGCATCACCAATGTGGCGTTGGCCGAAAAGGTTGGAATCTCGCCGCCCCCCTGCCTGCGCCGCGTACGCACGCTGGAAGAGCAGGGCATTATTTCGGGCTATCGTGCCATTCTGGACGCCGAAAAGCTGGGCTTTGAGTTGACCATGTTCGCCATGGTGGGTCTGCATAGCCAAGCCGAGCATGATCTTGTCGCGTTTGAGGAACAGGTGCGGCAATGGCCCATCGTGCGGGAATGCTACATGCTGTCGGGCGAGGTGGATTTCATTCTGAAATGCGTGGCATCGGACCTGCACACCGCGCAGGAATTCGTGATCCGCGATCTCACCAAAGCGCCCAATGTTGACAGTGTAAAGACCACCCTCACCTTGCGGGTTTCCAAATATGAACCGGGCGTGCCTCTGACGCGCGAAGGGCCGGTGACGACATGAGCCAAGTTGCTTCCCGCCGGGTTGTTGACTGGCTTCCCGCCTCCACACTCATCACGGCGGCCACCACGATCATTGTCGGGTTTGTCAGCACCATTCCGATTGTGACGGACGCGGCGCGTTCGCTGGGTGCCACACCGGGGCAAACGGCAAGCTGGGTGGCAGCCCTTTGTTATGGAATGGCGGTGACGACCTTTATGCTGAGCGTGTTTTACCGCATGCCCGTCATCACGGCGTGGTCCACGCCGGGGGCGGTGTTGATTGCAACCAGTGCTGTTGCTTCCGGCTATGGCTATGCGGAGGCACTGGGTGCCTTTGTGTTTGCGGGCGTGCTGATGGTGATTACCGCGATGGTGAAGCCCTTGGCGCGGCTGATCGAGCGCATTCCTACATCGATTGCGGCTGCGATGCTGGCGGGCGTTTTGGTGCAATATTGTTTGAAGGTGCCGGGGGCCATTAAGGCGAACCCTTTGTTCCTGTTGCCGATGGCGCTGCTGTTCCTGCTCTTGCGCCTGTGGAAGCCGATGCTGGCTGTGCCGATTACCGTGGTGCTGGGCATTGTGGGTGCGTTTTTGACCGGCACTTCGATGGATGCCTTGCCCGCTTTCGCGCTGACGCCGCTTGAATGGACAACGCCGGAGTTTCATCTGCAAACCCTGATCGGCATTGGTCTGCCGCTTTATCTCGTCTCCATGGCCTCGCAGAATCTTCCCGGCTTTGCGGTGATGCGTTTGGCGGGTTATCCGCCCCCCGTGAGTGCAGCCTTGGGCGTGACGGGTGGGGCTTCGGTTTTGCTGGCTCCGTTTGGTTCGCATGCGATTACCATGGCAGCGATTACGGCGGCCTTGTGCAGCGGGCCAGATTGCCATCCAGATCCGAAGAAACGCTGGCTCGTGGCACCGCCTTATCTGGTGCTTTATTGCGCGCTGGGGCTTGTTTCTGGCTCTTTCGTCGCCTTGCTCGCGGCCTTGCCGCTTCCGGTGTTCACGACCTTGGCGGGGCTTGCGCTGTTATCACCGTTGATGGGTGCCATTCAGGGCATGGCGAAAGATGCCAAGGATATTGATGCAGCGGCCGTGGCGTTTCTGGTGACGGCGGCGAGTGTGAGTTTCTTGGGGATTGGTTCGGCCTTCTGGGGGCTGATCGCGGGGTTGGTGCTGCATGTGGTGAAGGGTGCGATGAAGAAGTAGCCCTAGCCCGACTCGGGGGCCGGGCTGACGATGGTTAAAGCTTGTCGAGGAACCCTGCGGCCTCTTTCCTATCGCCTTACGGTCCCCATCCGTCATCCGGCCCAAATTCTTATAGGGCATCGCCAGCCGCATATTGCCTTTCAGCTTGTCTTCATTGCGGATCAGAAAATCCCAATAGAGATAGTTGAACGGACAGGCATCCGGCCCCAGTTTCTGCTTCACATCGTATCGGCAATCTTTGCAGTAGTTCGACATGCGGTTGATATAGGCACCTGATGCCGCATAGGGCTTGCTTGCCAGCACGCCGCCATCGGCAAACAGCACCATGCCGTGGGTGTTGGGAAGTTCCACCCAGTCATAGGCATCAGCGTAAACGGCCAGATACCATTCCTCCACCTCACGCGGGGCTAGGCCTGCAAGAAGCGCGAAGTTTCCTGTTACCATCAGGCGTTGGATATGGTGGGCATAGGCGTGGCGTTTGGTGTCGCTGATGGCTTGTGCCATGCAGTTCATGTCGGTTTTGCCGGACCAATAGAAAGACGGTAATTTGCGCTGCGCGTTGAGGTGGTTCGTTTCAGCATATTGCGGCATTTTTAGCCAATAAAGCCCGCGCACATATTCACGCCAGCCAAGGATTTGGCGGATGAAGCCTTCGACGGCATTGAGCGGTGCATTGGCCTTTTCGGCCGCTTGGCAAACTTCGCGCGGGGAGAGAAGCCCCGCGTTGAGATAGGGCGAGATGATGGCGTGCCAGAGGAAGGGTTCGCCTTGCACCATCGCATCTTGATAATCGCCGAAATGTTGCAGCGAATGGGTGATGAAATGATCGAGAACCTTCAGCGCATCGGCGCGCGTGGTGGCCCAGCCGAAGGGTTCCAGATCACCGAAATTGTTCGGGAATTTCCGCGCCACCATCTCCAGCACTTCGCGGGTGGTTTCGTCGGGGGCAAAGCGCGGGGCGGGTGTGGGTTTCATGCCCTTGGGTGGAATCTTGCGGTTTTCGCTGTCGTAATTCCATTCGCCCCCGCGCGGGAGCTTGCCGTCCATCAAGAGACCGGTTTTCTTACGCATCTCGCGGTAGAAGAACTCCATG
>CAJBCQ010000204.1 GCA_903951595.1 uncultured Hyphomicrobiales bacterium | reverse complement strand
TTCTTCACTTCATCGCGCGTGACGAGCCACGGGCCGATGGGGCCGAAGCTGTCGGCGGATTTGCCCTTGGTCCATTGGCCGGCGCGTTCGGTTTGCCAAGCGCGTTCGGAGATGTCGTTGACCACGCAATAGCCTGCCACATATTTCATGGCGTCTTTTTCAGCCACATATTTGGCTTTGCGGCCGATGATGACGCCCAGTTCCACTTCCCAATCGGTTTTCAGCGAACCGCGCGGCACGATGATTGCGTCATTGGGGCCGGAAAGGCAGCTCATTTGCTTGGTGAACACCACCGGTTCGGGCGGCACGGCGAGGCCGGACTCCGCAGCGTGGTCGGAATAGTTCAGGCCAATGGCGATGAATTTTTGAGAGCCGGTGATGCAGGAACCAAGCCGCGGCTTGCCCGCCACTTTGGGCAGGCGCGCCAGGTTCACTTTCTTGATCTTGGTGAGCAAGTCGGGAAGCGTTTCGGGTGTGATGTCTTTGACCACTTTGGACAGATCCCGGATGACGCCATCTTCATCCAGCAGGCCTGGCTTTTCCTTGCCCTTCGGGCCATAGCGCAGAAATTTCATCTGTTAGTCCCCTGATTCTTATTGAACGATGATGATGTGCAGGCGGCGCGGCCCGTGGGCACCCAGTTCGATGGTTTGTTCCACATCCGCCGTGCGTGAAGGCCCGGTGATGAAATTGAGCGTGCGCGGAAGCGTTTTATGCGCCATCCGCACCCGGTCGAATGCGTCTTCATAAGCGGCATAAATTTTTTCCGCTTCCAGCACCACGATGTGATTTTCAGGCAAGAAGTTGAGCGTTGTGGGATTATCAGCACCCGAATGCAAAAGCAGGGTTCCAGTTTCGGCAATGCCTGCGAAAGCATGCGAGAGCGCGGTTTCATCCGCCGGGCTGGCGGCCCCTTGCGCCACGGTGATCCCTGCAAAATCCAGCCCATCGAAATAGGCATCGGCCCCACGCCGCAAGGTGAGCGGTAAATTGCGCGTGCGAAGATAAGCCGCAATGGCGGCAGGGATATTGGCGCGGGCCGTGAGTTCGGTCGTGGCGTCCAGCCCCTCGGCCATCTGGCGGAAAGTATCAAGGCCACCTGCGCCGCGTGTCGGCACGGGGCCGCGCGGGTGGTTTTCCATGCGCGTGGTGATGGTTTGGCGGCGTGAGGGTTCATCCCCGGTCACTTGCAAATTGCGGCGGATGCGGGCGAGGATTTGGGAGCGGGTGTCAGCCATTTTGGCGCGCCTTCCATTGCTCATGGAATGTGCCAGCTTGGGGAGCCGGGAAATCACGGCCCTTTGTCCAACCGGAGGCGAGCGGCAGCCAAGACATGCGGCCACGACCGCGCGACATTACACTCAAGCCGAGACGGCCCAAGCGCATGGCGAGGTGATAAAGCTTCGGGCGTTGGGCAAGCCAGCCCCACAGCTTGAGGCCAGAGCGTTGTATGGTTGGCGTCAAATGCTTTTCAAATTCCCGCTCGCGCCAATGGCGCATCATTTTCGGCAAGGGAATCCGCATGGGGCAGACTTCCTCACAGCGCCCACAGAAGGTGGAGGCGTTGGGAAGCTGGGCAGATTTTTCAACACCGATGAGAGCGGGGGTGAGAACCGCACCCATGGGGCCGGGATAGACCCAGCCATAGGCATGCCCACCCACCGCATTATATACCGGGCAATGGTTCATGCAGGCACCGCAGCGGATGCAGCGGAGCATATCGGCAAATTCGGTGCCCAGCATGTCGGAGCGGCCATTATCCAGCAGTACGACGTGATATTCTTGCGGGCCATCAGGATCGCCTTGTTGGCGCGGGCCGGTGGAAAGGGTTGTGTAGGTGGAAAATTCCTGCCCCGTGGCCGAACGGGCCAGAACGCGCAGAAGGGTTGCTGCATCTTCGAGCGTCGGCACGATCTTTTCGATGGAGGCGATGACGATGTGGGTTTTGGGCAAAATCTGCGTCAGATCGCCATTGCCCTCATTGGTCACGATGATGGAAGTGCCGGTTTCAGCAATGAGGAAATTAGCACCCGTAATGCCGATATCAGCTTCCAGATATTGCTGGCGCAAAATCTGGCGGGCTTCGTTCACAATCTCGGGCACCAGTGCCAGGCTGCGGGCGGGGTCCAAATGCGTATGGGCTTTGCGGAAATCATCCTCGATCTGCTGACGGGTGAGATGGACAGCCGGGGCAATGATGTGGCTGGGGCGTTCATGGCGAAGCTGGATGATATATTCGCCAAGGTCCGTCTCAATCGGCTCGATCCCAGCATCCGCCAGCGCCTGATTGAGGTCGATCTCCTCGGAGATCATAGATTTGCCCTTGGTGACTTTTTTCGCCCCCCGATCGCGCGCCAGTTTTAAGATGATCTGGCGGGCTTCTTGCGGCGTTGCGGCCCAATGCACATGGCCGCCAGTTTCGCGCACTTTGGCTTCATAGGCTTCGAGATAAATGTCGAGATGCGCCAGAACGTGATCTTTCAGATCACGCGCG
>CAJBCQ010000203.1 GCA_903951595.1 uncultured Hyphomicrobiales bacterium | reverse complement strand
GGAATTACTCCAGGCTTGATGGTTTGTCTGCCTTGGGCAGGTTGATGGAAACAATGTCGGCCCAGGAAAGCCCGTCGGCCAGCGTCTCAACGGCACTCACCGAGCCTTCCGGCCAGCCCTGCTGTTGCAACAAGGGATCATGGGCGCGCACCTGCATGCCAAAGGCAGACGCCATGCGCGCTAGATTTCGTCCGATCCTGCCATAACCTAAAATGAGAAGCCGCTTGCCCAGCACTTCACCCGCTTCCAACCGGTTACGCCAAGTCCACGGTCCCTGACGCACCGCGTCATCTGCCCGCTTCAAACGCCTCACACAGGCCAGAATAAGCATCATCGCATGCTCAGCCACGGAAACCGAATTCACATCCCCCACAATGCACAGCGGAATACCGCGCGCATTCAGGGCACCCACATCCACCGCGTCATAGCCCACACCATGACGCGATACGATTTTCAATCGCGTTCCGGCAGCGATGGTGGCCGCACGCATGGGCTGTGTGCGGATGATCACCGCATCCGCCTGCGGCATCAGGTCTGCATAAGATGGCTCGCTGATTTCTTCGATATGGATATGGGTGATGCCGGGTGCCGCACTGAGCATGGCTAAACCTGCCGGGTGCAGTTTTCCGGCTACCAGAACATGCAGCATCAATAGGCTCCCTTTTCCGCATTTGCTTGGGTTGCCTGCGTCAGCTTGCGGAAACTGGCAACGGCAGAGCCTGCGGCAGCGGCCAGAAAGCGAGAGTCGCCGCCAACCGTTGTCATGCGGAAACCCCAGCCAATGGCGCGCGCGGCATATTCTGGCGTGCCGCAATGAAGGGCGGCACAGATGTTGTTTTTCCCGCACGCGGCAACCACTTTTTGCAAGGCCTCGATCATCTCCGGCTCTTGCCGGTCAAACCCCGGTGCAAGCCTGCCGCCGGTGAGCGACAGGGTAAGATCGGCCGGGCCGACATAAAGCCCGTCAAGGCCGGGTGTGGCGGCGATGGCATCCAGATTGGCCATGCCTTCGGCAGTTTCGATCATGGCAAAGGCCAGCATGTTATCATTCGCCTCGCCCGCATAATTGGCACCCGCAGCAAAAGACACCCGCGTGGGGCCGAAGCTTCTTTGCCCCAGCGGCGGATAGCGCAGATAGCTCACAAGTTTGGCCGCATCCTCAGCATTATTCACCATGGGGCAGATGATGCCATAGGCCCCTGCATCCAGTGCCTTCATGATGATGCCAGGATCCAGCCACGGCACCCGCGCCATCAGCGTGACACCGGATGCCCGCATGGCCTGGAACATGGGCAGCACGGCGGCATAATCAAGCGCCCCATGCTGCATGTCGATGGTGATGCTATCGAACCCTTGCGCGGCCATGATCTCGGCGGTGAAGGAATTGCCGATGGAGCACCAGCCATTGAGCGAAGGGTGGCCCTGCGACCATAGTTCTTTCAGCCTGTTTGCAATCATGCCCACACCATCTGTGAAGATTTGACATCCAGATAATCTCGAATGCCCTCAATGCCGCCTTCGCGGCCCATGCCGGAATGATTGGTGCCACCGAACGGCGCTTCGCTGGCGGCCATAGCAAAGGAGTTGATACCCACCATGCCAGCCTTCAGCCCTGCCACCACGCGGCGCGCGCGGGCAGGCGAGCGGGTGAAGGCATAGGCTGAAAGCCCCATATCACTGGCATTGGCGCGGGCCAACACTTCTTCTTCACCCGCAAAGGATGAGATTGCGGCAATGGGACCGAAATTTTCCTCGGCCATCACCGCCATGTCATCCGTGCAGCCAACCAGCACCGTGGGCTCATGGAAATGCCCCACGTTGAAGCCCTTGGCGCGCGCACCACCAAAAGCCAACCGCGCCCCGGCCTTGCTTGCGCCGGCGATGATTTTCTCAATCTCGGCCAAACGGGCTGCACTGATGAGCGGACCCATGCCCGTTGCCGGATCAAGCCCATCACCCAGCTTGATGGCGCGCGCGCGTTCCACAAAGCCCGCGACGAAAGCATCATGCAGGCTTTCATGCACATAGAAACGGTCAGGCGTTACGCAGACTTGGCCTGCATTGGCGAATTTGGTGGGCACAGCCACGTTGAGTGCCGCTTCCAGATCGGCATCATCAAACACGATCATGGGTGCGTTGCCGCCCAGTTCCATCGACACTTTCTTGAGAGTTGCTGCCGCATCGCGGATCATTTGCTGGCCCACACGGGTCGATCCGGTAAGGGAGACTTTGCGAACGGCCTTGGATTCCATCAGCGGTGCATAGGTGGCATCGGTGGGGCCAATGATGAGATTAACAACACCTGGGGCAAGCCCGCCCGCGCGGCAACAATCAACCATCACCATGGCAACGCCGGGGGTTTGCGAGGAAGGGCGCACAATGATGGCGCATCCGGCAGCAAGGGCTGGGGCAAGTTTTCGCGCGATGAGGGCGGCTGGAAAATTCCACGCCGTGAAAGCCGCAACAATGCCCACCGGTTCATGATGGATTTCAAACCGACCGCCCGGCACACGAGACTCAACAATGCGGCCATAAATGCGCCGGGCTTCTTCGGCATACCAGCGGAACTGGTCGATGGAGAGCGCCCATTCGCGCTGGGCCTGCGCGATGGGCTTGCCGGTCTCGGTCGAAATCATGCGCGCAGCCTCATCGCTGCGCGCCGTCATTTCATCGGCAATGCGGTGAATGGCATCGGCCCGGGTGAAGGCAGGCGTTGCCGCCCAAGCCTTGAGCCCGATAGAGGCGGCTTCGATGGCCGCCTCAGTATCCGCGCGGCTGGCCGAGGGGCATTCACCCAAGGGCAATTCGGTCACGGGGCTGAAAACGGGGGCTGTGGCCCCCTTGGCGGCAGGCCGCCATGCCCCGCCAATGAACAGACCGAAACGCTGATACATTTGTGCCTCCTCAACTGTGCTGGCAATAATCATTGCTAAAATCATCTATTGTCAATCAATAATGCGGCGGTTTATGAATCGGGCTACCGCTCGAGGGAGATAAAACGACATGGCTCAAGGTACGATCCGCCTGACAATGGCACAGGCGCTGGTGCGGTGGCTGACCGCCCAATCCACGGAAATTGACGGTCACAGCGTGCCGCTATTTGCCGGTGTGTTCGGCATTTTCGGCCATGGCAATGTGACCTGCATTTCTGAAGCCCTTGAAGCCGTTCAGGATCAATTGCCCACCTGGCGCGGCCAGAATGAGCAATCCATGGCACTCGCCGCCATCGGTTTTGCCAAGGCCAAACGCCGCCGTCAGATCATGGTCGCCACTTCATCGGTTGGCCCCGGTGCGCTCAACATGGTGCCAGCCGCCGGAACCGCCCATGCCAACCGTCTGCCGGTCCTGCTGCTGGCTGGCGATACCTTCACAAACCGTTTACCCGACCCCGTATTGCAGCAGGTGGAGCATTTCGGGGATCCGACCGTGACGGCCAATGATGCCTTCAAGGCCGTGACACGCTATTGGGATCGCATCACGCATCCCGCGCAGATCATCCAATCCCTGCCGCAGGCCGTGGCCGCCATGCTCGATCCGGCTGATTGCGGACCGGCCTTCCTCAGCCTGCCGCAGGACACCCAAGAACTCGCCTTTGATTATCCGCTCGCTTTCTTTGCCCCGCGCCATTGGCGCATTCCGCGACCGCGCGCCGACAGGAAGGCTGTCGCTGAAGCAGCCGCTCTCCTCAAGACGGCCAAGAAGCCACTCATTATCGCAGGCGGCGGCGTGCGCTATTCAGGTGCCGAGATGGAGCTTGCCCGCTTTGCCGCCTCTCGCGGCATTCCGGTGGTGGAAACAACCGCAGGCAAGGGTGGCCTCACCCATGATAACCCCGTGCATGCAGGCCCCATCGGCGTCATCGGCTCCACCAGTGCCAATGCGCTGGCAGCGCAAGCCGATGTGATTGTCGCCATCGGAACAAGGCTTCAGGATTTCACCACGGGAAGCTGGACAGCCTTTGCCAAGGATGCCCGCTTCATCGCCATCAATGCCGCGCGTTTCGACGCCATCAAGCACTTGTCGCTTGCCGTGGTTGGCGATGCGCTGGAAACCGTGACGGAGCTGGATGCGGCCTTAGGCGACTGGCGCGCACCCGCAGAGCTTATGACGCAGGCACGCAGCCTGTTTGCCGAGTGGAATAGTTTGCTCGACAAATTACAGGCACCTTCCACCAACCCCGTTCCCACTTATGCGCAAGTGGTGCATGTGGTGAACCGTGCGGCGGGCGAGAAGGATACGCTCATCGCGGCAGCGGGTGGTATTCCGGGCGAGGTGGCAAAGGGCTGGCGGGTGAAATCGCCCCATACCTTTGATCTCGAATTCGGGTTTTCCTGCATGGGTTATGAAATCGCTGCTGGCTGGGGCTGTGC
>CAJBCQ010000202.1 GCA_903951595.1 uncultured Hyphomicrobiales bacterium | reverse complement strand
TGGCAGCAACAGGCTTGATTGTGGGTATTTCGCGCCCCGGCGCTATTGCTGGCGCGCGGGTTGGCGTTGGTGCATTGGCTCGCGCTGGGGGCGCGCTGCGGGGTGCCGCTTGGGCCGCTTCATTCGGTCGCTTGCCAAACATTTAGTTTTTCCCCGCTGAGATCACGGATTTCAGTCGATTGAGTATGGATTTTTGCGCCACGGGACGCTGCGGTGGCGCACTACGCAAGCGGGAATTCATGGAGGCAAAAAGGGATTTCATCTCCTCCACCGCTTTTGATTTCGGGGCCATTTCACACAGCATGGTTCCCGTAGTGGCAGATTGCCCAAAATTCATGGGATCAAACGGAATCATGACGGATGGCTCAATGCCGACTGCCTTACTGAAATCGGCTGCTGAAATTTCAGGTCGCTTTGGAATGCCCACCTGATTAAGCACGAGAAAGGGCGGCACGTCATTTTGGCGACTGGCGCGCAGAAGCTCTGCAATATTGCGGGCGTTTCGCATGGAGGCCAGATCCGGGGTGGCCGTTATTACCACATCGTCGGCATTGATGAGCGTGTGGCGACTCCATGTGCTCCAACTGGAAGGCATGTCCACCGCAACCACCGGGGCACTCTGGCGCAAAGTGTCGAGCACGGCGGTGATTGTGTCCTCATTCAGTAAAACTTCGCGTTCAAGCTGGGCCGCGCCTGCCAGCAGGGAAAGATTGTCGCCGCAACGCGTCAGCAGGCGATCGAGGAAAACGGAGTCAAGTCGATCAAACTGAGACACCGCATCCGCAAGACCCGAAGTGACATCTTGATTAAAGTTCAAACCAGAAGTGCCAAAGGACAGGTCAAGATCGGTGACAACCGTGTTCACCTTGGCCTGATTGGCGAACAGCCAGGAAAGATTATGCGCGAGAGTGCTGGAACCGACGCCACCCTTAGCGCCGATAAAGGCGATGATGCGGCCTACCGGCTGGCTTGCGGGATCCCGAAACAGGCCCGCCACAGCGTCGATCACCTGAAGCTGGGTTAAGGGCGTGGCAAGATATTCGGCAACCCCGCTGCGGATCAATTCACGGTAGAGAACCACATCGTTGAGGTGGCCGACAACGACGACGAGGGTGGAAGGATCACAAACGTCAGCAAGTGGCTTCAATGCAGCTAATATGTCCGAAGCACCATGGGCTGTTTCCACGATCAAAACCGACGGCGTGCGCGTTTCTCGATAGGCCGCAACTGCTGCGGCAATACCACCGGACTCGACAATGCAGCTTGCGCGGCTCATTCGGCGGTCAGCCGCCGAGGCGCGCAATACGGCCATCAGGCCTTCCGTTTCACAGAATGCCGCGAGCGTTATCGCTGGAACCGACGCGATGACATCGCTAGCAGACTTGCGCAATTGATTGTCCATAGTCATTTCCTAGAACTCAACTTACTTGGACGTACTGACACTCGGCGCTTCGCCGGCCGTGGAAATGGTGGTGTTCTTAGCAGTACGAAGCGGCATGGCACGGGGCACGACGAGATCGTTTGGATTGGCGATCATGGCGGCGAGATTGGCTTGCGTGGTGCAACCAAAATCTGGCGGCGGCAGATTGTCTTGACCACTAATGGCGTTTCGCGACCAATCACCACAGGGGTGGGCCACCGCGATGGCGGATCTGTAAGATAACACGGCATAGGCACCCGAGCCCACCTGCGTGCGGATGGTGGAGGCAGTTATGCCAGAGGACACCAGCAATTGGCTGATGCGCGCGGCCACGGCCCCACCTTCCATATTGCCCGGATGGATAAGGGAGATCATTTGGGGCTCAACAGATACCGCGCGGTTGGCGAATGCTTTGACCGCGTTTTCCTGCTCCGCTTGCAGCACGCTGCGGGTGGCATCGACCTCCAGTGTGACCGTTCCTGGCTGAACCTGAATCGGGTACACATCATTATAGAAAACCGGAGCCGGGCCATCGAGCGAGTTGCAGCCGGAAAGGGCTGCCGCTACTGCCAGCAGCAGGCTTGCGCGATATGTTTTTTTATTGATCATTCGACGATGAACCCCACCTGACCGCGCCATCTGGAACTCGGCTTGACTGCACCTGGTCCATAGACCCGGTTGAGTGTGCCGAAAATATAAGCTTCTGCATCCGAAGGCGCATTGAAGGAATCAATGGGCGTGGACAGATCACCCGGTGCCACGCTGTCCACCACATAGGGTGTGACAATGACCACAAGCTCCGTCTGCTTTGCCTGATATTCACGGCTGCGGAATAGGGCCCCGATAATGGGAATATCCATCAGGCCGGAAGTGCCGGCAAGGTCCTGCACTTGCTTGTCGGAGATCAGGCCTGCCAGTACCATGGAGCCACCGCTTGGCATTTCTACAGCCGTTTGCGCCTTTCTCGTTTTAATGCCATTGATCTTTAGATTTTCAACCGTGATACCGCCATCGGCGGAAAGCTCGCTCACTTCAGTAGATATCTTCAGGCTGATACGGCCTTCATCGAGTACGACCGGTGAAAAGCCCAAGCCCACGCCAAATTGCTTAAAGGTGACTTTGACAGTTCCATCATCGCTGTCGACTGGAATGGGGAATTCACCGCCAGCCAAGAACTGAGCACTTTCGCCAGAAATTGCCGTCAACGTTGGCTCGGCCAAGGTACGCAATAAGCCTTGCGATTCGAGCGCTTGGATCGCAGCGCCGATGTTGTCTTTGCCTTTGGCATATTGCAGCGCGACGCCGGCTTCGGTGGCAAATGTGCTAGGAAATGGATTGTTACTCACCAAGGTCGCCAGTAGGTTTCCATCTTTGCTCACCCCTCCCGGAGTGATCCGCATTTGCTTCACGATATTGCGCTGCATTTCCACAATGCGAACCTTGAGCATCACCTGTTCTTTGCCCTTCATGGCAACAGTGCTCACAACAAGCTTGGGATCACCTGTCACTTGGGCTGCAAGTTCCATGGCTTTGCTGGCTTCCTCAGCATTGGCCGCGATGCCGCCAAGGACGACGGTTTGGCCCATCGTATCGACCGTGATCTGCGTGTCGGGCAGCGACCGCTCCAGCAGGCGCTGTAAGCCGGATGGATCGCGTGTGACTTCCAGATCGAGGTCGAGGATTTGCTTGCCGTTGGCATCGAAGAAGAAAATATTGGTCTGGCCTGGGGCGCGCGCGAATAGATAGGCGGTGGAATGCGTGCGCACCACGGCATCCACAATGCTGGGATTGCCAATCAAAACGTCTTTGGCGGCAGCAGGAAGGCGGATCACAATGGACTTGTCGAGCGCCAGCCGCATCACGCGGCTTGGCACTTGCGCATCCATCGCTGTCTCGGGTGCCACATCGGTGGAGGCTGCGGGCAAGGAACTAGATATGAGGCCTGTTCCCAAGATGGCTAGCGCCAAGAGGGGACGAAGAATTTTTGGAGCGCGATTCAGCATCAGGGGCCTACCTGCACAAAAGTTTTCACGCCATAACGCAACAAGCCAATGCTTTTGCCGGGCTGACCGAAGGATTCATTCAGCTGGGGGCCATTGGCGCCCAAATCCTTGCCATCATTCTCGGCCAGCGAACGCAAGGCCAAGGATATCTTGCCCAAGGATGCGGCTGTTGCCAAAGCGACCGCCTGTTTCGGCTCTAGTTCGAGGGTCGCTGTCTTGGCAAAGCCGCCGCGCTTCTTGTCGGTTTTCTGATCGTCTTTCTTCACAGGCATTGTGCTCTGATCGAGCGCCAGCACGCGCACATTTGTGACCACGGGTTCAGCGGTGGTTTTCTTGCCAGCGGTGCGAGTCACCAGCACATCCACCCGATCATTGGGCAGGATGAAGCCGCCAACACCGGATTCTTCCGTGAGCTTGATGGTAACCGCGCGCCTGCCCTTGGGCAGCATGGAGGAAAGCACATCCTTGCTGTCGGCCTTGGCAACTTTAAGCTCAATGATGGGGTCACCTGCAAAAATGAGCTGGATGGCACGGCTCTGTTCTAGCGACTTGATCACGGCAGCATCGGTCTTGCGGGTGATCATGGCAGGTGTGACGCTTTCATCGGGAAAGCGGGTCCAGCGTATGGTTTCCGGTTCAAGGACCTGGCCTATTGAAAGGTCGCGCGCCGCCACCAGAACCTCTTGGCCTTCGGATTTTGCCGATTTCGGTTCGTCCTTGCCGCCGAGCAGGCCATCGGAGAACCAGGCCACGCCAACCGCGACAATTGCCGCGATAAGAATAACTACGATACGCGCCCTGTTCATGTACTGCTACCTTAGAAGGAATAAAAACCAAGTTACAACGCAAAGGCGAGAATGGCCTTCAATCGTCAAATTAAGGTTAAGCTTGTCTGAGATATCCAAATTCCCGCCACGGCGATGGCAACGCCATAGGGCATGCCCTTTTTCAGCGCGCCGGAACCGATCCATGGCTGTAGGATTAGAAATTGCGGGCTGCTTCGAAGGCGTTGAAAGAAAAGGAAGAAAACGGCCAAGATGCCACCTGCAACTGACGTGAGCACAAACAACGGCAGAAGATCCGGCCAACCGAGCCAAAGGGCGGCCCCGGCAAAAAGCTTAACGTCGCCGCCGCCAACCCAGCGCAAAGCATGCAAGCCAAAGCCAGCCACAAGAGCGATGAATCCAGCCGCGAGGTGCCAGCCAAACTCAACCAAGGACAGGTCCAAAAACACAGCAACCGGCACAAATGCCAACGCCAGCAAGCCGGTCATCCAATTGGGAATGCGGCGCGTGAGAATGTCGCTGAACGCTGCAGCCAGCAAAATGGCTGATAACAAGGTGCCTGCCGTCATGTGTCTTCGTTCCGGTTCTGAAGGTTGCGGCTTGAAACTGGACCGACAAGGTGAATTCTCTCTTAAAACGCGCAATCTATCTGAAATGCAATTATCGGTAACAAGAGCTTTACCTGATTAGTGCTCATATGCAGGCTCCTCACATGACCGGAGTCCATCATGCGCCCTTGCCTCGTTTTGATTTTTTGTCTTGGCGTTCTGTCCACAGCTTCAGCACATGCTGAAACCATCAATGTCTTTGCCGATCAGGCAAAAATTATGGAACTGCCGGCCGAGCCTGCAACCATGATCATCGGCAATCCCATGATTGCGGAAGTGACGGTACAGAATAATGTGATGGCTGTGCATGGCCGCCATTTCGGCGTCACAAACCTCATCATCCTCGATCAGGATGGCAAGCAGTTGGCCGCTTATGAGATCAATGTGCAGCAGGGTGGCGGGTCGGTTATCCAAGTGTACAAGGGGGGGACGCGTATGTCCTATAATTGTGAGCCCAATTGCGAAACCATTGCCGTGCCTGGCGATGATGATGGCTATATGTCCACTGTGCTCAAGCAAATTGGCGCAAAGACATCTGCTGCCATGGCAAACGCCCAGCCTGCTGCGGGTGGAACGACCGCAGCGCCCTGATCATGAAGAGCGGTCGCGGCAGGTTTTCTTGCGATAGCGGGGTGGCGGCAATTGAGTTTGCGGTGCTTGGACCCGTAGCTATTTTGCTCATCGTGCTGGTCATCGAGGTTTCAATGATGTTTCTGGCGCAAGCCGCTCTCGATAAGGGGGCCGCGTTGGGAGCGCGCATGTTACGCACCGGCGAAGTGCAGAAGGCCCGGTTGGATATCAACGCGGTATTCAGCGAGAAAACCTGCGGCGTTGGCACCAACCGCATTGCTTGGCTCAACTGTGATGCAAATCTCCAGGTCTTTGCTGAACCCTTTGCGGATCTCAGCGATGTTGAAGTTCCTGAATATGAGAAAGGCGGCAGCGGATTTACTGTGGCGGGGGAACCGGGCAATTACATGGTGGTGCGGCTTTACTATCCTTGGCGTTTCCTCACGCCTCCCGTCCAGCGATTGATGGCAGCCAGCGGCGGCAGGGTGATCCTAAGTGCGGGGGCGGCATTTCGTGTCGAGAATTACAATGAGTAAGCAGCGCCTTATTTGTAAAGATGAGCATGGTAGCATTGCCGTGGAGGCAGCATTGCTGTTTCCCATTGTGCTCTTTCTGATGGTGATGGCCGCTGACATGATGAGTTATTTCAACGCCATAAGGAAATTATCAGCCTCTGCGGCAACGGCCGCTGATCTCTTGGCCACTACAAGCGGGACGGTGACGGGATCTGAGCTTACCGGTATTGCAAATCTCGCTGCGCCCAGTGGTGTAACCGTTGCCATGCCTGATGGTGTTGGCACTACTTTCCAAGTCTATGAGGTCGTCTATGGTCGTGCGGTGCCACGCTGGGAGTTCTCCAGTGGCTCAGGACTTTATTGCGGTTCACCCAAAATGGATTTGGGCTCGCTGATGAGCGATGACTCGGATGTGCTGGTTGTAGGTGCCTGCGGCGAATGGAAGTCGCATACCAAGGGCATGTTCGGCATGGAGGGGCCGTTGAACATCGTTCAATTCTCCATTGTGCGGCCCAGACGATCGCTCCATACACTTTGCACCGATTGCTCTTGAAGCTGGAATTGGCGGCTGTCTTGATCTAGGGTTTGATTTCCGGATCCTGAAATAGAGTGCCGCCTTGACTTCTCTTGTCTTTTTTTCTGTCATCGCGGCTGCGGCCATGCATGCGGGATGGAATGCGCTTGTAAAAGTGGCGCTAGACCGCCTGCGGGCGATGTTCCTGCTTACCTTGTGCATGGGGTTCATTTCGCTTGGGGCCTTGCCTTTTCTCGATGCGCCGCATCCTGACAGCTGGGGCTTTCTTGTGGCTTCGGGGCTGCTGCACGCAGGCTATATGATCTTTCTCATCAAGGCCTATGAGATCGGCGATCTGGCGCAAATCTATCCATTGGCGCGCGGCACGGCACCGATGCTTTCCACCTTTGCGGCTTGGTTTTTTGCTGGCGAGGCGTTGTCGCCCATGATGGGTGCGGGCATTGCGCTGGTATTGTCGGGCATCTATGTCATGGGCATGCATGGAGGCGGGCGCGGGCAGGCCAAGCTATCGAGCAAGGCGATCTTATTTGCGCTTGTTACCTCCTTGTTCATTTCGGCCTACACCATCACAGACGGACTTGGTGTGCGACTTTCGCAGGCAGCGTCAAGCTATACGGCATGGCTGTTCGTGCTGGACATGGTGACGATGACGATTGCCGTGTTTTTCTGGCGTGGGCGGGCAGCTTTCCGCAATCTCACACCCCATATCGGCAAGGGCTTGGTGGCGGGGGCTTTGTCGCTTGGCTCTTACTGGATCGCGCTGTGGGCCATGACACAGGCACCCATTGGCGCGGTTGCAGCCTTGCGTGAGACAAGCATCCTTTTTGCGCTTCTGATCTCGACGATTTTCCTGAAAGAGACATTCACCGTGTGGCGCGCAGCCGCGGCGGTACTGATTTTGGCCGGAGCTGCGGCCTTGCGTTTCAGCTGATGGGCGCGCGTTGCCGCTTGCAAGGCACCTGATAAAATTGGGTTGTTTTACTTACAGTGCATTTTCGTCTAAAACTGATGGTTGCTGATATTTATTTTTGCAACCTGGAAGTTTTTATGGGCGTCGTCATTTTGTCCCACAGCCTTGCCGGCACGGGTGTTGTGCGAAATGGCGTGCGGATTGCCAATCTGGCGCTGTCAAAGGGCATTACCACCGAATATTGGGTGATTTCGGCGGAAGGACCGATGCGGCAGGAGCTTCACCCGGACATCCCCATTTTGCATATCGGCCCCGCATGGGTGAAGCGTATGCCCCGCAGGCTCGCAGGGCTTGCATGTGTGGCAGCACTCAGCGTGATGATCCGTGAGCGTAAGCCCGGGCTGCTATTTTCCGCAGGCAACCATTTTCACCTTACCGCCAATCTCGCCTACCGGCTTGCGGGCAAGCCTTCAGGCGTGCGCTTTGTGGGGCGTGCCAGCAATGCGATGCCGGGGGTGGAGCGGCTGGGGCCATTGGCTGGCATGCCTTGGATCAGCACGTTCTTTCAGGCGCTGGGTCGGGCCAAATATGCCGACATGGACCCGGTGATCGCGGTGGCGCAAGAGCTGGGCCAGTCGCTTGCCCAAATCGGCGTGAAACCGGAGCGCATCAGGGTGATTCCCAACGGCGTAAATGTGGAAAAGCTGTGCGCGCTTTCTGAGGCGCCGCTCGATCACCCTTGGTTTGGAAAAGATAACCCGCCGGTGGTGGTGGCAGCAGGGCGGCTGACGCGGCAGAAGAATTATGGTCTGCTTTTGGAAGCCTTTGCCCTTGCCCGCAAAGAGCGCGCGCTGCGGCTGGTGATTTTAGGCACAGGCGAGCCTTCAATACGGGCAAGTCTGGAAGCCAAGGCCATGGCACTGGGCATTGCGGATGACACGCGATTCGAAGGCTTTGTGACCAATCCTTATGCCTATTTCGCCCGCGCGGGGCTGTTTGTGTTGTCCTCACGCTGGGAGGGCATGAGCAATGTGCTGCTGGAAGCCATGGCCTGCGGTTGCCCGGTTGCGGCGGTGGCCGCGCCCACGGGGACGGCTGAATTGTTAAACCATGGTCAGATCGGCCCCTTGACGGTTGCTGACCCGCAAGCTCTGGCGCGCGCCATGCTCGACAGGCTTGCCGCTGCACGCGCCAGCGAGCTTTTGCGAAGCCGGGCGCAGGAATATGACCTCAGCCGCACAATGGAAGCTTATGCAGAGCTGCTTTTCGGCAGCCATTTGAGCAGAGATTTTAGCTCAACTCCGACACGCGGGTGACGGCAAATCTGGACGATTTTCCCCGCTTCTGGTACGTTTTGGCATGGTTCGCGCGGGCCTTGCCCCAAGTCTATTGCCGAGTCTTGCTCTACTACCGGAAAGAAGAAATACCCAAATTCTTGGAAAAACGGGCCGGGGCGATTAAATTTGGCGGACTCCAGTGTAATCCGGTTCCGGCAGGCGAAGGATTTTTGGCAGTCAGAAGCTAGATTTCTGACCGTTGGGCCAGAATACAACAGGCGATCCATAAATATTTCACCATTGCCTTCGAAATTGCCTTTACCACTGATCGTGCACATAAAAACTTTGCACTCTGAGTCCAAGGTCAAGAAGTTTGGGGCACAGAACTTGCTGATGCCCTTGAAGTTTAGGCCCCGGTGGGCGGGCCATATTAATTGAGTACTGGGAGAAGATGATGCGTCTTGCAATGATTGGAGCCGGGTATGTGGGGCTGGTGAGCGCGGCATGCTTTGCGGATTTTGGCAATCAGGTCGTATGCATCGAGAAAGACCCTGAGAAGGTCAAACGCCTGAAGGATGGTTTTATTCCCATTTATGAGCCCGGGCTGGAAACGCTGGTACGAAGCAATGCCGCGCAGGGCCGGTTGTCTTTCACCACATCGCTCGAAGAGGGCATTGCAGGGGCGGAAGTGATTTTTATCGCGGTGGGAACCCCATCGCGGCGCGGTGATGGGCATGCGGACCTCACCTATGTTTTCGCCGCCGCACGCGAGATTGCAGGTGCCCTTAAGAGCCCGACTGTCATCTGCACCAAATCCACGGTTCCGGTGGGAACGGGCGACAAGATCGAAGCCATCATGCGGGAAGTTGCACCGCATCTGGAAATCTCTGTCGCCTCCAATCCAGAATTCCTGCGCGAAGGATCCGCCGTTGAAGACTTCAAACGGCCAGATCGCATTGTTGTGGGTGTGAATGACGAATTCGGACGCGAGAAGATGGCCAATGTGTATCGGCCGCTGTCGCTCAATCGTGCGCCGGTGATGTTCACCGACAGGCGCTCGGCAGAGGTTATCAAATATGCTGCCAATGCGTTTCTGGCCATGAAGATCACCTTCATCAACGAGATTGCGAGCTTCTGCGAAAACGCTCACGCTGATGTGCAGGAAGTGGCGCGCGGCATTGGCATGGATAATCGCATTGGCGGCAAGTTCCTGCATGCAGGGCCCGGCTATGGCGGCTCGTGCTTTCCCAAGGATACGCTTGCCATGTTGGCAATGGCCGAGGAGGTGGGCTCCGAATTGAAGCTCATCCGTGCGACGGTGGAAGTGAATGATGCGCGCAAGCGGGCGATGGCCAACAAGGTAGCTGAGGTGCTGGGGGGGTCCATCAAGGGGCGCACAGTGGGCATTCTAGGGCTTACCTTCAAGCCCAATACAGACGACATGCGCGACGCACCTTCGCTGGCGCTGATCGAAGAGTTACAAAAGGGTGGTGCCATTGTGCGCGTGCATGATCCGGTTGGCATGGATAATGCCCGCGCCATGATCAAGGATGTGACCTTCACCCAATCGGCCTATGAATGCGCGCAAGGGGCGGATGTATTGACGCTCATGACCGAATGGGATGCCTTCCGTGCGCTTGATTTCCATGAGCTGAAACGGGTGATGCAGCAACCGGCCTTGGTGGATTTACGCAATGTCTATCGCCAGGAAGAAGTTGCCAAGCATGGCTTCCGCTATGTGAGCATCGGCAGGCCCAATCAGGACATCCGGTAAAGCCCATGCGCTATTTCATCACCGGCACTTCCGGCTTCATCGGTTTTCACTTGGCTCGCAGGCTGTTGGCAGAAGGCCATGAGGTGACCGGTTTTGACGCGATGACCGATTATTATGATGTGCGGTTAAAGCAGGCGCGGCTGGCGATTTTGCAGCAATCCAATCATTTCACCAACATCACCGCGCGGCTGGAAGACGCGGTGCGTTTGGAAGATGCGGTGGTGACTTCGATGCCGGACATCATTGTTCATCTGGCCGCACAGGCGGGGGTGCGCTATAGCTTGGAAGCACCGCGATCCTATGTCGAATCCAATGTTACGGGCTCCTTCAATCTTCTGGAAGCCGCACGACTGGCTAAGCCTTCGCATG
>CAJBCQ010000201.1 GCA_903951595.1 uncultured Hyphomicrobiales bacterium | reverse complement strand
TCGACCAGACGATAATCCATGCAGCTGAGCATCAGTGCCTTGGCCTTGCCGCTGGCTTGGGCGCGCGGGGCTGCGGCCATGAACAGGGCGGCCCCGGCCCCCAGGGTAGCAAGGCGCAGGAATTCGCGGCGGCCATAGGTGACGCGCTGGCCGAGGCAGTCCGTTTCATGGATATGGGAATTGCACATTTTCAAAAATCCTCTTGTTTGGCAGTGTTTTGACCCTAGCCACGCGTGAGGTTGAGCTGCACGTTCTTTTGTGCCTGAATTGGGCGCAGCAATCCGCCAAGTGCGAGGCTGCGTAACATCAGGATCGAAAACAGGAGCAAGAAAATGCCCATTCGTGCCCGGTTGTGGATCATGGCCTTGATCGTCTTTTGCCTCGGCACGCTTGGCGCTGAAGCCGCCGAACCAGGCCCCATTGGCGGTGCGGCCACCCGAAAAATGCTGCCCGGCCGCTTTGAGGCGTCAGCCTTGGGCTTTACTTTCGATTTCACCCTGAAGCGCAATGGCGCGGTGCTGGGCAGATTCGGCGAATATACCGATACTGGCAAATGGGATGTGCGCGAAGACAAGCTGTGCATTGCACTGGATAAATGGACCAGCGGCAGCTTCAAATGCGCCCCCGTGATCCGCACCAAGTCGGGCGGGCATCAAGTTGGCCCCTTCACGCTCGTTCAGAAATAGCTGAAACCAAATTCTGCGCGGTGGTGATTGCCGTGATTGTGTTCTTTGCTTAATGGTGGCGACCCAACACCATACCAACGGAGAACGCCCCATGAAATCCCGCGCCGCTGTCGCCTTTGAAAAAGGCCGTCCCCTTGAAATCGTCGAGGTGGATCTGCAAGGCCCGAAATTCGGCGAGGTGCTGGTCGAGATCAAGGCAACGGGCATTTGCCACACCGATGAATTCACCATCTCCGGCGCTGATCCTGAAGGCCTGTTCCCGGCCATTATGGGCCATGAGGGGGCGGGTGTTGTGGTGGAAGTAGGCCCCGGCGTGACCTCGCTGAAAGTGGGCGATCATGTCATTCCGCTTTACACGCCCGAATGCCGCGAATGCGAATATTGCCTCAGCCGCAAAACGAACCTGTGCCAGAAAATTCGCGCCACACAAGGCCGCGGCCTCATGCCTGACGGCACGTCGCGCTTTTCTTATAAGGGCCAGCCTGTCCATCATTACATGGGTTGCTCGACCTTCTCGAACTTCACCGTGGTGCCGGAAATTGCCCTGGCCAAGGTGCGCGCTGACGCGCCTTTCGACAAGATTTGCTATATTGGCTGCGGTGTCACCACCGGCGTAGGCGCGGTCATCAACACGGCCAAGGTGGAAGAAGGGGCCAATGCCATCGTCTTCGGGCTCGGTGGCATCGGCCTCAATGTTATCCAGGGCTTGCGGCTGGCTGGTGCCAGCATGATCGTGGGTGTTGATTTGAACGACGCGCGTGAAGAATGGGGCCGCCGCTTCGGCATGACGCATTTCGTCAACCCGTCAAAGATCTCCGGCGATCTCGTCCAGCATTTGGTGGATTTAACCAATGGCGGGGCTGACTATACTTTCGAATGTATTGGCAATGTGAAGGTGATGCGCACGGCTCTCGAGGCCTGCCACAAGGGCTGGGGCCAATCCATCATCATTGGCGTTGCCGGTGCAGGCCAGGAAATTTCAACCCGCCCCTTCCAACTCGTCACAGG
>CAJBCQ010000200.1 GCA_903951595.1 uncultured Hyphomicrobiales bacterium | reverse complement strand
GAGCCACCGGCTTCCGCACCTGTTGAGCTTGCACGCAAGGGCGCGAAAAGTTCGCGCGCCGTGCCATATTGTGCCGCCTGCCAGCTTGTGGGTGCTGGGGCACAGACACGCTGGGCAAAATCACTTGCGTCCACCAGCACGCAAAGCTCACCTGTCTCGCAATTCAAGCGCAGCCTGTCGCCATCTTGAATCTTGCCAATGGCACCCCCTTCGAGAGCTTCGGGGGTGACGTGAATGGCCGCAGGCACCTTGCCCGATGCTCCCGACATGCGGCCATCGGTGACAAGCGCCACCCGCCTGCCCCGATCCTGCAAAATGCCCAGAATCGGGGTGAGCTTGTGCAATTCCGGCATGCCATTGGCACGCGGGCCTTGGAAGCGCACGACCGCAATGAAATCACGGTCGAGGGTTCCGGCCTTAAAGGCCTTTTCCACATCGGCCTGCTCATGAAAAATCACGGCAGGCGCTTCGATGACGCTGCGATCTTTGGGCATGGCGGAAGTCTTGATGACGGCGCGGCCGATATTGCCTTTCAGCAACACAAGCCCGCCGGTTGCATCGAAGGGATCCGCCGCCGAGCGCAAGATCTTGGGGGCCAGCGTTTCCTTCGGCCCATCGCGCCAAATGAGTTCGCCATCCTGCAACACCGGCTCGCGCGTATAGGCGCGCAGGCCCTGACCGGCCACCGTTTTCACATTCTCATGCAGCAATCCGGCGTCAATCATTTCGCGGATGAGAAAGGCCATGCCGCCTGCGGCGTGGAAATGGTTCACATCCGCCACCCCATTGGGATAGATGCGGCACAGAAGGGGCACGACCTTGGAAAGATCGGCGAAATCTTCCCAGTCGATGATGATGCCCGCCGCGCGTGCCATCGCGATCAAATGGATGGTGTGATTGGTGGACCCACCCGTGGCATGCAGGCCTGCCATGGCGTTGACGAGGCACCGCTCATCCACGATCTCGCCCAGCGGAATATAGCCGCTGCCCGCTTTCGTCAGCTCGAGCACGCGCGTGGCAGCCGCAGCGGTTAGCGCATCGCGCAAGGGGGTTGCAGGATTGATGAAGGCCGCCCCTGGCAGCATGAGGCCCATGATCTCCATGAGCATCTGGTTGGAATTGGCAGTGCCATAAAAAGTGCAGGTGCCGGGGCCGTGATAGGATTGGGCTTCGGCTTCCAAAAGCTCCGCGCGGCCCAGCTTGCCTTCGGCATAAAGCTGACGAATTTTGGCTTTCTCCGGGTTCGGCAATCCGCTCGTCATCGGACCTGCCGGCACGAACAGGCCGGGCAGATGCCCGAAGGAAAGTGCGCCCATGAGAAGGCCCGGAACGATCTTGTCACACACGCCCAGATAAAGAGCGGCATCGAACATGTCATGCGACAATGCCACGGCGGTTGACAGGGCAATCACATCACGCGACAGCAGCGACAATTCCATGCCCGCGCGGCCTTGCGTAACGCCGTCACACATGGCCGGAACGCCGCCTGCAACTTGCGCCACACCACCGGCTTTGCGGGCGGCTTCCTTCAGGCGGCGAGGATAATCTTCCAGCGGCTGATGGGCGGAGAGCATGTCGTTATAGGCGGTAACGATGCCGATATTCGGCGCATCGCCATTTTTCAATTCTTCCTTGTCGCCGGGGCCGCAAGCGGCAAAGCCGTGGGCGAGATTGGCGCAGCCCAAATGACGCCGGCGCGGGCCATTGTCTGCTGCATTGCGAATATGTTCGAGATAGCGCGCGCGGGTTTTCGCAGAGCGCACAATGATGCGATTAGTGACGGCGGCTACTTCAGGACGGACAGTCATGATGTTCCTTTATGCGGACCAATAGACTTCAACAGGGGCTTGGGCTTGGCACAAAACGGCGCGCACAGGCAATTCGGCAATGGGGCCTTGCGACAGGGCGCGTTCATAAACCGCGCGCTTGGATTTGCCATCAAAGGCCAGAAGAATATGGGCTGAATGGGCCAGGCGCGAAAGGGTGAGGCTGACGCGCGCTTGGCGGGTCGGGGTTGCAGGCAGGATGAGCAAGGGTTCGGCATCGGTAATGTCGAGAGCTTTTGCCAAGCCGGGGGCTTGCGGGAACAAGGAAGCGGTGTGCCCGTCATCCCCCATGCCCAGCAGCAGCACATCGAAACGGCCTTCGAAATTTTGCAGCGCCGTTGCGGCCATGTTGGCAGGCTCGCCCTTGCCATCCCACAGGGGATAAAATTTTGCGGCGGCGGCTTTGTCTTGCAATAGGAAAGTTCGCACGAGCTTGGCGTTGAGATCATCATGGTCGGTGGGAACCAAGCGGTCATCGGCCAAGGTGATGGAGACTTTCTCCCAATCCAGATCGCGGCTTGCAAGAATTTCAAACAGACGTTTGGGCGTGCGGCCACCGGAAACAACAAGGCTGGCGCTGCCTTTGGACGTGATCGCGTCAGCCAAAATGGCGATG
>CAJBCQ010000199.1 GCA_903951595.1 uncultured Hyphomicrobiales bacterium | reverse complement strand
TGCCGCCCATGATGATCGGCAATGCCTATGTGGCCCCCTTTGCGGCGGCGATGAAGCAGGTGGTTTCCAAGCCCGTATTTGTGGCAGGCCGCATCAACCAGCCACAAATTGCCGAGGAAGTTTTGCGTTCCGGTCAGGCCGATATGTGCGGCATGACGCGCGCGCTGATTTCAGACCCGGAAATGCCGAACAAAGCGCGGCGCGGCGCGGCGGAGGAAATCCGCGCCTGCATCGCCTGCAATCAGGCTTGCATCGGGCATTTCCACAAGGGCTATCCGATCTCCTGCATCCAATATCCCGAGACGGGCCGTGAATTGACGCTGGCGGTAAAGCCGATGGCGGCTGTCGCCAAGCGGGTGCTGGTTGCGGGTGGCGGGCCTGCGGGCATGAAGGCGGCCTGTGTTCTGGCCGAGCGTGGACATGAGGTGATGCTGTATGAAGCCGCATCCCAGCTTGGTGGGCAGGCGCTTTTGGCGCAGCTGTTGCCGGGGCGGGCGGAATTTGGCGGCCTTGTTACCAATCTGGAAAGCGAGATGGCGCGGCGGGGTGTGCGCGTGGTGAAGGGCCAGAAGGTAACGCGCGCGCTGGTGGATGAATTGGCACCGGATGCCGTCATCATCGCCACCGGTGGCACGCCGCGCGTGCCCTAGCTCGAAGGGCTCGACAGCGCGCATGCCGTCACCGCGTGGGCGGTGGTGAAGGGTGAAGTGAATGTGGGCGCAAGTGTGGTGATCGCTGATTGGCGGGCCGATTGGATCGGGCTGGGCCTTGCGGAAAAGCTGGCGCTGAGCGGTTGCCGCGTGCGGCTGTGTGTGGAAGGCACAATGGCGGGCGAAACCCTGCCGCTATATGTGCGCGATGTTCTGGTGGGCCGTGTTCACAAACTCGGCGTGGAAATCATACCCTATGCGCGCCTCTTCGGGGCCGATGGAACCACGATCTATTTCGAACATGCCGCATCCGGTGAGCCGATGATTTATGATGAAGTCGATACGCTCGTTTTTTCGCAGGGCAACAGCCGTGTGGCCGGGCTTGAGGATGAGCTTGCCGGATTTGGCGGCGAACTTAGCACCATCGGCGACGCACTCACCCCGCGCACGGCGGAAGAAGCCGTGCTGGAGGGGCTGAAGGTGGGGCGGGAAATTTAAGTTTCAGAGAAGGCAATAAATCATGCGCCAGAAAATCGCTCTCGTGGGTATTGGCAAGATTGCCGTGGATCAGCATGTGCCGGCTTTGCGGGCTAGTGCGGAGTGGGAGCTTGCCGCGACTTTCAGCCGGGAGGGTGCGGTGGCGGGGGTGGAGGCGTTTTCTGGTTTCGACGCCTTGCTTGCCGCGCGACCTGATGTGAAGGTTGTGTCGCTGGCCATTCCGCCGCAGCCGCGTTTTGAATATGCGGCCAAAGCCATTCGTGCGGGGCGGCATCTCATGCTGGAAAAGCCGCCGGGGCAGACTTTAAGCGAAATCCATGAATTGCAGGCCATGGCGAAGGCGGAAGGTGTGAGCCTTTATGCCACGTGGCATTCGCGCTTGGCTTTCGCGGTGCCTGCCGCGAAGGCGTGGCTTCAGGGCAAGCGCGTGAAATCCATCCAGATCAACTGGAAAGAAGATGTGCGCCGCTGGCATCCGGGTCAGGATTGGGTGTTTGAGCCGGGCGGCATGGGTGTGTTTGATCCTGGCATCAATGCGCTGTCGATCCTCACCGCTATTCTGCCGCAGCCTGTGCATCTCACGGCAGCGACACTGGAATATCCCGCCAACCGCCAGACGCCGATTGCCGCTGAACTTGCCTTCACGGGTGGCGTTTCAGCTAGCTTTGATTGGCGCCAGGAAGGCCCGCAGACTTGGGATATTGTGATGGTGACCGAGGAAGGTACGGCCACGCTACGCAATGGCGGCGCGCGGTTCTTCATCGGCGAGATGTTGGCTGCTGAAGGCCCAGACCAGGAATATGCCGCCCTTTATGCCCATATGGCCGAGCTTGTGCGGCTTGGTCAGTCGGATGTGGATTTGTCGCCCATGTTGCATGTGGCGGATGCCTATTCGCTGGGCAGGCGGGTGGTGACGGAAGCGTTTCATTTTTGAAAAAGTGCTGTTTTTTGCTTTCATACCCATTGCAACGGATCACAATTCAGTTGCCCGATTTGATATTAATTCAAGAATTCATTAGGCTGGAATACCCGTAACGGATGCCGAACGAGCTGGCGTGGCATAATATGGCGGCTCGCATGAGGAAAAATCTGGGCCATGATATTCCTTCTATTCAATATCCTTATCTATCTTCGGCACCCCAAGATCGTCTTGCGCTTTCGCAAAAGAGTGGGGCATTTTCCAAATGTCGCCTTGCCTCAACGATTTCCAGACAGAATGCTTTGGCGAAAGCTATTTGACAGCAATCCGCTTTTTGGTGTGTTTTGCGATAAGCTGAAAACCAAAGAATATGCAGCCGCAAGGGTTCCCGGCATCCAGATTCCGGGCGTGCTGTGGCAGGGTGATCAGCTGAATTCACAAGCTATCAAGATCCTTCAAGATGGGGGTGTTCTGAAGGCCAACCATGGTTGTTTGATGAATGTGTTCTCATCGCAAAATCTAAAAGCACCTGAACTGCATAGGATCACTTCCCAATGGATGAAGAAAACCTATGGCAGAAGAAAACTGGAATGGGGGTATCGTCTGGCTGAGAAGAAGCTTTTCATCGAAGCGCTTCTTGTGCCTGCGAATGGACAATTGATTGATCTGAGTGTCCGCGCATCCAATGGTCAGTGTCTGCTGGTATCCTGTATCATCAACAACAAAACTGAAAATCAGAAGCTAGGTTACTTTTCTGTCCGCGGAGAGCGATTGCATGATCTTGATGCCAGCACCAAAGCCGAGAGTGTTCTGGCTTCTTCGTTTGAGCTGCCGGCTTGCTATCAGGACTGCATCAACTATGCCTCGAAGCTAAGTGTGGATATTGATTATGCGCGATATGATTTTATCGTCAGCGATCATCAGGCCTATATGGGGGAAATAACGGTCTATCCGGGTTCCGGGTGGTATGCTCACCGCACTGCCATGGATAGAAAATTCAATAGCATTCTCTCAAATGGCTGGTCGCTTGCGAAGAGCCATTTTTTTGAGAGGAAGGCTAAGGGCTTTCTGGGTCTTTACCAACAAAAGCTAGCTTCAAGGCTTCATGTTTGAGCATCGTTGTTGAAATGATTTATGGCTTTCACGCCCTTGCCCCATGAGCCAGCTTGTCTCGACTTGAGGCTTTATTCGCTGGAGCGGAGGATTTTGGTGGGCGCACCAGGGCTCGAACCTGGGACCCGCTGATTAAGAGTCAGCTGCTCTACCAACTGAGCTATGCGCCCGCCACCGACAAGGCGTTTGCCCGTCGGGAGGCGGCGCTATAGCAAGGGTGGGGGGGCTTGTGAAGGGGCCTAGAGCGGACGATTTGCGCGGGCCAGCACCGCTTCGAACAGAACCTGGGTGCCGGCAGCCGCTTCCTCCGGCTCAATGCTCTCGGCTTCGTTGTGGCTGAG
>CAJBCQ010000198.1 GCA_903951595.1 uncultured Hyphomicrobiales bacterium | reverse complement strand
AGCCTTCAGCAAACACGGCCCCCTCACCATCCTGCAGATCGACGCGCATATTGATTGGCGCGAGCAACGCCGGGGGGAACGCTATGGTTTCTCCAGCACCATGCGACGGGCTTCCGAAATGGGCCATGTGCAGACCATCATCCATGCAGGCACCCGCGCGCTTGGCAGTGCCCGCGAAGCCGATGTCATGGCAGCGCGCAATTGGGGTGCCCACATCATCACCGCCCGCCAAATCCTGGCCGAGGGTGTTGCACCCGTTCTGAACCTCATCCCCCAGGGTGCCAATGTCCTCATCACTTTCGATTGCGATGCACTCGATGGCTCGATCATGCCCGCTGTCATTTCACCGACACCCGGCGGGCTTACCTATTGGCACATTCTCGACCTCATCGCAGGTGTGAGCCAACGGGGCCGCATTGCAGGCCTCGACCTCATCGAATTCGTGCCGGAGCGCGACCATGCCAACCAGTCCGCCGCCTATCTTGCCGGCCGCATCCTCGTCTTTGCCGCAGGCACCATTGCCCGCACTGTCTGAAGCCACCAAAACCTTCGCACAAATAGGCTGGCTTTCCTTCGGTGGCCCGGCAGGCCAAATAGCCCTCATGCACCGCATGCTGGTGGAGGAACGCGGATGGCTGACCGAGCGGCAATTCCTCAACGCGCTTAATTTCTGCATGCTGCTGCCCGGCCCAGAGGCCATGCAGCTTGCCACCTATGCCGGATGGAAACTGCACGGCGCGCGCGGTGGCTTGATTGCCGGCTTGCTGTTTGTGGCCCCCGGCGCGTTGATCATCCTCACCCTATCAGCCCTTTATGCATGGTTCGGAACCCTCGCCCCCGTCACCGCCCTGTTCCTGGGCATCAAGGCCGCCGTTCTGGCTATCCTCGCGCAAGCCTTGTTCCGCCTATCACAACGCGCCTTGAAAACCCCGCTCAACTGGGCACTTGCCGCCGCCGCCTTCTTCGCCCTCGCCATTCTCGCCCTGCCCTTCCCGCTCATCATCGCGGGTGCTGCATTGGCGGGTTATTTCCTCAATGCAAAAGACAAAACACCCCCCACCCCCATAAAGCTCAACGCCACCGACTTGGCCCGAACGGTTCTGATTTGGCTCTCCATCTGGCTTGCCCCCGTTGCAGCCTTGCTTGCCATTCTCGGCCCGGATCACGTGCTGGCCGAACTGGGCCTGTTCTTCTCCAAACTCGCCATCATCACCTTCGGCGGTGCCTATGCCGTGCTCACCGTCATGGCGGAGGAAGCGGTGGCCCAAGGTTGGATCAACCCGGCGCAAATGATCGATGGCTTAGGGCTCGCCGAAACCACCCCCGGCCCGCTCATCCTCGTCACGCAATTCGTGGGATTCCTTGCCGGATACAAGGAAATGGGCACCATCGCAGGCGGGCTGGCCGGTGCAGCTATCACGCTCTGGGTCACTTTCGCGCCCTGTTTTTTATGGATTTTCGCCGGTGCCCCTTATGTGGAAGCCCTCGCCACCCGCCCACGCCTGACCGCAGCCCTTTCCGGCATCACAGCGGCGGTCGTCGGCGTTATCCTCAATCTTGGCCTGTGGTTTGCTTATCACACACTATGGATGGATGGCTTGAATTGGAAAGCCGTAGCCTTAAGCCTCATCGGTGCCTTCCTGCTGTTCCGCCTCAACTGGGGCATTCCTGCTTTGCTTGCCAGCCTTGCATTGGCAGGCCTCGCGCTCTCCTATTTTCCGGGTTAAAAAGAAACCCATGAAGAACATGCCCCTCATCGGCCTTCCCGCCGACACTTATGAAAAAGATGGATTGGGCTTCCATTCCATCGGCGACAAATATGTGCGCGCCGTGGCGGAAGTCTCGCACGCCATTCCCGTGATGATCCCCAACATCGCGGATGCGATTGATCTCGAAGCCATGCTTGAACATCTGGACGGCATCGTCATCACCGGTGCCACCTCCAACGTGCATCCGCCGCATTATGGGGCGCAGGCCACCGCCGACCATGAGCCTTTTGACCATGACCGGGACGCGACCACGCTGAACCTCATCCGCGCCGCCATCGCCCGCGGGCTTCCACTGTTCTGTATCTGCCGCGGATTTCAGGAATTGAATGTGGTGATGGGTGGAACACTCGAAACCGAAATCCAACGCCAAGCAGGCCGCCTCGACCACCGCGCCACACCCGGAACCGTGGCAGACCGCTACCGCCTTGCTCACAAGATCGAGATAACGGCAGGCGGAAAACTCGAAGCCATCTTGGGCAAGCGCGAAACGATGGTGAACACCGTCCACCGCCAAGGTATTGGCAAGCTCGCCCCCGGCTTGACCGTGGAAGCCAAAGCGCCCGATGGCATCATTGAAGCGGTTTCCGTAACCGATGCAAAAGGCTTCACCATCGCCACGCAATGGCACCCGGAATATCGCGCCGCCGAAAATGCGGACTCGGTGAAGATTTTCGAAGCCTTCGGAAACGCCGCCCGCGCCTTCCGCGCGGCGCGGAAATAGGCATCAGCCAAGCTGGGCAAGGCCCGGAAACATCTCGATCAGCCAGTAGGAAAAATCCTGCATGGCTCCGGTGAGGAAGGCGATTCCCGTCAGAACCAGCAACGCGCCCGTCACTTTTTCCACAAGGCCCAAATGACGCCGGAAGCGCGACAGGAACGACAGGAAACCATCCACCATCAGCGCGGACGCAAAGAACGGAACCCCCAGCCCAGCCGAATAAACCCCAAGCAGAACAGCACCTTGGCTTACCTGCTGCTCACTGGCCGCCACGGCTAAAATAGCCGCCAAAACCGGCCCAATGCACGGCGTCCACCCAAAAGCAAAAGCCAATCCCACCGCATAGGAACCCAAAATTCCCGACGGGCGCACGCGATGCTGATATTGCGCGCGCGAATGTAGCAGGGCAAATTTGAAAACGCCCAAAAAGTGCAATCCCATCAAGATGATAAGCACCCCGGCCAACTGCCCGGCCAGCACCATATGCTCGCGCAAAGCCTGCCCGATTACAGAAGCGGTGGCCCCCAAAATCGTGAAAACCGTGGAAAATCCGGCGATAAAGGCCAAAGAAGCGGTGATAATTTCACGCCGCAGCGCCTTTTCATCACCCGCATCACCCGCCAAATCTTCCAGCGTCTGCCCGGTGATAAAACACAGATAAGGCGGCACCAGCGGCAAAACGCAGGGGCTCAAAAAGCTCAATATCCCGGCAAAAAACGCCGCCCAGAGGCTTACTTCCAATTCCATGCCCGCGACAATGGCAACAGCCTCCAGCCAATGCAACGCCTCTTCATTTTTTTGCCGCGAACGGCCACTATGCCGCAGCCATGAAACGCATCATCCCTGCCCTGATCCTCACCTTCGCAAGCCTTCCTGCCCATGCCCATCCGCATATCTGGATTACGGCGAAAACGGCTGCAATTCTCGATGCTTCGGGAAACATCACCGGCATCCGCAACATTTGGACCATGGATGAGGATTATTCGCTCATGGCCACCGAAGGGCTGGACGCGGATGGTGACGGCAAATTCTCGCCCGCTGAACTCGAACCCTTGAGCCGCGAAAATCTGGAGGCACTGAAAGAATTCGAATTCTTCACCTATGCTTACGCAGGGCAAACCAAACTGCCGCAAGCCACCCCCGGCAATGCCCATCAGGTGATGGAAAACGGCAAGCTGACGCTCACTTTCGATGTGCCGCTGGCTGAACCCATCGACCCGAAAAAAACAGCTTTCACCTACAAGGTCTATGACCCGACCTTCTATATCGAGATCACCGTGGAAAAGACCGAACTGGCAGGCGCGCCCCCCGCTTCCTGCCAATCCGAATCCATCCCCGCCGACCAGAGCGGTGATGTATTTGCCACCAAAACCATGCTCGCCGACAAGCCGCCAGACTGGCAGCCACCTGTAGAACAGGATTTCGGCGCATTATTTGCTGACACGGTGAAAATCACATGCGCGCCCTGATCGCCTTCTGCATCGCGCTGTTCATCTTGGTAGCCCCACCCGCCTTTGGGCAGGAAACACCGCAAATCCAACAGCGCCAATTACTGGTGCAGCCGCGCGGGGCTGAAAACCTGCCGCCCTTCTGGGCAAGCCCAACAGCTTGGGTGCTGGCCCGCCAGCAGGTTTTCTACACCCAGCTTTCCGGTGCCATTCGTGATGT
>CAJBCQ010000197.1 GCA_903951595.1 uncultured Hyphomicrobiales bacterium | reverse complement strand
GCATGGGGTGGTGCCCGTGGGAACCACCGGCGAAAGCCCGACGGTGACGGAGGCTGAGCACAAGCGGATTATCGAGATTACGGTGGAAACCGTGGCGGGTCGGGTGCCGGTTATCGCGGGGTCGGGTTCCAATTCCACAGCCGAAGCCATTGATTACACACGCCATGCCAAGAAGGCGGGGGCGGATGCGGCGCTCATTGTGGTGCCTTATTACAACAAGCCCACGCAGGAAGGCATTTACGCCCATTATAAGGCGATTGTGGAGGCCGTTGATATTCCGATCGTTCTGTACAATGTGCCGGGGCGCACGGTTGCCAATATCTCGGTGGAGACGGTGGCGCGGCTTTCCAAGGATTTCCCCAGCATCATTGGGATTAAGGACGCGACGGCTGATTTGACGCGGCCTTCACGCCAGCGGCTGATGAGTGGTGAAAAGTTCATGCAGGTTTCGGGCGAGGACGGCACGGCGCTGGGCTTCAACGCGCATGGCGGTGTTGGTTGCATCTCGGTGACGGCCAATGTGGCCCCGCGGCTTTGCGCGCAGTTGCAGGAAGCGACCCTGAAGGGCGATTTTGCTGCTGCTCTGGCGATTCAGGACCGGTTGATGCCGCTGCATCATGCCATCTTCCTTGAAACCAGCCCTTCGCCCATTAAATATGCGGCAAGCCTTTTGGGGCTATGCACCGAGGAGGTGCGGTTGCCGATGGTGGGCATTACCGACGCCACCAAGAAGGCCGTGCGCGATGCGATGGTGCATGCGGGCATTTTGAACTGAGGCAGTTTCCGATGGCAGGCGGATCGCACAGGCCGCCACGCTCCAAGAGCGTTCGGCCCGGACGGACAGATGTGAAAGATCAAAAGGTCGTGGCGGATAACCGCCGCGCCCGGTTTGACTATGCCATCATCGACACGTTTGAGGCCGGCATCGAGCTTCTGGGTTCAGAGGTGAAATCGCTGCGCGAGGGCCGCGCCAATATTGGCGATTCCTATGCCTCGGTGGAGGATGGCCAGCTTTGGCTGATTAACGGCTTCATCCCCGAATTCAAGATGGCCAACCAGTTCAACCATGAGCCGCGCCGCAAGCGCAAATTGCTGTTGCATCGCCGCCAGATTGACAAGCTGGCGAGCGGGGTTTCGCGCGAGGGGCTGACGGTGGTGCCGCTCAAGATTTTCTTTAATCCGCAGGGCTATGCCAAGGTGGATTTGGCACTCGCCAAGGGCAAGAAATCGCACGACAAGCGCGAGAGCGACAAGGCGCGCACCTGGCAGCGGGACAAATCGCGCGTGATGCGCGAGCGCGGCTGATCTTTTCCTTATCTCTTTGACAGCGTGCGGGAAACTGCATCGCTCCAGCCTGCCAGCTTGCGGGTGCGTTCTGATGCTTTGAGCTTCGGCGTAAAGCGGCGTTCGCGCTGCCAGCTTTTGGCGAATTGCTTGGGGGGCGGATAGATGCCTGCTTGAAGGCCCGCTAGGTAAGCAGCCCCTACGGCGGTGGTTTCCAGCACTTTTGGGCGGTCCACGGGGCTGGCGAGAATGTCGGAGAGGAATTGCATGGTCCAATCCGAAGCCACCATGCCGCCATCCACGCGAAGGACGGTTTTGGCGGCCTTGCCCCAATCTTTCCGCATGGCGTCGAGAAGGTCGCTTGTTTGGTAGCAGGCACTTTCCAGCGTGGCGCGGGCGAGTTCGGCGGGGCCGGTGGCGCGGGTGAGGCCGAACAGGGCACCGCGGGCATCCGCATCCCACCAGGGGGCACCAAGGCCCGTGAAAGCGGGGACGAGATAAACGTCTTGCTTGGGATCGGCCTTGCGGGCGAGGGGGGCCGTGTCGCTGGCTTTTTCGATAATCCCCAAACTGTCGCGCAGCCATTGCACGGCGGCACCGGCGATGAAGATGGACCCTTCGAGCGCATAGGTGCGCTTGCCGTTGAGTTGATAGGCGATGGTGGTGAGCAGGCGGTTTTGGGAGACGACTTGCTCGGCGCCCGTATTGAGAAGCGCAAAGCAGCCTGTTCCGTAGGTGGATTTCATCATGCCGGGTTCGAAACAGGCTTGGCCGACGGTCGCGGCCTGCTGGTCGCCAGCTACGCCGAGGATGGGCAGGGCGACGCCGAATAGTTTCTTATCGGTGGTGCCGTAATGAGCGGCACAGTCTTTCACTTCCGGCAGCATCTTGGCAGGGATGTCGAACAGCTTCAGCATGTTCGCGTCCCATTCGCCTGAGCCGATATTGTAGAGCAGCGTGCGGGAGGCATTGGTGGCGTCGGTTGCGTGAACCTTGCCGCCGGTGAGCCGCCAGATGAGGAAGCTGTCGATGGTGCCGAAGCACAATTCGCCCTTTTCGGCGCGCGCGCGGGCACCCTTCACATTGTCCAAGAGCCATTTGACTTTGGTGCCGGAGAAATAGGGGTCGAGCCTTAGTCCCGTGCGGCGGTTCACTTCGGCTTCGTAATCCTGCGCACGAAGTTCGGCGCAAAGGGGTTCAGTGCGGCGGTCCTGCCAGACGATGGCGCGGTGGATGGGCTTGCCGGTTTTGCGATCCCAGACCACGGCAGTTTCGCGCTGGTTGGTGATGCCGATACCGACAATCGCTTCCGGCTTGATGCGGGCCTTTTTGATAGCGGCCTTGGCGGTGGTGAGGACGGATTTCCAGATGTCTTCCGGGTCATGTTCCACATGGCCGGAGGCGGGGAAATGCTGCTTGAATTCCTGCTGGGCGGATGCCTTCACCTTCAGCTTTTCATCGAAAATGATGGCGCGTGAAGATGTGGTGCCCTGATCTATGGCAAGAATGAAAGACGGCATGGCATTTCCCCTGATTGGCCTATTCACATGAAAAGAGCCGGGGTTTGCGCCCCGGCTCTCTGTTTGTCGTCAAACGATCATTGCGGAGGCGTTGCCGGCCACGACTTGATGAGGGTGTCGTAGTCGATGGTTTCGCCTGCGGGCTTTTCGTTTTCGAGCTTAGCCTGCGGAGCGAGCGTGCCGTTCTTCTTGGCCTGTTCGGTCCAGTAGGCGTAGCTTTCCTTCTTGTTCAGCTTGGGGCCGCATTCGCCCTGCACGCCCGACTTTTCGAGGCGTTCAAGCACTGCGTCCTGGGCTGCGGCGAGGCTGTCCATGGCTTCTTGCGGTGTCTTTTGTTCAGACGACGCATCGCCAATGTTCTGCCACCAAAGCTGCGCGAGCTTCGGATAGTCCGGGATGTTGTTGCCCGTGGGGGTCCACTGCACGCGGGCAGGCGAACGGTAGAACTCCACCAGACCGCCGAGCTTGGGAGCGCGCTCGGTGAAGGTGGGGCTCCAGATGTCGCTTTCACGCGTGAAGGTGAGGCCGACATGGCTCTTCTTGAGCGATGTGGTCTTGGAGTTCACGAACTGGGCGTAGAGCCATGCAGCCTTGCGGCGATCCACAGGGGTGGACTTGAGCAGGGTCCAGGAACCAGCGTCCTGATAACCAAGTTTCATGCCTTCCTGCCAGTAGGAGCCCTTGGGCGAGGGGGCCATGCGCCACTTGGGCGTGCCATCCTCGTTCAACACGGCCTTGGCAGTTTCCGGGTTTACCATGTCTGCCGTGAAGGCGGTGTACCAGAACATCTGCTGGGCGATGGAACCGGCTGCCGGCACGGGGCCGGATTCGGAGAAGGTCATGCCTTGCGCCTGCGGCGGGGCATACTTCTTCAGCCATTCCAGGTACTTGGTGATGGCATAGACAGCCGCTGCGCCGTTCGTGTCGCCACCGCGTTCAACGGAGGAACCAACCGGGTTGCAGCCTTCCATGCGAACACCCCATTCATCGACCGGTAAGCCGTTCGGGATGCCCTTGTCGCCGTTGCCGGCCATGGAGAGCCAAGCGTCGGTGAAGCGCCAGCCAAGGGACGGGTCTTTTTTGCCGTAGTCCATATGGCCGTAGATCTTCTGGCCGTCGATTTCCTTCACATCGTTGGTGAAGAATTCGGCGATATCTTCATAAGCCGACCAGTTGACCGGAACGCCCAGATCATAGCCATACTTGGCTTTGAACTGTTCCTTCAGTTCGGGACGGTTGAACCAGTCGTACCGGAACCAATAAAGGTTCGCGAACTGCTGGTCGGGAAGCTGATAGAGCTTGCCATCCGGGCCGGTGGTGAAGGACTTGCCGATGAAGTCATCAACGTCGAGCGTGGGGCTCGTCACGTCTTTGCCTTCGCCGCTCATCCAGTCGGTCAGGTCAACGGCCTGCTTGTAGCGGAAATGCGTGCCGATGAGGTCAGAGTCATTGATCCAGCCGTCATAGATGTTCTTGCCGGACTGCATCTGGGTCTGGATCTTCTCAACAACGTCGCCTTCCTGGATAAGGTCATGCTTGACCTTGATGCCAGTGATTTCGGTGAAGGCCTTCGCGAGAACTTCCGCTTCGTATTTGTGCGTGGTGATCGTTTCGGACACCACGTTGATTTCCATGCCATTGAAAGGTTCAGCGGCCTTGATGAACCACTCCATTTCCTTGGCCTGTTCTTCCTTCGACAATGTCGAAGGTTGGAATTCAGAGTCGATCCACGTCTTGGCGGCTTCCATGTCCGCCAAAGCTGGGCCAGCTCCAAATGCCATCAGCAGTGCAAGTGCTGATACACCCATGCGTAACTGCATTACGTTCCTCCCTGTCCGTGCTGGTCCGTGGGCTCCGTCGCGCGCACGATTAACGCGGAGCCAAGCAGCTTCTCAAACCCATTTGAAAATGGCGGTGGCGTTGAGAAGAGATAGCAATGTCGCCAACCACAGGCGCGAAACGGCAAGGCCATCTTCGCCCAGAGGCAGCGAGAACATCGGCTCCGCACCAAGGAAGCCGAGGAATATCAGATGTATGAAGGCGGCTGTCAGAAGTGAGATGAACAGCCTGTCACCGCGCGTTGTGGGAATACGCAGGATGCCGATGCGTTCGGTTTCCGGGTAACGCACGGCCAGAATGGTCATCACGGTGAGCGTAGCGGCCAGAAGGACAAAGAAAATGCCCGTCTGCCAAGTCCAAGCCATCCATGCGATGTCGATGCTCATGGCGTCCTCACACACGGCCCAGGGCAAAGCCCTTGGCGATATAGTTGCGTACAAACCAGATGACGAGCGCGCCGGGAATGATGGTTAGAACCCCGGCGGCAGCCAGCAAGCCCCAATCCATGCCGGCGGCGGAGGCCGTTCGCGTCATGATGGAGGAAATGGGCATGTTGTTGGTCAGCGTTCGGCCCAACAGCAATTCCACCCACGAGAACATGAAACAGAAGAAGGCCGCAACCCCGATGCCCGGAGCAATCAGCGGCATGAAGATTTTGACGAAGAAACGCGGGAAGCTGTAGCCGTCAATATAGGCGGTTTCGTCAATCTCGCGCGGCACGCCGGACATGAAGCCTTCCAGAATCCACACCGCCAACGGGATGTTGAAAATGCAATGAGCAAGGGCGATGGCTAGGGGTGTGTCGAACAGGCCGACAGCCGAGTAGAGATTGAAGAAGGGCAGGGCAAACACGGCGGGGGGTGCCATGCGGTTCGTGAGTAGCCAGAAGAACAGGTGCTTGTCGCCGAGGAAGCGGTAACGCGAGAAGGCGTAAGCGGCGGGAAGCGCGAAGGCGACCGATAGCACGGTATTCATCGCCACATATTGGATGGAATGGACATAACCCATGTACCAAGCCGGATCGGTAAAGATGACCGTGTAATTGGCGAGCGTGAAGTTCTCCGGCCACAGGGTGAGCTGCTGGGTGATTTCCGCATTGGTCTTGAAGCTCATGTTCACGAGCCAATAGATCGGGATCAGCATGAACAGAAGATAGAAAGCGAGGATGAAATGCTTTGTACGCATCAGGATTTCCTCTCCGCGTCCACATTCACCATGACGGTGTAGAAGATCCAGCAGGTGGTGAGAATGATGAGGTTGTAGACAATCGACATAGCGGCAGCGCGGCCAAGGTCAAACTGACCGAGCGCCAGTTTCACAAGATCGATCGATAGGCCGGTGGTGGAATTGCCGGGACCGCCGCCGGTGACGACGAAAGGCTCGGTATAGATCATGAAGCTATCCATGAAGCGCAGCAGCACGCCGATGAGCAGAACGCGGCGCAGCTTGGGCAGTTCAATGGTGCGGAACACGGCCCAGCGGGAAGCGCCGTCAATGCGGGCGGCTTGATAATAGGCATCGGGAATGGATTTAAGGCCAGCATAGCACAGAAGGGCGATCAGGCTGGTCCAGTGCCAAACATCCATGACGATGATGGTGATCCAAGCGGACAGCACATCCTGCGTGTAATTATAGTTCAAGCCCATGGCGTTGACGATGTAGCCGAGCAGGCCAATGTCGCCGCGCGCGAAGATTTGCCAAATGGTGCCGACCACGTTCCATGGCACAAGAAGTGGCAGCGCCATGATGACGAGGCAGGCGGCAACCCCCCAGCCTTTTTTCGGCATGGCGAGGGACACGAGGATGCCGAGCGGCACCTGAATGGCGAGGATGATGCCGGAGAACATGAAATTGCGGCCAAGTGAATCAAAGAAACGGCCGCCGAGATCGGTGGACGGATCGAGCAATTCGGTGAACCAGCCGATGCCGTTCCAGAAGAATTCGTTATTGCCGAATGTGTCTTGAACCGAATAGTTCACCACCGTCATCAAAGGCAAAATGGCGTTGAAGGCCACGATGATGAAAACGGGCAGGACGAGGAACCAGGCGCGGTTGTTGATGGGCTTGTCCATGCTCAATCCCTCACCAGATGGCCGTCGGCATAGATGTGCATGCGGGCCGGATCAAAGCTCAGATGGGCGGTGGTGCCGTCGATCTTGGCGTTTTCCGGGGCAACGACGGACAAGGGCAGGCCATCCAATTCGACGCGCGCGATGCGGAATCGGCCAGTGTCCTCAACGCGCTTGACCTGCACGGGGATGCCATCTTTCTTGGCTGCGATGGAGATGAATTCTGGCCTTATGCCGGCTTCGATGCGGGCCTTGGCGTTGAGCTTTTTGTAGGCTCTCGAAAGCTTGATTTTGTGGCCCATGATGGTGGCGGTGCCGCCTTCCACGGTGGCGGGCATGACATTCATGCCGGGCGAGCCGATGAAATAGCCAACAAAGGTGTGCGCGGGGGCTTCGAACAGTTCCTGCGGCGTGCCGATCTGCACCACTTCGCCTTCGAACATGACCACGACCTTCTTGGCGAAGGTGAGGGCTTCGGTTTGGTCGTGTGTCACATAGATCATGGTGACGCCAGAGCGTTCTTGCACCTGCTTCAGCTGGGCGCGAAGCTGCCATTTCATGTGAGGATCAATGACGGTCAGCGGTTCGTCGAAAAGGATGGCTCCGACATTGGCGCGCACAAGGCCGCGGCCGAGCGAGATTTTTTGTTTCATGTCGGCGGTGAGGCCGCGGGCCTTGCGCGTGAGGTCCGCGGTTAGGTCGAGCATATCAGCGACTTCTGCGACGCGGGTCTGAACGGCGGCTTCGTCCATGCCGCGATTTCGCAAGGGGAAGGCAAGGTTATCGGCGACTGACATGGTGTCGTAGACCACGGGGAACTGGAACACCTGCGCGATATTGCGCTTTTCCACGGCCAGATCGGTAACGTCCTTGCCGTCAAAAAGCACGCGGCCTTGCGATGGGGTGACGAGGCCGGAAATGATGTTGAGCAGGGTGGTTTTGCCGCAGCCGGAGGGACCTAGCAGCGCATAGGCGCCGCCGTCCTCCCACACATGGGTCATGGGTTTGAGCGCCCAGTCGGAAGGCTTGGTGGGATTAGGCCTGTAGGCGTGGCCGAGATCGGCAAGATCGATGCGTGCCATCTCAACTCTCCTTGGGGGCGGCGACGAGGCGGCCGTCGCTGGAAAAAACAAAGAAGCGGGAGGGGTCGAGATAGATGTTGATCGCACTTCCTGGTTTGAGTTCATGGACGCCTGGTTCCAGCGCAATCCAACGCGCGCCGCAGGCTTCAACATGGATGAAGCTTTCCGAGCCGGTGATTTCGCTTACCCCCACGCGGGCTTTGATGCTTTGCAGCTTCTTGCTGGCGTGAATGGTGGTGTGATTGGGGCGGAAGCCGATCTGGTAGTCACCCGGCTTGAGGGCCGGCAGGCCATCGGTTGCCAATTTGGTGCCGTCTTGAAGGGTGAGCGACTTGCCCGAGAGCGTCGCGCTGGCGAAGTTCATGGGCGGGTCAGAGAAAACTTGGGCGGTATTGCTGTCAGCCGGGTGGCGGTACACATCAATCGTGGGGCCGAATTGCGTGACATGGCCTTGGTGCAGCGTTGCGGTTTTGCCGCCGAGTAGCAGGGCTTCACTGGGTTCGGTTGTGGCGTAGACAAAAATCGCGCCCGACTCGGCGAAAATGCGCGGCAGTTCTTCGCGCAATTCTTCGCGCAGCTTATAATCGAGATTGGCGAGCGGCTCGTCTAACAGCACGAG
>CAJBCQ010000196.1 GCA_903951595.1 uncultured Hyphomicrobiales bacterium | reverse complement strand
GTTGGGCATCAGCCGCGCATGGCGTCGAGATATTCTTCCAGATGCTCGACATTCTCAAAACGCATCCAGCCTTCATCCGTTTCAGCTTCCACGGTGCCATCAGAAAGCACGCGGGCAGGCTTGCCGGCGATGGTGCGTTCTTCCACCACGTAAAGATCTTCCTCGGACACGGCTTCCGCAGGTTCATCCAGCACCGGCTCGAATTTCGGCGGTGGCGGAGGTGGCGGTGGTGGCGGTGGCGGTGGCGGCGGTGGCGGTGGCGGAGGCGGCGGGGCCGCGCGGGGGGTGCCGGAGGCAGCCGCGATCACCGCTGCTGAGCGCACGGCGTAAGACGTATCGCGTGTCGGAGGGGCGGGCATTTCGAATTTCAGCGAGGATGCCGCAAATTTCGGGCGCGCGGGTGTTTCCAAGACGGGCGGCGGCGGTGGCGGCGGGGGCGGAGGTGCTAATTCTTCCTCCAGCTCCATTTCCACACCATAGCCTGCCTGCGACTGGGCCTCGATGGCTTCCATCACACCAGAAAGGCCGAGCGATAGCACGCCGCCTACCAGCAGGATGGCACCTACTTCAAAGCTCAGGCCCCAGAGAATCTGGCCCGGGCTCAGCAAGCTCGTGATGGCAGCCAGCACGCCTGCCGCAATCAGCACGAAGCCGGAAATCTTTGAAATCGCCTTCATCAGGCTTTCCCCCTGTTTCTACGCAAAACTCGGACGCGCGATTCCCTGAAGAGCTAGAGATTCGCGTCCTACTGCCTTAAACTCAAGCAATTAATGAAATTCCCCTCAGTCTTCAATAATTATCCGGGGGGCCGCTGGGGCACCGGCTCCGGCCTCGATTTCACCCCAGACTTGCGCCGCGATGGCGCAAAAAGCCTTGGCGGAGGTGGAATCAGGGGCGCTGACGACAATTGGCTCGCCTTCGTCGGAATGCTTACGCAGGGCCGCTTCCAGCGGAATTTCGCCCAAAAAGGGCACTCCAAGCCGTTTTGCTTCCGCTTTGGCACCGCCGTGACCGAAAATTTCATGGCGCTCATCGCACTTGCCGCAGATGAAATAGCTCATGTTTTCGATGATGCCGAAGATCGGCACCTCCACCTTGCGGAACATGGCCAGCCCCTTGCGGGCATCGGCCAGCGCCAGATCCTGCGGGGTAGAGACGACGACGGCCCCGGCCAGCGGGGTTTGCTGGGAAATGGTCAGCTGCACATCACCGGTTCCAGGCGGCATATCGACGACGAGAATATCCAAATCTCCCCAGGCCACTTCGCGCAGCATTTGGGTAAGCGCACCCATCACCATGGGGCCACGCCAGACCATGGGCGTGTCTTCATCCACCATGAAGCCCATCGACATGGCTTTAAGTCCATGACGTTCCAAGGGTTTCAGGGTTTTGGTGTTGGGGGCGGCCAGTTCCGGGCGCCGGTTGATGCCCAGAAGTTTGGGCATGGAGGGGCCGTAAATGTCGGCATCCAAAATGCCGACTTTGAGGCCCAGTTTCACAAAACCCAGCGCCAGATTGACGGCCACGGTGGATTTGCCCACTCCACCCTTGCCGGAGGCGACCGCGATGATGTGCTTTACGCCCGGAACGCCAATGGCGCGGGGGCCTGCGGTGCGCTTGGGCGCGGCGGGCGCGTGGGAATGGGAATGGCCGCCAGCGCGTTCAGCCGTTAGCGCCACTGTCACCTTGCCCGCCCCCGGAATGGCCTTCACGGCAGCTTCAGCGGCCTTCCGCAGGGGTTCCATATGTGCGGCACGGGCAGGATCGGCCGTAAGGGCAAAAATCACATCGCCATTGGCCGAAACGAGGATTTCAGACACAAGGCCACGGGTGACGATATTTTCCGGCCCATCCGGCGCATGCACGCGCGAGAGGGCTTGCAGCACGGTTTCCTTGGTGATCGCCATTCGCTTATCGCCTCGCCTTTAGCGCCGGCTGGGCTTGCGGCCTCCAAGCTCGGCGGTGATTTCCTGGGCAACACCGGCCACGGCCAGCCCTAGGCTAGACATACGGCTGTCGGTGATGCGTGCGGCCGGTCCTGAAACAGAAAGGGCGGCCAGCGGTGCTGCATGTTCGTCAAAGATCACGGCAGCGACACAGCGAAGGCCAACCGCGTTTTCCTCGTCATCCACCGCATAGCCACGCGCTTGGGTGGCTGCAAGTTCCTTCTTCAGGTCGGCCAGGGTGGTGATGGTGCGCGCGGTTTCGCGCTTGAGGTCAGCCGAGGACAGGAAACGGGTGCGTTCCCCATCCGGCATGGCCGCAAGAATGGCTTTTCCGGCAGCCGAGGCATGGAAGGCGGAGCGCCCGCCGGGGCCTGTTATGGCGCGCATCACCTTCTGGCATTCGACTTGCGCCAGATACATGATTTCATGATGGTCTGGGATGGCAAGGTTCACCGTCTCGCCGCATTGCTCCACAAGCCTTCGCATGAAGGGCCGGGCAAGGCTTGCCAGATCACGCCCGCGCGCGAAGGCCGAGCCCACGCGGAAGGCTTGCACGCCGACAAGCCAGACGGAGCGTTCATTGTCGAAACGCACATAGCGTTCATTTTGCAAGGTGGTGAGCAAGCGGTGGGCGGTGGATGTGGGAAGGCCCACTTTCTGGGCGACTTGCGAAAGGGTGACACCTTGCGGATGCCAAGCCAGCGCATTGAGCAGGCGCAAGGCGCGGCTTAGCGATTGCACCTGACCGGACGCGCGCAGGCTGTCTTTGCTGGGTGCGCGCATGTCGGGCGTGGGGATTTCTGCGGGTTCCGCAAAATTATCGGGCCGGTCGTCCATTGGTGGGGTCGCCTTCCTGCCGTTTGCATGCAAACATGAACGCGCAAACCAGACCTGCGGATCACAGGATCCGCGTAAATAGAGGGTATGACACATGACCACCCAAGGTTTTGATACGCTTGCCATTCACGCAGGTGCTGCCCCCGACCCCACGACAGGGGCGCGCGCGACCCCCATTTACCAGACCACCAGTTTCGCATTCCAGGACGCCCAGCACGCCGCCGATCTGTTCGCGCTCAAGGCTTTCGGGAATATCTATACCCGTATCATGAACCCCACTCAGGGCGTGCTAGAGGCAAAGCTTGCCGCTTTGGAAGGCGGGTCAGCCGCCTTGGCGACCGGTTCAGGCCATGCTGCCCAGCTTCTGGTTTTCCACACGCTGATGCAGCCGGGTGATGAATTCATCGCCGCGCGTCAACTATATGGCGGCTCTATCAACCAGTTCGCCCATTCCTTCAAAAGCTTCGGCTGGCATGTTGTGTGGGCGGATGCCGAAGATCCTTCGAGTTTTGAGAAGGCTTTGTCGCCGCGCACCAAGGCGATCTTCATCGAATCCATCGCCAATCCGGGTGGGCGCATCACGGATATTCAAGCGATTGCGGCGGTGGCGAAAAAGGCGGGCGTGCCGCTGATTGTGGATAACACGCTGGCCACACCCTATCTGGTGCAACCGTTCAAACACGGGGCCAATGTGGTGGTGCATTCGCTCACCAAATTCATTGGCGGGCATGGCAATTCGATGGGTGGCGCGCTGATTGACGGAGGCAATTTCGATTGGTCGGCCAGTGGTGCCTATCCGCTGCTTTCCGAACCCAATCCTTCGTATAATGGCATCAAGCTGCACGAGGCTTTCGGGCCGATGGCATTGGCCATTGCGGCACGGGTTTTGGGCCTGCGCGATCTGGGGCCATCCATTGCGCCGTTCAACGCCTTTTTGCTTCTGACGGGCATGGAAACGCTGGGGCTTCGCATGCAGCGGCATTGCGACAACGCTTTGGCGGTGGCCCAGTGGTTGGCGAAAGATGCCCGTGTGGCGTGGGTGAATTATGCAGGCCTTGCCGATCATCCGCATCATGCGCTTCAGAAGAAATATTCACCCAAGGGTGCGGGTGCCGTGTTCACCTTCGGCTTGAAGGGCGGACATGAAGCGGGGGTAAAAACGGTTTCATCCGTCAAGCTGTTGTCGCATCTGGCCAATGTCGGCGACACGCGCTCGCTCATCATCCACCCGGCTTCAACAACCCACAGCCAGCTAACGCCTGAGCAGTTGAAGCAAGCCGGGGCAACACCGGATGTGGTGCGGCTGTCGATCGGCATTGAGGATGTGGCGGATATTATCGCGGATCTGGATCAGGCGATGGGGTGAGGTGGAAGAAGCGAAGGAGAAAAGGATCATCGGGTCAAGCCCGATGATGACGTTTCATCTATAGAATACGTCACCCTCGGGCTTGACCCGAGGGCCCTTTTCCATTTCGCTTATTTCAGCAAATTCAAAGACAAATCCGCCCACATCGGATTATGCTTATCGATCAATGCCACCTTCCACGCTCGCACCCAGCGTTTGAGATTTTTCTCGCGTTGAATGGCGGTTGGTATGTCATCGTAGGTTTCGACATGAACCAGCACGTTCAATCCATAACGACTGGTGAACCCGGATTGTCCCTGCTGATGCTGATAAACACGCGCAGGCAAATCCGCCGTGACGCCGATGTAGAGCACGCGGCGCATGTGATCGGTCATGATATAAACGTGGCCGCCGGAGGACATGAAGAATAGCGAAGGAGAAAAGGATCATCGGGTCAAGCCCGATGATGACGTTTGAACTGTAAAGTTCGTTACACTCGGGCCTGAGTGTGACGTTTCATCTATAGAATATGTCACCCTCGGGCTTGACCCGAGGGTCCTTTTCCATTTCGCTTATTTCCTGGAATCCGAAACAATAATTCCCGCCGCATTATGTCCCGGTGCGCCGGTCACGCCGCCGCCGGGGTGGGTGCCGGAGCCGCAGATGTAGAGGCCTTTCACGGGGCTGCGGTGGTCGGCATAGCCGAGCATTGGTCTGGCGCTGAAAAGTTGATCTAAGCCCAGCGCGCCGTGGAAGATGTCGCCGCCGAGAAGGCCGAAGGTGCGTTCGAGGTCGAGAGGTGAATTGATCTGGCGACCCACCACGCTGGCGGCAAAGCCGGGGGCGTATTCATCCACCGTCTTGATCATCAAATCAGCCACTTCCTCGCGGTGGTCGTCCCAGCTTTTGCCGTCGGGCAATTCAGGGGCGACATGCTGGCAGAACAGGCTGGCGACATGGGCATCCTTGGGGGCGAGGCTATCGTCCAGTGTGGAAGGGATCAGCACTTCCACGATGGGCTTTTGGCTCCAGCCATGTTCCACCGCATCACGATAGGCGCGGTCCATGTAGGAAAGCGTGGGTGCAATCACGATGCCTGAAGTGTGATGATCGCCCACCGTTTTGCCCGGCAGTGCGGTGAAGCTTGGCAATTCGCTTAAGGCCACATTCATGCGGAAAGTGCCCGAGCCGCATTTCCAGGCTTTCATGCGGGAGGCGAATTCTTTGGGCAATTCGGTTTGCGGCACCAGCTTGCCATAGAGGAGCTTGGGGTTGAGGTTCGAGACGATCTGCTTGGCGCGCAAAGTGCGGCCATCTTCCAGATCAACGCCCACCGCCCTGCCCTTTTCCACCACCACGCCCTTGACAGGCGCGTTGACTTCAATCTCGACACCAAGCTTTTCACAGGCCCGCGCCATGGCTTGCGTGATGGCACCCATGCCGCCAATGGCATGGCCCCATGCGCCCTTCTTGCCGTTCACCTCGCCAAAGCAATGGTGAAGCTGCACATAGGCCGTGCCGGGGGTTTTGGGGCTGGCAAAGGCACCCACCACGGCATCGAAACCATACACGGCTTTCACGCTGTCATTCTCAAACCAGCGGTCGAGATAATCAGCCGCCGATTTGGTGAATAGGTCGAGAAGCGCGCGCTGATGTTCCATGGAGAGTTTGGAAAGCTGGCGGCCCAAGGCACCTGCCTTGAACAGTTGCGGCAAAGCGGCGAACAGGCCGGCTTGTGTGACATTCGGCGGCACCTTCAGAACGAGTGCGCGCAGCACATCGGCAATGGCGTCGATTTCATCGCCATAGGCGTCCACATTGGCGGCATCCTTGGCGGAGAATTTGGTGATTTCGGATTTGGTGCGTCCGGGTCCGGTGAGCAGATAGCGGCCATCAGGCTGGGGTATGAAGTTCGAAGCGCGCCGTTCCACCACTTTCAGGCCGTGGGCGGCAAGATCGAGGTCCGCAATGATTTTGGGGTTGAGCAGGCTTACCGTATAGGCGGCCACTGAATTGCGGAAGCCGGGGTGGAATTCTTCCGTTACGGCAGCGCCACCAACAACATGGCGGCGTTCCAGAACTTTCACCTTCAGCCCCGCGCGGGCGAGATAAAAGGCGCAGACAAGCCCGTTATGGCCTGCCCCGATGATGATGGCGTCAAAGTTTTGCTGTGTCATGGTTGTGGTTTAGCAGGCATGCGCTCATAAGTAAAACCCGCCCCGGAGGTGCCGGAGCGGGCTTTCAGATTGGTTCAGCCGAGCTTACTGGCAGAAGCGATAGCGGCCATCATAGCCCACGAAGTAGCCGGTATTGGCATCAAAGCTGCGGTAACGGGCGCGGCAATATTCGTACCATTCACCGGTCCAGGGCTGCGGGCCGTAGTAAACCGGCTGGGGCGCGTAATAGACCGGGGGGGCCGGACGGGCCGCGGCGGGCTTGTTGAGGGCATCCGCCAGAATGAGGCCGCCGAGCACGCCGCCCAGAATATAGGCGGTGTTCTTCGCCTTGCGGCCGGCAAAGGCATTATCCGCGGTGGCGAGCGGGGCCACAATCAGCGTGAGGGCTGCGAGGGCGGCGGTCAGGAACTTACGCATTTCAATCTCCCCTTTGGGTCATAGGCAGGGAACTTTTCCCCTGTTGATGAGAACCCTAGACTCATCTGGCTGAACTGAACCTTAGCGCATTGTTCATCTGCCGTTCAACTTCCGCCTTGGTTTTTCGAGAAACGGTATTTCACATCCGCGAAGCAATCGATGGGAAAGGTGTAGAATAATCGAAGAAGTGGCGGCTTTTCATTGCGAATACCGTGTTCGGCATTGCCGGGGATATAAACGGCCGAACCGGGGGAAACAGCCGTTTCCACGCCATTTATGCTCATGATTCCAGTGCCTTCGAGGATGTAATAGACCTCTGGCTCATCATGCCGGTGCAGTTCCAGACTGCCGCCTTGCGCAATTTCGGCCACCCCGGCGCTCAAGGAATGGGTGGGGGTGATGTCGCTGCTGAACAGGGTGAACCATGAAACATTGCCGCGTTCGGGGTCTGGCCAGCTATCGCGCGGGCGCTCTGCGGTGCTGGTGATGATGCCTTGGGGTTCGGTTTTCATTGTTTTTCTTGCCCTGAAAAAATGCCGGAAAACAAGTTTTGCCCGCGTGTTTCCAGAAGCTTGCGGGAGGTGTAGTCGATGATGGAAAGGCCGCCATCGACGATGAGGGTTTGGCCGGTGATGAAGCTGGCCGCATCACTGGCGAGAAAGGCCACGGCGGCGGCGATTTCTTCCGGGCTTCCCATGCGGTTGAACAGGCTTGGCGGTACGTCCCAATCGCCGCCACCGGTGGCGGGGGTGGTGGTGTCGGTCTGGGTTTCGATCCAGCCGGGGCTGATGCCATTGGCGCGGATGCCGTGGGGGGCACCTTCAGCGGCAAGCGCGCGGGTTAGCGCTTCCACAGCCGCCTTGGCCACGCAGTAAAGGCCCCAATTGCCATGCAGGCTGGCGGTGGAGGAGATGTTGACGATGGAACCCTTGCCCGATTGCGCCAGAAGCGGCAGGGCATGGGCCGAGACGAGCCAAGTGGAATCCAGATTGGGGCCGCGCAATTTGTTCCAGCGCGTGCCGGGGGAGTCACTTGTCTCCACTGGCGCGCGGCGGCTGCCGAGGCCGGCGTTGTTCACCAGCACATCGAGGCCATTGAGCTGGGCGATGAGCTGCTTTACCTGCGCTTCCACGGCAAGATCACAGGCGATGAAGCGGGCGGGATTGCCAAGTGTGGCGGTTTCAGCTTCCACCGCTGCACCCTTGGCCTTATCGCGCGCGGTGAAGGTGACATCCGCACCTGCGCGCACAAAATGATGCACAATGCCACGCCCAATGCCGGAATTGCCGCCTGTGATCAGCACGCGCTTTCGCATGGGGCCTTTCCGTTCAATAATGCGGCGGGGGCGGTTCGTCGCCGCCCGCATTTGGTTGACTGTTCTGCACTTCTTCCCGAAGCCGGTTCATCTGGCGTTCGAGCGCCTCCATCTTGCGCCATTGGGTTGTGACCACATCGTTCAGTTCCGCAATGGTTTGCTCCTGATGGGCGATGCGGATTTCAAGGGCGGTGATGCGTTCGTCGCTCATGCGTGAATCCCTGGTGCTTCCTGGCCCGTGCGGGCGACGTATTCGGTGTAGCCGCCGCCATATTGGTGCACGCCTTCATGGGTTAATTCTAGCACGCGGTTGGAAAGGGCTGCGAGGAAGTGGCGGTCGTGGCTGACGAAAAGCATGGTGCCTTCGTAAGCGGCCAGTGCCTTGATGAGCATTTCCTTGGTGGCAATGTCGAGATGGTTGGTGGGCTCGTCCAGCACGAGGAAATTGGGCGGATCGTACAGCATTTTGGCCATCACGAGGCGGGCTTTTTCGCCACCGGACAGCACGCGGCATTTCTTTTCCACATCATCGCCAGAAAAACCAAAGCAACCCGCCAGCGAGCGCAAGGAACCGATGGAGGCGGTGGGGAAGGAGACTTCGAGGGATTCAAAAACCGTATCATCACCCGAGAGCAAATCCATCGCGTGCTGGGCGAAATAGCCGAGCTTCACGCTTGCGCCCACGGCAACCGTGCCGGCATCAGGATCGGTGGAGCCGGTGACGAGTTTGAGCAGGGTTGATTTGCCCGCCCCATTCACACCCATCACGCACCAGCGTTCGCGCCTTCTGATGGAGAAATCCAGCCCCTCATAAATGCTGCGGCTGCCATAGGCTTTGTGGACATTTTTCAAATTCACCACATCTTCGCCCGAGCGTGGCGGCTCGCGGAAATCGAAGGCAACGGATTGGCGGCGCTTGGGGGGTTCCACGCGCTCGATCTTGTCGAGCTTCTTCACGCGGCTTTGCACTTGGGCGGCGTGTGAGGCGCGGGCCTTGAAGCGTTCGATGAATTTGATTTCTTTCGCCAGCATGGCCTGTTGGCGTTCAAACTGGGCCTGTTGCTGCTTTTCATTGAGTGCGCGTTGTTGCTCATAGAATTCATAATCGCCGGAATAGGAGGTCAGGCCACCGCCATCAATCTCGATGATCTTGTTGACGATACGGTTCATGAACTCGCGATCATGCGAGGTCATCAGCAATGCGCCTTCGTAATTTTTGAGGAAGCTTTCCAGCCAGATGAGGCTTTCAAGATCCAAGTGGTTGGAAGGCTCGTCAAGCAGCATCACATCGGGGCGCATGAGGAGAATGCGGGCCAAGGCCACGCGCATTTTCCAGCCGCCGGACAAGGCACCCACATCGCCATCCATCATCTCGTTGGAAAAGCTCAAGCCTGCCAGCACTTCGCGGGCATTGGCTTCCAGCCCATAGCCGCCCATTTCCTCATAGCGGGCCTGCACCTCGCCATAGCGTTCGATGATCGTGTCCATATTGTCGAGCTGATCGGGGTCGGCCATTGCGGTTTCGAGCTCGCGCAATTCGGCCGCCACGAGGCTGACCGGCCCTGCCCCTTCCATCACCTCGGCCACTGCACTGCGGCCTGCCATTTCGCCCACATCCTGGCTGAAATAGCCGATGGTGACACCGCGATCGGTGCCGACCTGGCCTTCATCAGGGGCTTCGGAGCCGTTAATCATGCGGAACAGCGTGGTTTTGCCGGCACCATTGGGGCCGACAAGCCCAACCTTCTCGCCTGCCTGCAGGGCGGCGGAGGCTTCAATGAACAATAGCTGGTGGCCGTTTTGTTTGGTGATGTTTTCGAGACGGATCATGGGGGTGGGGGCAAGCCTTCGCGTGGACGTTGGCCGCCCTTATGCCCAAAGTAGAGCGGGAGGGGAAGGGATGGGGTGGATGCAGCTCAACTCAACATGGCGTGGAAGTGAGCTGGCTGCGTGGAGGGCAACACAGCACCCATCCCTTGCGCTTCCCATTCATCCAGCGTGACCATGCGAAGGCCGAGCATGGCGTAGTTGACGCTGAAAAAGCCATTGGCGTTTTCCACCACGGCCTTGCGCCATTGGGCATGCGCCAAGAGGTCTTGCGCCATCACGCCGACAAAGAAGCTGTCGCTCCAGATATAGCGATAGGCATAAAGCTGCACGCCGTTGGGGGCGGTGGCCACGGCGCGGATGTTGCGCTTGAAGCGGCGGTCGGAGGGTGCCAGAAAGACTTCGTCTTCCTGCGTATTCACCCAACCGCCACTGGCCTGAAACTGCTGGTTCAGCAGGTCGTAGCCGATGAGGGCGGAACCTTCGTTGAAATTATATCCGGCGCTGATATCGACGCCGAAGGGCTTGGCAGCGCCCGGAAAATAGGTAACGCCAGCCGCCGCCACAGCCTGATCCTGCTCATCGGAAGAAAGCACCTTGGCCGTAACACCCGGCGACATGGCCGAACCCCCGCCGCCGAAATTGACGGACAAGCCCAGCATGACAGCAGGATCAGCCAGAGCTGCATTGGTGGCCAGAAGGCTTAAGATGGCGGTAGTGGCGAACAGCTTCTTCATTTGGAATCTCCCCCCGGTTGATGGCGGGATAGTTTATTTAATTTTAGGAAATAGTCAAAAAATCTGATTGTGGATGAATAGGAAGGGCGCGCGAATTGGTGGGGCTTTGGCTTGTCATCCTAAATGCGTTCCACCATGCGGCTGTCGCGGGTCATGAAGCCGCTCTTATGGGCAGAGTGGAGCGGGTGGAGAGGGAAAGGATGCGACTTGATTTGACTACGCTGATAGCGTATAGGAGTTCATGGAGTTTGACTGGAACGATGCCAAGCATGAGCGCAATATCCGGGAGCGTGGCTTGGGGTTTGATTTTGCCGCGCTCATTTTCATGGGCCGCGTGCTGAGCCAAGTGGATGACCGCGCGGATTATGGCGAGACCCGCATCAAGGCCATTGGCGAAGTGGATGGCATTGTGCTCGCCGTGATTTACACCGACCGCGAAGATGTTCGCTGGATCATTTCGGCCCGCAAGGCCAACAGGAAGGAACGCGCATTATGGCTCGCATGAGTTTGGAACAGATCAAGGCTTCCCGCCCCAAGGTGGACCGGGCACGGATTGAAGCGACGAGCGAGGCAGAGATTGCCCGCCAGATGCGCGAGGACGGCGAGAACCCCGATGCGGCCTTGGGCAATTTCGTGGAAGACCTGCCACCTGCCAGCATCCGCGAAGGGCTTGGCATGACGCAGGTGCAATTTGCGCAAGTGCTGAACATTCCGGTGGCAACATTGCGAAACTGGGAACAAGGCCGCGTGCGGATTGACCCGGCAGCGCGCGCCCTGTTCCGGATTTTAAGCCGCGATCCGAAACATGCGCTGAAGGCG
>CAJBCQ010000195.1 GCA_903951595.1 uncultured Hyphomicrobiales bacterium | reverse complement strand
GGTTCCATCGAGTTCCGCGCGCCCATGGTCTGGGCCATTGGCTTCATCTTCCTGTTCACCCTTGGCGGGGTTACGGGTGTGGTGCTGGCTAATGCCGGTGTGGACCGTTCGCTGCATGACACCTATTACGTCGTGGCACATTTCCACTATGTGCTCAGCTTGGGTGCCGTGTTCGCCATCTTCGCGGGCTGGTATTACTGGTTCCCCAAGATGTTCGGCTATATGTATTCCGAAACGATTGCCCAGTTGCATTTCTGGGTGACCTTTGTGGGCGTGAACCTCGTGTTCTTCCCGCAGCATTTCTTGGGCCTTGCTGGCATGCCGCGTCGCTATATCGACTATCCGGATGCGTTTGCGGGCTGGAATTATGTCTCCTCGATCGGTTCCTATATCTCGCTCGTGGGCATGTTCATCTTCCTCTATGGCGTTTACGAAGCCTTTGCGCGCACGCGCGCGGCGGCGGACAATCCGTGGGGTGAAGGTGCAACGACGCTGGAATGGACGCTTTCTTCGCCCCCGCCGTTCCACCAGTTCTCGACCTTGCCGATCATCAAGTAAGCAAATTGCCGGGCCTGCCTTTTCGGGCGGGCCCGGTTTTTTCCGGTTTTCAGGATTTTTCCATGAGCGAGCGCCAGGCCCAGAGCTTCGAGACCGCCCCCGCCCTTGAGGCCGGGATGGGCGATCCGCAAGATTATCTGGCCCTGTTGAAGCCGCGCGTGATGTCGCTGGTGATTTTCACGGCCTTTGCCGGAATGATCGCTGCCCCCGGCACGATCCACCCGTGGACCGCTTTCGTGGCGCTGCTGGCCATTGCGGTGGGTGCGGGGGCATCGGGTGCGCTGAACATGTGGTATGATGCCGATATTGACGCGGTGATGGAGCGCACGCGCCGGCGGCCCTTGCCTGCGGGCCGCCTGCTTGCCGGTGAGGCGTTAGGCTTTGGTCTCACCCTTTCCATCGGCTCGGTTGCCGTGCTGGGCTTGCTCGTCAATGTCGCGGCGGCCGCCATTTTGGCTTTCACCATTTTCTTCTATGCCGTCATCTACACCATGTGGCTGAAGCGCACGACCGCGCAGAATATCGTGATTGGTGGCGCTGCCGGTGCCTTCCCGCCGATGATCGGTTGGGCTGCGGTGACGGGTGGGGTGGATATGGGTTCCATCGCGCTCTTTCTTATCATCTTCATGTGGACGCCACCGCATTTCTGGGCGCTGTCGCTTTACCGTCAGGAAGATTATGCGCGCGCCAATATCCCCATGCTGCCCGTGGTAGCCGGTGAGGATGAAACGCGCCGCCAGATTTTGATCTACAGCATCCTTCTGATGCCGCTCAGCCTGTTGCCCGCAGCACTCGGCACGGCAGGCGCGCTTTATGTGGCCGTCACTTCGGTGCTGGGTGTGCTTTTCATGATCGGTGCCATCCAAGTTTGGCGCGTGCGGGAGGGCAAGCCAGCCGTTACTGCCGCCAAGCGGTTCTTTGGCTTCTCGATCCTTTATCTCTTCCTCGTCTTTGCCGCGCTCATCGTTGAGCGCGTGCTTGGAATCGCGTCCTTTGGAGCCTTGATCTGATGAGCGAGGCACCCATGGAATATCGTGAATTGACGGAAGCTGAAAAGCGCGTGCGCCGCCGCCGCTCTGTCGTTCTGGCTTTTGTGCTGGCGGGGCTGGCCGTGATGTTCTTCTTCTCAACGATTGTGCGCCTTGGCGGCAATGTTGGTGAAAGGATGCTGTGAGAATGGCCATGGACCGCAACACTCGCACCGCTGTCGTTTGCCTGTCGATTCTTGCCGGCATGGTGGGGCTCACCTATGCCAGCGTGCCGCTTTACCGCCTGTTCTGCCAGATCACCGGTTATGGTGGCACCACGCAGCGTGCTGAAACCGCGCCTGACAAGGTGCTGGACCGCAAGATGACGGTGCAGTTCGATGCCAATATCAGCGACGGACTTGCCTGGCGTTTTGAGGCCGTGCAGCGGGATGTGACGGTAAAGGTGGGTGAGACGAACATGGCCTATTACCGGGCCACCAACATCACCGATAAGCCCGTGACGGGCCAGGCCGTGTTTAATGTCTCGCCATCGGAAGCTGGGCTTTATTTCAACAAGATCGCCTGTTTCTGCTTTACCGAGCAGACGCTACAGCCGGGCGAGAGTGTGGAGATGCCGGTGCAGTTTTTCATCGATCCGTCGATTGCCGATGAGCCTGACCTTTACAAGCTCAAAACGCTGACGCTTTCCTACACCTTCTATCCGGCACCCGAGGCACAGGCGCTTGCGCCTGCTGCGGATGCTGCCAAAGTCAACTGAACGACCCCGAACAAGGAGCCTGAGAGACCATGGCCGACGCCCACGCCAAGAACCACGATTACCATCTCGTCGATCCGAGCCCATGGCCGATTGTCGGCTCACTCGCCGCCTTTGTGTTGGCCGTTGGCGCCATCTTCTACATGCATGGCTCCTCGCCGGTCGTGATGATCATCGGCTTTCTGCTGGTGCTTTACACCATGGCCATGTGGTGGCGCGATGTGATTAAGGAAGGCCAGCAGGGCGCGCATACGGAGGTGGTATCCATCCACATGCGTTATGGCATGATCCTGTTCATCGCCTCTGAAGTGATGTTCTTCGTGGCCTGGTTCTGGGCCTATTTCGATGCGGGGCTTTATGCTGATGAGGCCATCCAGGCGTCGCGGGTGGTGGCAACGGGTGGTGAATGGCCGCCCAAGGGTACGATTCCTTTCGATCCTTGGCACCTGCCGCTTCTGAACACGCTCATCCTGCTCACCTCCGGCACCACGGTTACTTGGGCGCATCATGCGCTGTTGGAAAATGATCGGCAGGGGCTGAAATGGGGTCTCATTCTGACCGTGGTTCTGGGCATTATTTTCTCAGCCGTTCAGGGCTATGAATATTCCCATGCGAGCTTTGCCTTTGACCGGATCAATGGCGGCAATATTTACAGCTCGACCTTCTATATGGCGACTGGCTTCCATGGTTTCCACGTGCTTGTCGGCACCATATTCTTGGCCGTCTGCCTGTTCCGCGCGCTTGCGGGTCAGATGTCGCCGCAGAAGCATTTCGGCTTTGAAGCGGCGGCTTGGTATTGGCATTTCGTGGACGTGGTGTGGCTGGTGTTGTTTGCCGCCATCTATGTCTGGGGCAGCTGGGGCGTGATCATTCCACACGAGTGAGCCTTTCTGCTTACTGCAACCGCCAAAGGCCGCGTAGGTTTGCCAAACCAACGCGGCCTTTTTCGCAATCTGGGACAATGAAAATGAGCCATAGGCCATACTATTCCGGCATCTCTGCCTTGCGCGCGGGGCTTACCGGTGTTTGCCCGCGCTGTGGTCGGGGGCGGTTATTCGCAGGCTATCTGGCGATGGCCAAGGGCTGTGTTTCCTGCGGGCTTTCCTTTGACTTTGAGGATGCGGGTGACGGGGCATCTTGGTTCGTGATGCTGATTGCCGGATTTGTGGCGGTGGGTGGCAGCCTGTTTGTGGAAGTGAATTGGCATCCTTCCTATTGGGTTCATGCGGTGGTTGGCATTCCGCTGGCGGTGTTTCTGCCGCTTGTCTTGTTGCGTCCGGCCAAGGGCATTCTGGTTTGCCAACAATATGCCACACGTGCTGCAGAAGGCCGGATGGAATGAAGCGTTTCAAGGATTTCGCCTTTCTGGCAGCGGCGGGGCTTGGCATTCTGTTTCTGTTGCAGCTGGGTTTCTGGCAGCTTCAGCGGTTGGAGTGGAAACTGGCGCTGATCGCTGACATGAATTCGGCCTTGGAAGGCAATTCACCCGCGATCAGCCTGCAGCAAGCCCAAGCCCGCTTTGCGGCCGACCCGTTGGCCGATTATCTGCCGGTTGCGGTTTCTGGCATCTGGCTGCCGGAAATCCGGTATCTTTATGCCATTGTGGATGGCAAGCCGGGCTGGCATGCGGTCCATCCGGTTCAGACGCCGGAATCCGTGATTGTGTTGGTCGATCGCGGTGCCATTCCCGATGAACTGCGCGGCCAAGTGGCACCGGTTTCCGGCACGGCCGAAATCCAGGGCTTTGCCCGCAGGCCGCAGCTTCAGGCAGGCTGGTTCCAGCCGGAAAGCCAGCCCGAAGCCGGGCTTTTCTATTGGCGCGATACGCAAGGGCTTGCAGGCGGTGAGGCTTCCTATCCCTTTATCGTGGAAGCCCAGCCCGTTGCGGGGGCAGCCGAATGGCCCAGAGCTGTGAAGGCCGACCCCAAAAGCCTCACCAATAATCATCTAAGCTATGCGATCACTTGGTTCTCGCTGGCTGGGGTTTTGGCGGTGATGACGGGGATTTTTATCGCCACCCGTCGAAATTCCTCAACAGCGCGGCATGATGCTTGATGCTAGGATGCTGAAAGCTTAGGTTTCTCATGCCCTTGGGCAACAATCGGAGTTCTTTCGTCTTGCGATATATATCCACCCGCGGCACCGCGCCGGTGCTAGGTTTTGAAGATGTGCTGCTATCCGGCTTGGCGCGTGATGGCGGGCTTTATGTGCCGGAAGTCTGGCCTCGCTTTTCGGCCGACGAATTGCGCGCGCTCAGCGGCAAATCCTATCCGGAAGTTGCACTGGCGGTGTTGAAGCCCTTTGTGGGCGATGCGATTCCCGAAGTTGAGCTGATGGAGATGATCGACGCGGCCTATGCCACTTTCGGGCATAAGGCGGTTGCCCCCTTAAAGCAGCT
>CAJBCQ010000194.1 GCA_903951595.1 uncultured Hyphomicrobiales bacterium | reverse complement strand
GATCCATTTCAAATATCGGCATGCCATGCGGTTGAGGATGATATTGAGCGGCTTGAAGATCATTATGGGCGGATCACGCGCGATGATTGAGCAGCCGAAGATCTATGTGGCAGGTCACCGCGGGATGGTGGGTTCGCCTCACTCCATGTAAAACTGTTTGGGCAGCAGATAGGGGAAGCGGGTGGTTGGGTCGATTTCGATTTTCATGATCGGGGTCATCCATTCCCCCCAGCGTCGGTCGGTTTCGCTGGCGCGCAGGGCGGCTTTGGTGGCTTCCAGATCGTCGGTTTCGAAATATCCGAACAGCGTTAGCCCGTGGCGGAAAATGTTGTAGTTGCGGATGCCGGCCGCACGTAGTGCTGCGAGCATGTCGGGCCAAATTTCGTCATGGCGCTTTTTGTATTCTTCTTCATATCCGGGCCGAACTTCGAGTACCCACGCATAGCTTGGCATATCAGTCTCCCTTCCAGCTGGCGAAGCAATCGCGCAGGGCTACGGTTTCGGTCAGCACATCTTCGGTAAGGGTGTTCATGTAATCTTGATGAACAGCTTCCAAGGCCAGGTATCCTTCATATCCAGCCGCGCGCAGCGTGCCGAAGATGGCGGGAAAATTGAGTGTGCCTTGGGTAAATTTTGCCTGCAAGGCACCCATCTTTGCTTGACGCAAATGAACATGCACGGCATGGGGAGCCAGCACATCCACCTCCTCCTGACGATAGCCGAGGCAGGCAAAGTGTGAATAATCTAGGGCAAGGCCGATGCCCGTCTGGTCTATCAGCGCGCGCACCAAGTCTACGCTTTCCGCCCAGCTATGCACATGTGGCTCGATACACAAGCGGGCGCGAAAATCTTTGGCGACAGCGAGCAGCGCGGTGAGGCTTTCTGCGGATTGGCGGGCGGCATCGGCGCGCGATTGGCCGGGGTTCACGATGCCGGGTAGGATGAACACGCTGGCAATGCCTGCCGCATCGGCAAAGGTCAGCACTTTTTCAAGGTCGCGGGCGTTGGCGTCTATGGTGCCGGGTAGCGACAGATTGCGCCCACCCAGACCATCACCAAACAGGTGATAGTAATTGGCAAGCTCAACGCCAAGGCCGCGCAGCGGGTGTGCTGCGGCTTTGGGGTCGGACAAGATCAGCGCCTTGTCGAGGGCTGAGGCGTAAAACAAGCCGACATCGAGCGCGCCGATACCCAATGCGCGCGATATGGCGGCGCATTCTTGCAGATTGAGTGCGGGGAATGACCACGCGGTGACGGAAAGTTTCATGTTCCCACCTGTTCCACTTTGCCGGAAGCAGCAGCGCGGTAAAGTGCTTCCAGTGCTTCTGTTACCCGGCGTCCATTGGTGGCATTCGCGGGGTTGATAACGGGCTGGCCCGCGCATAATGCGGCAAAGGCATGCACAGGCAAGGCACCGTCGTAATTGATTTCTTGCGGCTTGATGGCGGGCAAGGTGTCAGCCCCGTCTAGGCGAGAGACGACCAGCTTGGCAGCGCCATCCTCGCACAGAAGATCCAGCACGCCTTCGGTTCCGAACAGGCGGATTTCCATATGCAGGCCGCGATGCTTGGGGCGGGTGGAAGCACCCGAGATCGACACGGTTGCGCCGCAAGTGGTGCGGCCAATGGCGGCGTCGTAGAAATCAACGCCGGTTTTCGATTTGCCATCCATGCAGGCGAGTTGCGTGAATTCAAGATCACCAACATGGCAAAGCCAGCCGAGCGCGTGCGAAAGCTGGCCCCAGCCATAGCCGCCAGCGCGCGCGGGGTCGGCCCAAGTGGAGGCCGGGGGGCGGAAAAGATGGTTGGCAGTTTCGAGCATCGGCTCGCCGGCCATCAGATCATCCAGAGCCGATGACATGAGGCATATGGCGTGGCGGATAGTGCCAATTTGGCCTTCCCGCACCAGTTGGGCTGCCGTTTCGGTGAATGTCGTGAAATTATAGCCGGTGGGCACCATGACCTGTTTTTGGGAGCGGGCGGCGGCCTGTTCAATGGCGCGGGCATCTGCTCCGGTGGTTGCCATGGGTTTTTCCACCATGACATGCGCGCCTGCTTCCAGCGCGGCGATGGCAGGCGCGCGGTGGGCGACATGCGGTGTGGCGACGATGACGCCATCCAGCCGTTCCTCGCGCACCATTCGGGCCACATCGGTGTGGCGGGCGGTGATGCCGAATTGCTTGCCCACAAGTTCGAGCCTGTCTGCGTCCAGATCGCAGATGGCAATGCAATCGGCGATTTCGGAGGCCTGTAAGGTGGGGATATGGTTGACGCAGGACCACCAGCCCACGCCGACAATTCCGATGCGCGCTTTCACTCCTGCTCTTCCTTCTGCGTGATGGTTGACTGATAGACGTTTTGCATATGCGCTTGGGCGGCGCGCGCGGCGGCTTCTGGATCACGCGCTTTCAGCGCATCCAGAATGACGCGGTGATCGCGCAGTGATTGGTTTAGAGTTTCGGGCCGTTCAGAGGCGCGTTTGCGGAATTCAAGACCCAGCACATTCAGGCTTTCCCCAATGCGTTTGAGAAAGGCATTGCGTGAGCCGATCCAGATCAGCTCATGAAAAGCATAGTCTGAGCGGCGGAAGGCAGTGGGGTCGTTGATGGTGTCTTTCTGGGCCGCCAGCAGAACTTCCAGCTGATCCAGCGCCTGATCTTCCATATTCACCGCCGCGCGCCGCGCGACATCGCTTTCAATCAGGCTTCGCGCGTCATACAGCTCGCGGATGTTCATGCCTTCGAGGGCCAGATAGAACTGGATGGGACCGAGCAGGCTGTCTGGCCCCAAATCACTGATATAGGCACCACCGCCCTGGCGGGTGCGTACGACACCCAGAACCGCAAGGGCGCGCATGGCTTCGCGCACGGAGGGGCGCGAGACGTTGAGGGAAAGGGCAAGGTCGCGTTCGGGGGGCAGGGCATCGCCCGCCTTCAGGCCACCGGACTTCACCATATCCAGAATCCGATGCACGACGGCCTCGGCAATCGATTCGCGGACAATGGGGCTATCGAATTCGACCTTGCGTGTCAATTTGCTCATTTTCATCTCTGCCGGGCTGCACCAAGACGGCGCGGCCATTGAAGGCGTGGCCCCAGAACTGAGGCGATGAGCAGGATGCCGATCACGCCGGTCTGGAGATGGCCTGTCACATTATGAAGCGACATTCCATTTCGAAGATTCAGCACAATTAGGATGGCAAGGCCAGTGCCGACAAGGGTTCCTGAACCGCCGAAGATGGAGGCCCCGCCGAGGAGCACGATGGTGATGATGTCGAGTTCGAAGCCATTTGCCACATCGCCGCGCACGGCCCCCACGCGGGCGGCATACAGCAAGCCAGCGAAGGCCGAAACCACGCCCGCCAGCGTGAAGATGATGAGCTTGTGGCGGCGCACATGGATGCCGGCGAAATCGGCGACATGGCGGTTGGAACCGATGACATAGGTTTTGCGCCCAAAGCCGGAATGCTCCAGCACGATCCAAGCGACTGCAAACATGATGACAAAGCAGACCAGTGCAAAGGGTACCGGCCCGATGAAGCCCTGCTGGCCGATTGCGTCAAACCAATCGGGAAAGTTGGTGATGCCACGGTCCTCCACCATCACGCGCGCCAGACCGCGAAAGCCGATGAGGGTGGCAAGGGTTACGACGAGCGAGGGAAGGCCCATATAGGCGACAAAAAAGCCGTTGAGTGCGCCGCCCGCCGCGCCGATGGCCAAGCAAAGCACAATGGCCAGTGCTGGATCGAGGCCGTGCTGGAAAGACCATCCGAAGGCGCAGGCCGAAAGGCCCATCATGGAGCCTACGGACAGGTCGATTTCGGCGTTGATGATGATGAAGGCCATGACCAGCACCACGATCAGCTTTTCGATCGACAGCTGGAACATGTTGATCTGGTTCGACACCGTGAGGAATTGCGGCTGGGTGATGGTGTTGAAGGCGAAGATGATGAGGAAGGTGACCAGAAGCAGGCCTTCCCAGCTGTAAAGGCGCGATTTCATGATTTGGCTCCTTGCTGGGCCAAGGCTGTCTCATGGGCGCGGGCGGCCCGCATGCGGTCCAAGCGTCGGATGAACAGCGTGTCAACCGCAACCGCAATCAGGATCATCGCGCCCAGCACTGCTTCGCGCCAGAATTCGCTGACAATCGGCCAGCGCACCAAGCTGCTATCAATGAGATCGACAAGGATGGTGCCTAGAAAAGCGCCGATCACACTGCCGGATCCGCCATTGATGCTCACGCCACCCACGACGCTTGCGGCAATGGATTTGAGTTCAAAACCCAGCCCCGCGACCACGGTGATGTTGCCGAAGCGGGCGAGGAACATGAAGCCGGCAAGCCCGGCCAACATGCCTGACAGGATGAAGGCGACAAGAACGACGCGGCGGCTATCAATGCCAGCCATAGCAGCGGCTTCCGGGTTGGAGCCGACGGCAAAGATGCGCCGGGCTGGCCGCAGGCGGGTGAGGGCCAGATGGGCGAGGAACACGATTGTCACCGCCACAAGAAACCCGGCGCGCACTTGCAGATCACCAATGGAGATGACTGGCAGATTGGGGAAATCCACCAGCCAAGCGGGAAGGCTTTCTGAGGTGATGGATTTAGCGTTAGAGAATTCAACCAGCAGCGAGCGGTAAAGCGCCATGGTCGCCAGCGTCACGATGATCGAGGGCACCGAAGCATAGGCGACGAGAAGGCCGTTCACCAAGCCAAAGCCCGCGCCCAACAGTGCCGCATAGGCCACCAGCAGGGCGGGGTTGAGGTCGGGCATCAGGGTGATGAGACTTCCAGCGGCAAAGGCGGTGAAGCCAACGGTGGAGCCGACTGACAAGTCGATATTGCGGGTTAGGATCACCAGCGTCTGGCCCGTTGCGATCAACGCCATGACGGCAACAGAAGATGAGATGCGGTTGAAAAGCCTGCCGTTTAGGTAGTTCTCGATCTGGGTTGCGAAGAATAGCAGAATGAGCCCGGTTACCGCCACGAGGGCGAGGATACGCAAAAGCTGCGGGGACAGGGCGAGGAGGCTTTGTTTGTTCACGCGGCTTTCTCCTGACCGGTTGCCAGCGCCATGATCCTCTCTTGGCTGGCATCGGCGTGATCGAGGATTGCCATCTGGATGCCCTCACGCATCACGAGAATGCGGTCGCCCAGCGCCAGCACTTCGGGCAGATCCGAGCTGATGACAAGGACGGCACCGCCTTGGGCGGCGAATTGGCGGATCAGGTCATGCACTTCAGCTTTCGCGCCGATGTCGATGCCGCGCGTCGGCTCGTCAACGATCAGAAGGTCGGGGTTCATGTTGAGCCATTTGGACAGCATGACCTTCTGCTGGTTGCCGCCGGATAGCTTGCCAACGGGAATTTCGGCATCCGGTGTGCGGATGTTCAGACGCTTTCGGAAATCTGCGGCCGTGTGGCGTTCGGCCTGCGTGTTCACCAGACCAAGGCGGGACAGATAGCGCGATAGGGTTGCCAGTGTGATGTTCCAGCGAATGGGAAGTTCCATGGCCAGACCCAGCTTGCGCCGGTCTTCGCAGACATAGGCGATGCCTGCTGCCATCGCATCGCTTGGCGATTTTGCATGCAAGTGCTTGCCCTTGTAGCGGATGGTGCCCGCATTGGCGGGTGTTATGCCGAAAATCGCCAGCGCCACATCCGTGCGCCGCGCGCCGATGAGACCGGCCATGCAGAAGACTTCGCCCCGGTGCAAATCAAAGGCGATGCCTTCGAAAATTCCCGCAAGACCCAGATTGCGGACAGATAAGAGAACGTCTTGTGTGGCGGTGGATTGCATCTTGGAAAAATAATTGCCCACATCGCGGCCGACCATCTCGGAAATCATCAGCTGCGGGGTGGTGGCTGTGACAAGGCGGGTGGAAATGTGGCGGCCATCGCGGATGACGCTGACGCGGTCGGCGAGTTGGAAGATTTCCTCAAGCCGGTGCGAAATATAGACCACGGCAACGCCCTGATCGGCAAGCGCGCGCGCAACGCGGCGCAGCTCTGCGGCCTCATGGGCGGAAAGTGAGGCGGTGGGTTCATCCATAATGAGAACCCGGACATTCTGCGACAGCGCGCGCGCGATTTCGACGGCCTGCTGTTCGGCAAGCGTGAGGCCGGATGCCATGCGGTCTACATCAAGCCGCATGCCGATTTTTGCGATCAAATCGATGGCTGCGCGCCGCATGGCGGATTTGTTGAGCCACAGGCTGCCGGTGGCAGAAATGAAAATGTTTTCGGTCACATCCAGATCGGGAAAGACCATGGGTTCCTGATAGACCGCAGCTACTCCTCGAAGCCGGGCAGCTTTGGAGCCTTGGAGGAGAACCGGGGTGCCGTCGATCTCCACGCCGCCGGTGTCGGGCTGATAAATACCCGTCATGATCTTGATCATGGTTGATTTGCCGGCGCCATTTTCGCCCACAATGGCGTGGACTTCGCCGGGATGCAGTTCCAGCGTCATGTCCGTGAGGGCGGCGGTCATGCCGAATGATTTTGAGACTGACCGCAAAGCGAGCGTTGGCTGGGTCATGGCGAGGGGCTCGTGCAAAAGTGGCACGGCCGGGTTTTGCCCCGACCGTGCCTGATCATTCACTTGGCGGCGGCTTCGACGTTGCTCTTGTTGTATACCGTGAACGGTCCCATCAGGATGCGCTTGGCGTTGGCACGGCCGGGATCGGCCTCGATGGTGTATTCACCCATGCGACCTGCCTTGAAGGTTTCGCCAACTTCACCCTTCATCTGGCCGCTGGCGAGGCCATAAGCGGTGTAATAGGTCAGATAGCCAAGGTCGCGGAAGTCCCACAGCGCGAATTCTGGCGCACAGCCATTCAACGTGTAGGAAACCATTTCAGAAGGCAAGCCAAGGCCTGAGACCTTGATCTTGTCGCACAGGCCTTCATCCTGCATGGCCTTGGCGGCGGCTTGGATGCCGACGGTTGTCGGTGACATGATCAAGCCGAGATTGGGGTATTTGTCCACCAATGCCAGTGCGCGGCTGTAGCTGACTTCAGCCTGGTCATCACCATAAACGACATCGACCAGTTTGATGTCTTTGTACTTGGCGTCGGCGGCCAGCGCCTTCTTCATGGCTTCAATCCATGCGTTCTGGTTGGAAGCATCCGGGGTTGCCGAAAGCACTGCCATTTCGCCAGCACCGCCAAGGATGGAATGGGCCATGTCGGCCATCACAACGCCGATGGAGGCGAAATCAACCTGCGCCACGAATATGCTTTCGCCTTCACCTGACGGGATCGGGCTATCCCAGGTGACGACCTTGGTGCCGCCATCCTGTGCCGCCTTGGCGGCGGGGGCGATCTGATCGCCGGCATTATTGGACAACATCACGGCACCCTGCTTCTGGGTGGTGGCGGTTGTCATGATTTCGATCTGTCCAGCCACGGAATTTTCCGGGGTCGGCCCCAGAAATTCCAGCTTGCCGGGATTGCTGAGTTCCTTGTGGGCTTCCTGGGCGCCTTCGTTGGCCTGATCGAAAACCAGAATGCCGAGGAATTTCGGCAGCAAGACCATGTTGACTTCCTTGCCGGGTTCCAGCGTCAGCGTATCGGCATGGGCAATGGCCGCCGTGCTGAGCAGAAGTGCTGCAAGAGCCGTTATTTTTCCGATATTTCTCAATTTGTCCTCCCCTTGGTTCTATCCGGCCCGCTGGCCGGGTTTTGGATTTCAGTTGTTTGGAACAGGTTTTCGCGGTTCCTCGCCACACAGGGCGCGGGCGATATCTTCAGCGACAAGCGCTTGAAGCTTGTTGATTGCCGCCTCCGAATACCAAGCGGCATGGGGGGTCAGCAGAAGGTTGGGCGCGCTGCGTAGCGGGCTTTCGGCAGGCAGCGGCTCGACGTGGAAAACATCAAGAGCCGCGCCGGCAATGGTGTTGCTTTGCAAGGCGCTGGCGAGATCTTCCTCAACGATCAGCTGGCCGCGCGCTGAATTTACGATCACGGCGTTGGGGCGCATGGTGGCAAGCCTTTTGGCGTTGAAATAGCCGGTGGTTTCAGCCGTGGCCGGGGCGTGCAGCGACAGGATATCGGCCTCGCGCAGCAAGGTTTCTGCATCGGTTAGAGTTACGCAGATTTGTGCAGCTTCGGTAGGCGACAGGCCGGGATCGGCGGCGAGAAAACGGAAGCCGAAGCCTCTGAGGCGGGCATGCACGGCGCGGCCGATCTGGCCGAAGCCAAAAAATCCGAACGTCACTTCCTGAAAGGGTTTGATCGGCTGTGCGCGCTTGACGGCGGCCCATTCGCCCGCCCTGACGGAGGCATCCAGCATCGGCAGCTTGCGTAGCATGGTCAGTGCCGCGGCAGCGGTATGATCAGCCACTTCATCGGTGCAGTAATCGGGCACATAGCCGACCTTGAGTCCGTTGGCGCGCGCGGCGGGTACGTCGATATTGTTGTAGCCCACGCCATAGCGGATAACGGTTGCGCCCTTTGGCATGGCTTGGGCTGCGATGGCGGTAAAGGGGGCAAATTGCACCACCGCCACATCCGCGCCACGTACCGCAGCGGCCACTTCGTCGGCAGTGCGGCATTGATGGGCGGCAAATTCCGCGCCGGCGGCCTCAGCCACCTGCTTTTCTTGGGCTACATCAGGGAAGGTGTAGTCGGTTATCACAACGCGGGTCATCGGGTATTCTCCATGTAATCGTGTATGATTTCGCCCGGCACCAGCGTGAAATCGGCTTTCCAGTAGAAGCCCTGAAGGGGTTCGAGTACGGGAAGGCGGAAGACGGGTAGCTGGGCGTTGGGCCGTAGTTCAACGGTGCAGGGGCCTTCCCAGCATTCGTGCACCGATACATCTGCAAGCTTGCGTGAAGTGAGCTGGCGGATGGCTGGTGCTGCGTTGATGTGGTCAACAGCTTTCAGGTTGATATTGGTGGTAAAGTCGAACCACGGCTTCATCTGCGCGGGATCGCAGGCTCGCTGCTTGTAGGCCATGGTTGCGGTGATGACATCGATGCCGTTGCGCGCAACGTTTCCCACGATGAGGTCGCCGCGAAGTTCAAGCGTGGGGAGCGCGAGCTTTTTAGGTTGGCCGTGAATTTCGCGGCCATGGGCAACGCCAATGTCGGAGGACAAGGCCAGATAGGGCGAATAGGCACCATGCGCCTTGCCGGGCAGTTCGCAGCCGAACATGACATTGGCCTCGCCATAGGGGCCGAGCCATTCGGTATCGTTCATGCGGTAGATATGCACGCAGGCCACATCGCCCGTGGCCAGCAGCGGTGGCGGGGCCAGAAACTGCATGGCTTCGGGATCGGTGCGCCAATAGGCGGTCAAAATCTCAACATTGCGGAAGCGGAATGGGAATGGGGGAATCATCGGCGCATCCCAGGGCGTGGAAAAACCGCCCTTGCGGATGTCGTCCACGGTTGGACGGGCGACGCCGTATCGCTTCTGCTTGGTCACATTGTCTCCCCCCGAATTGCCGCTTTTTTGGCTTGCCCTCGCCGTTCCGGCGGGTGCTGCGCGACAATGTCTTTGACTTTCGTGTCTCTTTTTTCTTAATTGGTAAGGCCAATTCACTTCGATTTCAACAGGGGAAAGCAGAATGTTCAATCTGGCAGCGGTAGAGGTTCCTGATTTAACCGGAAAAGTTGTCCTGGTTACGGGTGCGGGGCGCGGCATTGGGGCTGAGCTGGTGCGAATCCTGGCGGCCAAGGGGGCAAGGGTGTTTGCGGGCATTCACCCTGGATCGCGGCCGGAGCCGTTGCCTGACCAGGTCATTCCTCTGGTTCTGGATGTGACGGAGCAAAAGGATGTTGACGCGGCCTTGGCCCGGGTGGCGGCGGATGCCGGTAGGCTGGATGTTCTGGTCAACAATGCAGGCGTCATCACGCCGATCGGGGCGCTGCCAACGATCAGTGCAGAATCACTGGCGGCGGCATTTGAGGTGAATGTGATGGGTGTCCAGCGCATGGCACTTGCGGCCCTGCCCATGCTGATCAGCTCGCAGGGTGCCATTATCAATGCCGGCACCGGAGCCGCCACCAACCCGATGGAGGGCTGGACGGCCTATTGCACCACCAAAGCCGCGGCCCAGATGCTGACGCGGATGATGGACAAGGAGCTTGCCGCGCAGGGCGTGCGTAGTTTCTTCCTCGGCATTCCGCCGACCAACACGGACATGCAGGGTGTTATCCGCGTTTCGGGCTTGAACCCGATCAGCCAGATTCCAAAGGATAGCCTTGTGCCCACGGCAGTGCCCGCCAGCTGCATGGCGTGGCTTTGCGCCAAGCATGCCGAAACCAATCATGGTCCGCTGATGGATGTGCGCGATGAGTTTTTCACCGCGATGATGAAATTGCAGTGATGGAATTTTTGGTCAACATCAAGATTCAATGGCCACAAAGTCTCGCGGCAGCTGAAAAGGCGCATATCATCGCGGCTGAGCGCGCGCGTGCGGCCGAGCTTGCTGCGTCGGGCCATCTTGTTCGCATCTGGCGCGTGCCTTGCCAGACGGCGAACTGGGGCATCTGGAAAGCTGGGGATGCAACCGAACTGCATGACATCATCAGCGGACTGCCTGCCCATCCTTGGATGACCGACATTGACGTGATCGCGTTGGCGCGACATCCATCTGACCCTGTTTCAGCACAAGGAAGTGAGACATGAAATTATTGCGTTACGGCCCGCGTGGTTTTGAAAAGCCCGGCATTTTGGATGCTCAGGGCAGGATCCGGGATTTGAGCGGTGTGGTGCCGGACATTGCCGGACAGGTATTGGCCGATCTGGCAAAGCTTGCGGCGATTGATCCGGCAACGCTGCCGCTGGTTGAAGGCTCGCCAAGGCTTGGTGCCTGTGTGGGGGCCACGGGTAAGTTCATGTGCATTGGCTTGAATTATGCCGATCACGCGGCTGAAAGCGGCATGGCCGTGCCGGAGGAACCGGTGCTGTTCATGAAAGCGACTTCCGCCATTTGCGGGCCCAATGATCCCATTCTCATCCACCGCGGTTCGCAAAAGACCGATTGGGAAGTGGAGCTGGGTGTTGTTATCGGAAAGCCTGCCAAATATGTGAGTGAGGCGCAGGCCTTGTCGCATGTTGCGGGCTATTGCGTCATCAATGATGTCTCGGAGCGTGCTTGGCAGATCGAGCGGGGCGGCCAATGGACCAAGGGCAAGTCGGGTGACAATTTCGGCCCAACAGGGCCGTGGCTCGTAACGCCCGATGAAATTGCCGATCCGCAGGACCTTGCGATGTGGCTGACGGTGAACGGCAAGAAGGTGCAGAACGGCTCTACGCGCACGATGGTGTTTGGTGTTGCAAAGCTCGTGTCTTATCTCAGCCATTTCATGACACTGCATCCTGGCGACATCATCTCAACGGGAACCCCGCCCGGGGTGGGCTTGGGCATGAAGCCGCCATGGTATCTCAAGCCCGGCGATGAGGTTGAGCTTGGAATTGCCGGGCTTGGCCAACAGAAGCAGATTTGCATGGCGGATCATTGACATGTCGCGGGTTGTGGAAATCAAGGCGCTGCCGATCCGCTATCGTGAACCCACTGATCACAACCGCACGCGCTCTGTGTGTCTGGTTCGCATTACCGGTGAAGACGGGCATGTGGGCTGGGGCGAATGTTGCACCTATTTTCCCGAGGCGACATTGGCGGCCGCCAAGCTGGTGGAAGGGCTTGGCGCATTGGTGGTGGGGGCGGATGCGCTGCAAAATGAGGCGATCTGGCTG
>CAJBCQ010000193.1 GCA_903951595.1 uncultured Hyphomicrobiales bacterium | reverse complement strand
TTCCACCTCACGCGCTTTGACAATGCCACGGGCAATGTTGAAGGCCCGCTTTTCTTCGCCCAGAATGGCAAAAATCCGTTTCAGATCACGCGGTTCGTAGGAATTGACAACATCGGCAGCACTCGGCCCATCGCCCCCCATACGCATATCAAGCGGGCCGTCCTTCATGAACGAAAATCCGCGCTCGGCCTGATCAAGCTGCATGGACGAAACGCCAATATCCAGCACCACCCCATCAAGCTGCGTCACCCCACGCGCGGCCAAAGCCTCACGCATCTGTGAAAAACGCGCTGAAATGAGGGTCAATTTCCCCGGAAATTCCGCCAAAACTGCCTGCCCAGCGGCAATGGCGGAAGGGTCGCGGTCAAAGCCATAAACCCCGGCCCCACGCGCCAAAATCGCGCGCGAATAGCCACCCGCCCCAAAGGTGCCATCGGCGAAAATCTCGCCGGGTTTTGGGTCAAGGGCGGCCAGCACCTCTGCCAGCATCACCGGCACATGCGGAATCCTGCCTTCAGGGCTATGTGGCGCGGTATCGGACATCGTTTCACATTGCCCCGCCCATGCTTAACAAATAGTTGCCCGAGCGATTCAGACAAAGACACCCGCCCCGGAATAATTTTGCCCCGCCTCCGATTTTCCCTTGTATGCGACAACAGAATCCATCATATCGCGCTTGCCCAAAGTCGCACGTGCCTGTGGGCGTCCCCCGGTTCAAGCCGGGTAGGTACACTCCAAACGATCGGAGCTGTGGACGCCTTGAAGCAACGACGGTGAGGGCTTTTCAGTCTCAGCTGGCGCACCAAACGCCGGCGGATCGAGAGGCTCACGTCCTTGCCGGCAGTGCGGTGGGTTCACCCTCCAAGCCAAGGCATCTATCGCCCGCGAAGGCTCGCCTTCGCGATAAAATCGGCCGCTTCACGCGCCCGCTTGCCAACCCGTCTCCAAAGCGGGCGCATCGGTGCATGAGGCCCGGTCAAAACCGCTTTTGTTTGGAGACAAAGCCCATGGCCACGCAGCGCATTCTCGACTTCCTCGCCACCCGACGCCCGCAAAGCCCCTGCATGGTGCTCGACCTCGATGTCGTGCGCGAAAACTATCTGGGCTTCACCCGCGCCATGCCCGACACCCGCGTTTTCTACGCGGTGAAGGCCAACCCCGCGCCCGAAGTGCTGTCGCTCTTGGCCGATCTCGGCTCCTCTTTCGACACGGCTTCCGTGCCGGAAGTGGAAATGGCATTGACCGCAGGCGCAAGCCCTGACCGCATCTCCTTCGGCAACACCATCAAGAAGGAAAGCGACATCGCGCGTGCATTTGCGCTGGGTGTCACCCTGTTTGCGGTCGATTGCGTGACCGAAGTGGAAAAGGTGGCCCGTGCGGCCCCCGGTGCGCGCGTGTTCTGCCGCATCCTGTGCAATGGCGAGGGCGCTGAATGGCCGCTTTCGCGCAAATTCGGCTGCGCGCCCGAAATGGCCGCATCCGTGCTGGAAGCTGCACATGGCCTGGGCCTTCATGCCTATGGCGTGTCGTTCCATGTCGGCTCGCAACAATGCCGGCTTGAAACGTGGGATGAGGCATTGGCCCAGTCCTCGGCGATCTTTGCCGAGCTGGCCGCCAAGGGCATCACCCTGTCGATGGTCAACCTTGGCGGAGGCTTTCCCACCCGTTACCTGAAGGACGTGCCAGCGGCTTCCGCCTATGGCCGCGCCATCATGGATTCGGTGCAGAAGCATTTCGGCAACGCGATCCCCGAAACCATCATCGAGCCGGGCCGCGGCATGGTGGGCAATGCA
>CAJBCQ010000192.1 GCA_903951595.1 uncultured Hyphomicrobiales bacterium | reverse complement strand
GTTTGCCCGCGGGTGTGTGCAAATGATGCAAATTCATACTGCCCCCTTCAAAATCGCAAAAGCCCGATGCGCCATCAGGGCAGCTTCATGGAAAGCCGGAATAAGATAACTCGTCTTGCCCAGATAGCGCGCCGCATCCCCAATGGCGAATAAGCCCGGCGAATGTTCGCAAGTCGAAGGCTCCACATCCATCGCAAAGCGCGCGCCACCGGCCACCACCAGCACAGGTGCTGAATATTCAGCCCCCGATGCACAAATGAGCCGAAACCCCGCCTCCCAGCGCAAAGCCTTCTCGCCATAATGGATGATGGGTTTGAGCTGCATGGCCTGCGCCACCAAGCCGGAGGCGATTTCGGCCCCCGTCACCGACACAAAACCCGGCATGTCATAAACCGGCTTGTCACCATAAGCCGCGCACAGCCCGCCGGGCGCATCCCGCGCCTCGATCACTTCGGCGGTCAATCCCGCCAAGCCCAATTGGAAAACCGCCTGCAAACCCGCAGGCCCCGCGCCCAATATGAGCGCATCTGCCATCAGAACTGCTTTTCGGGAACCTTCACGGTCAGGCCATCCAGCCCTTCCGTCACCTTGATCTGGCACGAAAGACGGCTGTTTTCGCGCACTTCATAGGCAAAATCGAGCATGTCGGCTTCCATGTCGGAACGCTTGCCCGCCTTCTCAACCCAGTCCGGCTCAACATAAACATGGCAGGTCGCACAAGCGCAGGCACCGCCGCAATCGGCATCAATGCCAGCCACGGCATTCTTCACCGCCGCTTCCATCACCGACATGCCCGGATTGGCATCCACCGTCTGGGATGTGCCATTGTGCTGAATAAACGTGATTTTCGCCATGAAAGCCTTGCCCCGAATGCTGTAATCCGGGCTGTTTCTAAGCCATTGACGGCGCAAAAACAATCACGCGCTGCGCCGCAGGATCTCCATTTCACAGTCCAGCAAGCAATCGCGCAAACCCACCAAGGCCGCCGCATCCGGCTTTTCGGGCTCCAACCCATCCACCGCTTCGGCAACCGCAACCGCACCCAGCGCATGGGCCATGCCTTTCAGCGTATGCAGGGCGAATTTCCAGGCCGAAACATCGCTTTCCGCCGCCGCGCGCGCCAGCTCCTGAAGCTGCACCTGCGACTGGGCCTGAAACAATCCCAAAAGCTCCGCCTCCAGCCCCGGATTTGTGCCGGTATACGGGGCCAGATGTTCCATATCGAGAATTGGCAATTTTTTTCTCATGAAGATGAGGCTAATCTACAAGTGATGATAAGCTGTTAATATCGGAAATCATTGAGAAACTTCCTCGTTCACAGCAATTTTAACCAAAACTGCAAATACACGCCATGCTTGTAGCTTTGTAGATTCTATCCCGGCGCGTATTGAGTTATCTTAAGCTTAATTGTGAAGGATTGTCCCTGCCCGTACGCAGGTTCGATCCGTGTTTGAGTAATAAGGAATGGCTCATGGCCACGACACCAATTGACCCCCGCCACGCCCCTCGCGTGAGCCGGCGTGCATCATCGGAATCCGCTGCCGCGGAAGCCGATGCACTGCGGAATGCGGCTAGGGTGCCTTTGCGTGACATGCCCGCCAATGAGAACGAGCCCGGCACCGCCGCCATCATTTCCAATCTCAAGCGCAAGCCGCCAATGGCCACCCTCTATGCCGCTGGCGCCATTTCCGTTTTCTGGATGACGTTGACGGGCACGGCCTATCTGCCCTCCGTGTTTAGCCAATCCCCTATTCTTGTGACCGATGTCATGCGGGCCTTTGCCCTCATGCTCGTGCCCGGTGCCACAGTGATGGCCGCCGCCTATCTGCTTTATCGCGCCCAGCAACTGCGCCAGATGTCCGAAAGCCTGATGCACACGGCCATGCGTCTTGTGCGTCCGCAGGATATCGGCGTCGAAAACCTCGCCTCCGCTGCCGCGGCCATCCGCGAAGAGATGCACGCCCTCATCACGGGTGTTGAACAGGCCATGAGCCGCGCAGGCGAGCTTGAAGGCATGGTTCACCGTGAAATGTCCGCCATCGAAAACGCTTTCGGTGGCAATGAGGAGCGCATCCGCAATCTGATCGCCGGACTCGAAAACCAGCGTATCGCCCTTCAGCAGGCCGGCTATGTGATCGGCACCGAAACCAGCCCCATCCTCAACCGCCTGGAACAGAGCACCCACAATCTCGACCAGATCATCCAGATTGCCCAGACAGCCCTTGGCTCGCTGGAAGCAGGCTTGAAGGATTCCACCACCGAGCTTCACCGCACCATTGAGGAAGTGGTCGTGCGCGGCACGCTTGTGGGTGATGACATCGTCACCCAGACACGCCGGATGGAAGAAACCTCCGCTAATCTCATCACCGGCATCGACACATTCCGCCAGCATATTGACATCCAGGTCGCCACACTTGCGCGCACCGGCGGCGACTTGAAATCCGAAGGCGCGGGCTTTGGCGAAATCGTGCGCGGCATGGAAAGCAACCTTGTCTCCAGCCTCCGCAGCTCCGTGACCGAGCTTTCCTCGCTGCACTCAGAAGTGAGCCGCACCGTCAACCGGCTCACCGAAACCCTCTCCGACCAGATCAAAAGCTCGGGCTCCGAGGTTTCCGAGATCATGCAGTCCACAAGCGGCAACATCACCTATCAGTTGCAGATGACCTCGCAGGAGGCGTCCCGCCAGATCGAGACGAGCAGCGATCAGGTCATCAAGAAGCTGCATTTCGCTGGCGACTATGTCTCCGACAAGATGCATGGCGTCTCCGATGAGTTCATGGGCAACATGACGCGCGCGCGTGACGAAATCTTCAACTTCATGGAAGAGGCCGGCAACAGCATGACCGGCCAGCTCGCCGCCAGCGCCGGTGACATTCTGGGCCGCATGGAATTGACCACAGGCGAAGTGGCCAACCGCATCTCTGACGATACCCGCAATTTTGCCGCCACCATCGAACAGAGCGCCAACAGCATTGCCGACCTGCTCTCCAGCACGGCTGGGGAAACCGCAGGCCGCATCGAACAGTCTAGCCATGCTGTGGGCGAGTTGTTGACGAACCTGGCCAGCGAAGTCACGGGCCGCATCGAGCAGTCTACGGACGCGCTCAGCACTCACCTCAATTCGACCTCAACCATGCTGGTCAATCGCATGCAGCAGGCCAGCGAAACCGCAGTCGCGGATGTGGCCAACGTGGCCAATGGCCTGACCGAGCGCATGACCGATGCCACTTCGGGCCTCACCGATGCCCTTTCTGGTGCCGCCGACACCATCGCCGCCCGCATCGGCGATGCCGCTGCCGCCGTGTCCTCTGATGTGCAAAGCGTGGCCGCATTGGCAGCCGCTGATCTCACCCGCAGCACCCAGGAAACCGTATCGGGCTTTGCCGGAGCCGTGGAACGCCTGACCCAGCAGGTCGGCGAAGCCAACCGCACGACAGTCGAACGCTTGGGCGAAGTTTCCGGGGAAATCAGCGAGCGACTGGACGCGGCTGGCAACACCATTTTCGAACGCCTCGAATCCACCGCCCGCGTGCTGGGCAGCAATTTCGACGAAGCCGCCGAAATGCTCAACGGCATCACCAACGATATTGCGGCCCGCATGGAAGGCACTTCTACAGCTTTCAGCACTAGGCTGGATGACGCCTCTGCCACCATCCGCGATAATCTCGATCAGGCAGGCTTTGCCTTCTCGAAGGATTTGGAAGCCTCCATCGCGGCCATGTCCGGCACGTTCCGTGGCACCACGGTGGAACTGCTCTCGCGTCTGGAAGAACAAGGCCGCGCCTTGCAAGATACGGGCAGCGCTGCCCTGACCAAGCTCGACGATGCCGCCAGCAGCTTCGCCACCCATGTGCGCGACACCAACAGCTACTTCACCACGCAACTGGCCGAAGCCGCCGCCTTGCTGGATGATCGCCTCGATGTCACAGGCACAAGCCTCACCGCGCGTCTGGAAGAAGCCGCAGGCTCTATCACGGGCCGCCTTGAGGATGTGACAGGCATTGTGGACCGCGCCGTGCAGGGCCTGAACCTCGAAATCGAGCGCATGCTGGTCAGCCGCGAAGATGCGCTGTCCGATCTCGTAGACCGCTTGGGCAAGCGTTCGGGCGATGTCGAAGACATGATGCGTAGCTATCTGGCCGCTATTGAGCAACAGCTCGCCGCCGCCGAAAGCCGCAGCACCGAAATCGGCCGCCTCGTCACCATGCAAGCCGAGGAAGCCGCTTCGGGCCTCGACGCGCAAATCCGCCGCCTCGAAGAACTGGCCGATGCCAAGATCAATGCCGCTGGCCGCCAGTTGCGCGCAAGCTACGAAAACGCGGTCAGCACCATGAACGAAATGCTGACCCTGAGTGCTGGCGAATTTACCCAGACCGCGCAGGGCATGCGCGCCACCGCCGAGCAGGTGGTGCGCGATATTGAATCCGCGCGCGAAGATCTCGGCGGCGCCATCGCCAGCCTGCCCGAAGAAACCCGCGCCAATGCCGATGCAATGCGTCAGGTCGTGGCCGACCAGATCAGCGCGCTACAAGCCCTTGCCGATCTGGTCAAGCGTCAGGCCGGTTCATCTGCCATTAGCCTGCCCGAGCGCCGCGAAGCCCCGGCCCCGGCCCGTATCGAAACCCCCATCCGCAAGGCCCCGCCTGCGGCCCCCCGCACCAGCCGCGCCGATGCCAACCGCAGCAAGCTTCCCGATGCCGCCCGCAGCCTTGTGGAGGCCATGGAAGGCAGCCTGCCGCGTGATCTCGAACGCCGCTTCCATGCAGGCGAAGATGGCGTCTATCTGCGCCGCTTGGTCAATTCCCGCAGCCGCAAGCTACAGGAAGTCCTCGCCCGGCGTTATGACGCCGAGCCCGTTCTACGCGCCCGCTTGGATGATTATGTGAACGAGTTCGAGCATTTGCTCGATGGCCTCGCCACCGGTCCCGACAGCGATGCGCGGGTAGAAACCGCGTTGAACTCGGACGCCGGCAAGTTGTTCGTGTTGCTGGCACAGGCCAGCGGTCGCATGGACCCGACGCCCGGTCTTGCGTGAACCGCGCGCGGCGTGCTTGATCAGCCGCGCAACTCTGCTTTCACTGATCTGGAACGCCGCCAATGGAAATCGCCAAGCCCTACCTGCTCTTTCTCGGTGACGTAGCCGACCAGCTCGCCGCCAAAACCGCCCTTGGCATTGTCGATTGGCGGCCAGAATGGTGCATCGGCCAGCACCGCCTGCCCGGCTGCAAAGCCGATTGCCGAATCCCAGATCTCACCATCGCTGAAGCCGCCGCCAAGGGCGTGAAAACCATGATCGTCGGTGTCGTCAATGCAGGCGGTGTTTTGCCTGATCATTGGGTCAGCGCCATCGTCGATGCGCTCAATGCTGGCATGAGTGTCGCCACGGGCCTGCATAAGCGTTTGGGCTCCATCCCGGCCATCGCCGAAGCTGCCGCCAAAAACGGCGGCCAACTGCATGATGTGCGCTTTTCGGACATGAATTTTGCCACCGGCAAGGGCAAGAAGCGCGCTGGGTTGCGCCTGCTCACCGTCGGCACCGATTGCTCGGTCGGCAAAAAATACACAGCCCTTGCCATGGAAAAAGGCCTGCGCGAGGCCGGCTTCAACGCTGATTTCCGCGCCACGGGCCAAACGGGCGTATTCATCTCTGGCCGTGGCTTGGCCATCGATGCCGTGATCGCTGATTTCATCGCCGGTGCCGCTGAATGGCTCACCCCGGAAAATGACCCCAAGCATTGGGATGTCGTGGAAGGCCAAGGCTCGCTGTTCCACCCTTCCTTTGCCGGCGTCACCCTCGGCCTCATGCATGGCGCGCAGCCAGATGCCTTCATCGTCTGCCATGAACCCACGCGCACCAAGATGCGCGGCGTGGAACATGCCCTTCCCACCATCGGCCAAGTGATTGATCTGACCATCGCCAATGGCAAGCTCACCAATCCCAACATCCAATGCATTGGCATTGCCATCAATACCGAGCATCTGGATGAGGCCGCAGCCCATGCCATTCTCACGGCAACCGCGACCGAATATGGCCTTGCCTGCGTCGATCCCATCCGCACAGGCGTAAAGCCCTTGGTGGCGGAAATTGAAAAGCGGTTTGGGCGCTGATGCGCCGGCTTACCATCGCGCGTGAAAGCTGGCCGATTGCTGGCAAATTCACCATCTCGCGCGGCTCCAAAACCGCCGCTGATGTCGTCACCGTCACCCTCACCGAAAACGGCATGACCGGACGCGGCGAATGCGTGCCTTATGCGCGTTACAAGGAAACCGTGGATGGTGTTGTGGCCGCTCTCGAAACGGCCCGCCAGCCCATCGAAGCGGGCCTCACGCGCGCAAATATCGCCAAGCATATCGAACCGCGTGCTGCCCGCAATGCACTTGACTGCGCGCTCTGGGATTTGGAAGCCAAGCGCGCGGGCAAACCCGTCTGGCAACTGGCGGGCCTGCCCGCACCCCAAACCCTCATCACCGCCTACACGCTATCGCTCGACACGCCCGAAGCCATGGGCATCGCCGCCGCCAAAGCTGCCCACCGCCCACTGCTGAAATTGAAGCTGGGTGCCGAAGGCGATGTCGAACGCCTGGCCAACATCCGCGCGAACGCTCCCAACAGCCGCCTCATCGTGGATGCCAATGAAGGCTGGACGCCGCAAACGCTTCCCGCCATGTTCGCCGCTTGCGCCACATATGGCGTCGAACTGGTTGAACAGCCCCTTCCTGCATCCAACGATGAAGCTCTCCGCACCATCGCCCGCCCCATCGCCATCTGTGCCGATGAAAGTGCCCATGACCGCGAAGGCCTGCATGAACTCATCGGCAAATATGACGCCATCAACATCAAGCTCGACAAAACCGGCGGCCTGACAGAAGCCTTGGAGCTTGCCAAAGCGGCCGAACAAGCGGGCCTTTCCATCATGGTCGGCTGCATGCTGGCAACCTCGCTGGCCATGGCACCTGCCATGCTCATCGCGTCCAAAGCGGCCTTTGTCGATCTCGATGGTCCCTTGCTGCTCGCCCAAGATCGCCAACCCGGCATCATCTTCGAAGGCAGCCTCATGCAGCCAGCCCAAGCCGCCCTCTGGGGCTGAACAACAGCGCAAGGCTCGCCACACACATTCCAGCCATCACCAAAAAAGCCAAGCCCCCAAGGGCTGCATAAAGCGGGCCGGAAGCCAGCATGGCCAGTGCCGTCAGCATGCCTGCCGAAAGGGCTGTATAAACACCCTGCCCCGTGCCCGCCAAAGCCGGCGGCACGCTCGACCTTATGAATTTCATCGTACCCATATGCGTCACCGCAAAACTGCCCGCATGCATGGCCTGCAAAATGAATAGCGCGGAAACGGGTGGATCAAAGGCCATCAGCACCCAACGCACAACCGCAATCACCGCCCCCACCAACACCAAAAGATGGGGGCTCGCATTGCCCAACAGCCGCGTCGCCACCGCAAACAACACCGTTTCGGCAATCACCCCCACCGCCCACAAAACCCCAATCAGCGAAGCCGAAAACCCTTGCGCCTGCCAATGCACGGAAGAAAAACTGTAATAAAGCCCGTGGCTGGCCTGCACCAAACCAGCCGCCAGCATGAACAGCAGGATGTGCCGCTGCCTCAGAAGCCCCAGCGCATCGCCTACACCCGCCCGCGCCACACCATCCGCCCGGCGGCTATCCGGCGGCAACAGGCCGATACAGGCCAAAGCCACGAGCATACACAGCAGGATCATGGGCAAAATCCACAGCGCATCCACCGCATCAAGCATCCATCCGGCTGCCATATTGGCCGCAATGAAGCTGACCGAGCCCCAAACCCGCACCCGACCATAATCAGCCCCGCGTCTGGCACTTTCCGTCACCGCATATCCTTCCGTCAGCGGCGTTGTCGGCGTCCAGAACAGGCTCCACAGCAACATCAGCCCCAGGATCGGCCAGAAGCCGGAAGCCGATAGGAGCGCCAGCCCCGCCAGCAGCGCCACCCCAAGGCATACCGCAATGACCAGCCGCTGATTACGCAAATGGTCCGCCGCAAAGCCCCAGAACGGCACCAACAGCCGCACCGTCATCGGCAAGGCCATGCAGATGGAAATTTCCTGCGGCCCCAGCCCCTTGGCCGCCAACCACACAGGTATGAACGGCATGTAAACGCCAAACGCTGAAAACAGCGCGGCATAGAACAGCGAAAGCGACAGGCTGAAAGAAAGACGGCTCATTCTGTCTGGCGCTAAACCAAACGCTAACCAGTTTCCAGAATAATCAGCAAAATCAGAAAGTCAGTGAGTAAGGCGTGAAATATGAGCAACCGTAAGTCCAAAACCGTTTCGAGCGGCACGTTTGAGCAAATCGAAGCCGCCGTGCGTGAAACGGAGCGTGGCCGCTGGTTCCTCGATGAATATGCCCGCCGCCATGCAAAGCCCGATACGCTTGAACTTCTAGGCTCCCTGCGCCGCATTGAGCGCGCCCTTGCCACCCATTCCAGCACCGACCCCGGCCCGGATATGCTCAGCCTTACCCAACGCATCATCGAAGCCCGCAAGGCCCTGCCTGAAATTGCTGAACAAGGTGGCAGGATCGCGGCTGAAACCCTTATGGCAACCGAAGTGCTGGATGGCCTGGGCACGCTGGCACCCGAAATTCTCGGCACTTCCGGCAGCCGCATGGTGCTGACCGCTGAAACAGCTCGCCTGAAAGACATGGCGGGCGAACAGCGCAACGTCTATGCGCGTCTGGAAGACTGTGCGGCCAGGTTCAAAGCACTGGAAGCCGAATTGCTTTCCAGCCTGGTTCCTTCCAGTGCCAAGGATGAAACCCCCGCACCCACCACGAACCTGCAATATTTCACCGAGGACGAAGACCTTTTCGTTCCCACCGCCACCCGCTTGGCCGCAGCACCCGCGCCGGAGTCTCACCTCAAACTGGTGTCCTCCACCGAGCCGGAAGCAGAATCGGCACCGGAAATCGAGCAACCGCCCGTGGCCCTGCCCGACACACCCGCTTTCACCGCCACCGAAAAGCGCCGTATCGTGATCTTGCGCGGCAACGCCCAGCCGCCGGTGCCTGAAGCCGACGAAGCTCCCGCCATCACCGCCTGATCAGGCCGCCAGCACCCGCGCGAAAGTCTCTGGATCGGCATTGCCGCCGGAGATGATAAGGCCCGTCACCCGACCATCAAGCGGCAATTTGCCAGCCAATGCGGCAGCAAGGGCGACAGCACCGCCGGGTTCTGCAACCAGCTTCAATTCACGGAACGCAAAGCGCATCGCTGCCCGCACTTCCTCATCCGTCACCACAAAACCACCGCGAAGGCGCGGCAGATTGATGGGGAACGTCAATTCTCCCGGTGTCGGTGTCAGCAACGCATCGCAGAACCCACCAGAACTGGCCGTATTCACTTCACGCTTTCCCGAAACAAGCGAACGGGCCATATCGTCAAAGCCTTCCGGCTCCACGCTGTAAATATCAGCCTGCGGTGCAAGCTGTTCCAACGCCAGCGCAATGCCAGCCGTCAGCCCACCGCCAGAACAACAAACGAGCATGGCATCCAGCGAAAGCCCGCGCGCCTTGGCCTGCTCAGCAATCTCCAATCCGGCTGTGCCTTGACCTGCAATGATGAACGGATCATCAAACGGCGGCACCAACACCGCCCCGCGCTGTGCAACCAACCCCGCCGCAATTTCCTCGCGGCTTTCAGTGGCGCGGTTATAGAGCACCACTTCAGCCCCAAATCCGCGCGTATTGGCAATCTTGATGGCAGGCGTATCGGCAGGCATCACGATGACGGCGGGAAGGCCCTTCAACTGAGCCGCCGCAGCAACCCCTTGCGCGTGATTGCCGGAAGAATAGGCAACCACCCCGCCCTTCTGTTGGGCCGCGTCGAGCCGCGAAATGCGGTTCCACGCGCCCCGGAATTTGAACGATCCCGTCCGCTGCAAACAATCGGCTTTGATCAGCACCCGCCCGCCGCATCGCGCATTGAGCAAGGGTGACTCCAGAAGCGGTGTATGCACCGCCGCCCCGGCCAAGCGGGTGGCGGCATCTTCAATGTCAGCAAAGGCGGGAATCATGTTCATGCAAAAAGCTTAGCGCATCGCCGCCGCCAAGGCATGTGCATTGAAACGCATCATGTCGATATAAGTGGCAGCAGGCCCACCAGCTGGCGACAGCGCATCCGAATAAATCTCACCCGATGGCTGGATCCCCGCATTGGTGGCGATCTGTTCAATCAGACGCGGGTCGGAGATATTCTCCACGAACAGCGCGCGAACCTTCTCTTTTTTGATCTGCTGGATGAGCTTGGCAATGTCCTTGGCGGAAGCTTCGGACTTTTCCGAAACGCCATGCGCTGCCATGAATTCCACGCCATAAGCCGCTTCGAAATAGCCGAATGCATCATGCGAGGTGATGACCTTGCGCCCTTCTTCTGGAATGGCAGCAAATGCAGCGCGGATTTCATCATCCACCGCTTCCAGCTTCGTCGAATAAGCCGCCGCATTCGCGCGGTATTCGGCACAGTTGACACTGTCAACATTGCACAAGCCCTCGGCAATGTTGACAGCGTAAACAATGCCATTGCGCGCATCCTGCCAAGCATGGGGATCAACTTCATCACCATGATCGTCACCATGATCATGGCCATGGTCGTGGCCATCTTCTTCGGGCTCGATGGTTTTCACGCCTTTAGTTGCCGTAACGACAAGCCCCTTGGCATTGGCTGATTGCACCAGCCGCTCCATCCAGCCTTCAAAGCCCAAGCCATTGATAAGAATGACATCTGCCTTGGCAACCATGGCCGCATGGGTGGGTGCCGGTGAAAAGGCATGTGCATCTTCACCCGGCCCAACCAGCGAGGTGACTTCCACACGCTTGCCACCCACTTCCCGCGCCATATCGGCCAGAATGGAAAAGCTCGCTGTCACCTTCAAAGGCTCAGCCGCCGAGGCGGGAACAGACATGAGAGCAAGCACGGCGATGGCAAAGTGTTTCATGCGGTCCTGTGTTTATTGGAGAGACGGGAAGTTAAGGCACCCCCCACTGGCCCGGCCAGCAGCGACAGAATGTAAATACCGCCAGCCACAACGATGATGGCAGGGCCGGAAGGCAGCCCCGCGAAGAACGACAAC